>JBKQVI010000096.1:0-13985 GCA_052139985.1 Terriglobia bacterium
GCCGCCCTCGCGCCCTCGACGGCCCCGGGCAAGTTCATGCTTATCGTGGCTAACGCAAAATTACCAAGTTCGAGTCGAACCCATCTACTTACGGACGGATTACGGGCCGCTAACCTTCAGTTCACCAAGTGTAACTTGGGCGAGTCGGCGACAATTTGCAGCAACTGTCCACCCGACCCGAAATGGGTTCACCTGCGGTTCTGACCGGGACAGTCAGTACTTTGGTGCCCTTGACGCTTTGAGAATCTAGCCCAAACTAGCAATGTGCAGGAGTACCCGCGACGGATGCCGGGAGCGAACGCTTGGCGGTGCCTCGAAGGATATCCATCAGAGAAAGTGTCTCGAAGCCGGTTTCCAGAGGTGTGTATGCAGATTGGTGTGGTCTAATGTCTCAGAAGCATACTTGGAACAATCCCCAGCGGCGATGGTTCCCCTTGCTATGGCTCCTGCTGAGCTGGCTACCTTCCGTGAGTCTGGCCCAAGAGATTCCCCACCGTGAATCAAGGCTTCCGGTCCTGACCAAGGTTGAGCAGGTGCGGCAACTCACCCGGCAGCGAGCGTCTCTGAATCCCGAAGTTTGCCTTCGCGGAGTGGTCACCTTTTACGATCCAACCAACCTCGATCTGTTCATCCAGGACGCGACGGCGGGGATTTGGGTGAACCCAATTGAGGGGCCAAAGCCTAACCTGAAGGCAGGCGACTTGGTGGAAGTGCGCGGCGTGGGCCAGTGGCCCGATTTTGCTCCGGAAGTCGGAAAACCCCGCATCCGGGTTCTGGGCAGGGGGTCGCTGCCCATTGCTCGCATAGCCTCCTTGAGCGAGCTCACTTCGACCTTCAACAACAGCCGTCGAGTCCAAGTGGAAGGGATCGTGCTCGACGCGACGAAGCAAGGCGAGCAGTTACGACTGACCCTCGAAGTGGATACCGGAACGGTAAGCGTAAGAATACCCCATGTTCCAGGTTCGATTCCCCCCAATCTTGTCGATGCGAAGGTGATCGTTCAAGGCGTGTGCGGGGCGACGTACAACAAGAAGAATCAGTTGATTGGGGTGCGACTGGTTGTTCCCAGCCTTGCCGACCTCAAGGTCACGGAGGAGGGTCCCCCGGATTCCTTCGTCGGCCCGGTACATACCATTTCCAGCCTTTTGCGCTTTGTCCCCAAAAAAGAACTCGGTCGGATCAAGGTGCGAGGCGTCGTTACGCTTCAGCAAGTGGGGCGGGGCTTCTTCATCCAGGACGGTGAGGATGGGCTTTTTGTCGAAAGCAGCCAGAGAACACCCCTCAAAGTCGGGGACTGCTTAGAGGTGGCTGGATTCCCGAGCGTAAGTCAGGGACTATCACCCATCCTGCGGCACGCTGTTCTTCGCGGCTTGGGAAACGGCGCCCAGGTCCTTCCTCACCCCGTCGCCGCCCTGCAAGTGCTCCAAGGAGACCACGATTCCGAACTGGTGCGGCTCAACGGTCGATTGCTCCACGAAGCCGAGTTTCGTGGCGAAAGGATTCTGACTTTGGAGGCAGATTCCGCAACCTTCGAAGTTGATCTAAGACCACATGTTGCGGGACACGGTTTGGCACCGCTGGAAATCGGGAGCCTCGTCGAAGTGACGGGCGTCTGCGTTGTCCAGGCCAATGAACAGGGTGATCCTGCCGGTTTCAGGGTGGTGCTGCGCTCTGCGGATGATATCGCGGTCCTCGGCACTCCGTCCTGGTGGACCGCCACGCGTGCGTTGAGCGTCCTGGGACTCGCGATCCTGGCCGGCCTGTTATCCCTCGTGTGGGTATACGTCTTGCGGCGCCGTGTCCATCGACAAACGCAAATCCTCCGGCTGCGGCTGAAGAGTGAAGCCGCGCTGGAACAGCGTCTTCAATATGTGGTCCGCGCAACAAATGACGCAATCTGGGAAATGGATCTCACTAACAACCACATCTGGTACGGAGAACAGTTCTACAGGATCTTCGGGTACGCACACGGAGAGGCTGACCTTGGCGCAGCCTGGTGGTCGTCCCGAATCCACCCCGAGGATCGAGAGCGAGTCCTGGAAGGCGTACGGGCGGTCATCGAAAGCAGCGAGAGTCTCTGGTCGAGCGAATACCGTTACCGCCGGGGGGATGGTTCCTACGCGTATTTGTACGACCGGGCTTACGTGGTCCGAGACGGCACAGGCAAGGCTTTGCGCTTGATCGGCGCCATGATGGACTTGAGCGACCGCAAGCGCAACGAGAAGGAACTGGAGGCGGCGAAGGAGGCCGCCGAGGCCGCTAACCGCTCCAAGAGTGAATTCCTGGCCAACATGAGCCACGAGATCCGAACACCCATGAACGGGATTCTTGGTATGACGGAGTTGGCGCTCGATACCGACCTCACCCCGGAGCAGCGAGAAGACCTGAGCATGGTCAAGTCGTCCGCGGAATCCCTACTCGACATCATCAACGACATCCTCGACTTTTCCAAGATCGAAGCGGGGAGGATGGACCTCCAATCCGTCGAGTTCAGCGCGCGCGACACCGTGGAATCTACGATGAAGTTCCTGGCGCAGCGGGCCCATGAAAAGGGCCTCGAATTGGGGGCTCATATAGAACCTGCCATCCCCCAAACGCTGCTCGGTGACCCGGGTCGCCTACGCCAGATCCTCATCAATCTGGCGGGCAACGCTCTCAAGTTTACCGATCGAGGCAAGGTCATCGTGCGGCTTGAGCGCGAGTCCGAAGATAGAGGATTCGTCATGCTCCACTTCAGCGTCCAGGACCCGGGAATCGGGATTCCTGCCGATAAGCAGGCAGCCATCTTCGACGCCTTTACGCAAGTGGATGGTTCTGCCGCCCGGCGCCACGGCGGAACTGGCTTAGGGCTGACCATCTCCAAACGACTGGTCGAAATGATGGGCGGACGCATCTGGGTGGAAAGCGCGCCGGGCCTGGGCAGCACCTTTCACTTTACAGCCAACCTAAGAGTCGCGAATACCAGTCAATCGCCGCACGTAGATTCAACCGACCGCCAACGTCCCACCGCACATGCGGAGGAGGAGAGGCGGAAGTTGCACGTCATGCTGGTCGAAGACAATGCCGTCAATCAGGCGCTCGCGTCCCGACTGCTCGAAAAGCAGGGCTACCAAGTGACGGTAGTAGGCGATGGCCGGAAGGCCCTGGCAACCTTGGGCAGGGACAAGTTTGATCTTGTGCTGATGGACGTCCAGATGCCCGAGATGGATGGATTCGAAGCTACAGCAGCAATTCGGGAACGAGAACAATGTAGCGGGGGTCGCCTGCCTATTATCGCCATGACAGCACACGCCATGAAGGGAGACCGGGAGCGGTGCCTTTCCGCCGGCATGGATGGATATGTGTCGAAGCCTATCCACGTCCAGGAATTGTTCGCGGTCATGGACGACGTTCTGGAAAGCGCCCAGCACCCTCCATCCGCAAAAACGTGACTGCGGACCCTGCGACCCAGCGCTGTGGGCCAATCCCCGGGTAGTGATGACGAAAAGCGGCGGACAAATGCCGCACAACGCGGCATTATTCCGCACTGACTGTCTAAGGAAACACTTTCCTTTTCCGCCGCTCTGCCTGAGGCGTGTGCCTCAGTTATTGCGGAGGGCAACCATCGGGTCGATCTGTGATGCCCGGCGCGCGGGGATATATCCCGCGATGAAGGCGACGGCGCCAAGGAGCAGAATCATCCCCGCAAACGTAATCGGGTCGGAGGGTGCGGTCCCAAACAGAAGACTCGAAATAAGCCGCGCGACGGCAAAGGAGGCCACGATTCCCGCCACGATTCCGACGAGTGCCAGCCGCAGCGTTTTCCCCATCACGCCCATCTGCACCTGAGTTTGGGTGGCGCCCAAAGCCATACGGATGCCAATCTCCTGCGTGCGCTGGGTCACCGAATAATAGATCACGCCATAAATGCCGAGCGAAGCCAGAAGCAGCCCCAGTGCGGCGAAGATGCCGACCAGTAGAACAAAGAATCGGCGCGGCGAGACTACGTGATCTACCAGTTGCTGGACGGGCCGAAACTGCGTCGCAGGCTGGCCGGGATTGATCTGGCGCAGCTTGACCATGACACTGGACGCCAGAGAATCCGGCGGCAATTTCGTGCGTACCACCAGTTCAGCTCCGTCTGGTCCCCACTGCGTTGCCGGCAGGTACATTTGCCAGCCGGCAGTTCCTTCTACGCTGCTCTCGTGAACATCGGCCACCACGCCAATCACCTGGGTATCGTTGCCGTTCACTTGCGCGAGGCGTCCGACGGGGTCCTCGCCGGGCCAGAGGCGGCGCGCGACAGTCTCATTGATCAGGGCTACTTTCGGGCTCTTGGGACCATCCTGCCAACTGATGTCGCGGCCCTTGAGCAGGCGCATTCCCATCGCTCGCACGTAGCCGGGTGAGACGATGTACACAAAGGTGCCTTCAAGTTCCCCTTTGCGGTACTCCTTGCCTTTAGCCGATATCCCCCAGGCGCGATTGCGGCTCATTGGGATGTTGTCGGATATGCCGGCCGCCTCAACCCCTGGGATGGCCTGAACGCGGCGGATAATGTCCTGCCAAATTGCGCCTCTTTTCGCCGCATCGTTTCCATCGTCATAATCTACGCTGATGGCGGCAGCGCGGCTGGGTTGGAAGCCCAGATCGACATCGAGGATCCGGAGAAAGCTGCGCAGCAACAACCCGGCGCCCACCAGCAGCACGCAGGCCAGCGCCACCTCCGAGGCCACCAGCGCCGAGCGCATACGCTCGTGCTTTCTTCCCGCACTCGTGCCGGGGCCCGAGTCTTTTAGCGCTTCCTGCAGATTGCCACTGGATATTTTCAAGCCCGGGGCAAGGCCAAAGAAAACCGCGGTGACCACGGCAATTACCAGCGTCCATCCCAGCGCAGCGCCGTCAATCCGCACGCTCGCGAGCAGCGGCAACGCAATCGACCCTTGATGGGCAAGATACCGGGTTACCGCAAAGGCGATTCCCAGACCTACCAACGCCCCCGCGCCCGAGAGGATGAGGCTCTCAGTGAGAAGTTGGCCAACCAGCCGGCCGCGGCCGGCTCCGAGCGCACTGCGCATGGCGAATTCCTTGCTTCGCGCCGCCGCACGCGCCAATAGCAAGTTTGACAGATTCACGCAAACAATCAGCAAAATCAGGCCCACAGCGCACCACACGGCGATGAGCGACTGCCGCAGTTTGCCGCTGACGTAGTCCTTCAACCCCAGCACCCTGCCGGTGTAGTCGCCTCCCCATTCCGGATGTTTCGCGTTGAAGTCCAGATGAGGAAAAAGCAGATCGGTCTCCGCCTGGGCTTGCGCGAGAGTCACTCCCGGTTTCAAACGTCCCACCAGCGCCATGATGTTCCCCCACTCGCGCATATCATCCAGGATGGCAGGCATGTAGAGGTCGATCTTCGCGCCGGGCGAAAAGACCGAACCAAAGTCGAATGTTTCGGGCAGCACGCCAATAATCGTCACGGGCGAGCCACTCAGATCGATGGCCTGTCCCACCAAGGCAGGATTGCCGCCAAACTGCCGTTCCCAGAAGGCATGGCTCAGAAGAGCCACCGGCCGGCCGTTGTGTACGCATTCCTCAGCGGTGAACAGCCGCCCCAACGAGGGCTTAACGCCCAGCGTGTGAAAGAAGTCTCGGCCCACCATAAGACCGGTAACCGGTCGCGGCTGGTCCCGCGCGATGAGTTTAAGGTTGTCGGGGCCGGAGAAAGCGAAGTAGCCCGACACCTCTTGGAACGCATGGTTTCGCTGCTGAAACTCCTCGGTAGCGTCGGAAGAGTAGGTCATGCCGGATTCCCCGCCTGCGGGATTCTTGGACAAGATCCGTACCAACTGTTGCGGCTCTGGAAAAGGCAGCGGTCGCAGCAGAATCGTGTTCACTACGCTGAAGACGGCGATGTTCGCGCCAATTCCCAGAGCCAGAATTAGCACGGCCACCAGCGAAAAGGAGCGGTCCCGCGGCAGTGTTCGCAGCGTATAGCGCACGTCCTGATGCAAAACATCAAGCCACGGCAGTCCGCGGGGCTCGCGCCGTTGCCTTGAGTCCCGCTGCCGCTTTTTGAAGAAAGACCACTTACGATTCATGGTTTCCACTCCTGGGTGCCTTGGCCGCTGCTCTGAGCTTGCTGGCGAAGCCCGCTTTGACGGACTGAGACCGCTACTGCTTTCCGGCGTAAGCGGCGCGCATCCACAGATATCGCCAGCAAGACCGCGGGGCAGATATAAAGGGTCATGTGGTATACCCCGGCAGAAGCGACGACGCCCATGGGGTCCAAAAACAGATGCATATAAGCATTAGACGGAGCAAAACTGAATGGGTCCCGTTCAACCTAGCGCAATCTGGCTCGGCATTGTCGTCGTCCTAGCCCGTACCGATTTGAAGCGGTTGCCCCAAATCCAGACGGATGCTCATTTGCGCATGAGGCGAACTTGCCCTGGGTCTATCGCTGTAACATATGTAAGTTGAATGAGTTATCCCGGTTGATGGCCGTGGCACAATTGGGTTACGGCTCTGCCGCACTGTGCCTTATTGCCAAGCCCCTTGACTGCCGCGGGCCAGCTTCAGCAGCCCGGAGAGCCCGGGGAGGATCAACCAAGTGCTCGCATCCTGGGCGCGGCGAAGGACGCCGCTGTGGAATCAAGCAAATGCATAGCTGGCTGGCACGAACATCACTCTCTCGGAGTGCGTGCTACAGCCAAAAGACGCCCCGTAGGTTTGCAGGATCATCGGCGCGAGACGCTAGGCAGAGGTCACCGTCAATTCGAGGTTGCAACTTCACGAGCCTCTGCGAACAGCGCCTCGTCCGCGGAAGGGGTGGTAGTAGAATGAGCGGCGCGACGCGCCACCGCATTATCGAGGGCAGTTCTCACTACGTAAGCGAGGTCGGTGGCATTGAACGGGGGAGCGAGAAAGTCGAAGGCTCCGGTTTCAATGGCTTCCACGTAAAACCGCGTGTCCACCACGCGAGCCACGACGATCACGTTCACCGGGCGTGAAGCCTTTTCGGCCGCAGCCAAAATGTCGGCCCAAGTTCCGTCGGGCAATTGCGTTTCCGTAAACACCAGTGGGACGGGGTTCAGCCCGCCAAGCAGGCTCTTGGCCTGGGCTCGCGATTCGGCATGGATGATGTGCATGCCCTGGCGCTCCAGAGCGCCTTTGAGAATGGCCAACGTTTCGGAATTGTGGTGGACGACCAGGGCCTTTGTTTTCTCGGTCATAAGCGCTCCCTATACCTTTCACTTTAAGGCAACCTTAAAAGTCTTCTTCTCCAGCGAAATGTCGATTTTGTCTTCCCGCGCCAGCCAGCCCAAAGCGAACCCGACAAGTTCGCCCGAGCCGTTAAGCTTTTTCTTCAGTTGTGCTACTGTCTGCGGACCGGAATCATTCAAAATGTGCCAGACTTCTCCGGCCGTAACTCCAACTTTTGCTGTGGTTTCCACTTTTATCAACCTACCTCCTATGTATATTCGGTATTTGCCGCGGCAAACTTTAGCCTTTTTTGGGTACAAAACTTCGCGTTGAGCACACACTCCCCTGCTCATTTAACAGTGCTGCACTGGATTAAGAATGGTTATTGCCGCCCGCAGTCATCGACTCACGGCGAGGTCATCTTGTGGTACAACGTGTTGGTTGAGCATTAATCATAAGCGTTGATGTGGTTCGCCGTATTAATCTGTGAAGTAATAGGTTAGGCTAAAGCTGGTCATTTGGCAAGCAAAAAATGGTTATAGGTCTGATAACATATCGAAAATACTTGCCTCCTGCTCCTGGGCGCAACTGCCGATGATCTCATATGCGCGCCGCGATAATGGCATAGCAGAGATCTTCGAATGTCTCGAAATGGAAGCGGCCATTATTCGACGCTACTCCTTGCGTCCTCGATGTCCGGTATCATCGCGGCTCAAGAAGGCGCCAAGCTCAAGGAGACCATAAATCAGCAGGCAAAACCAGAAATCGACTATTGTTCCCAGGTCAAGCGTCCATGAGCGGTGTTGCGCGGCAAGCGGCAAGTGCGGCGACAGCGCAAAATACAGGGCGTTGCCAAGCAGGATGGCGACGAGGAACTTAATCCATTTGGCGCGCGTAAGATGCATGGGCGCAGCAGGTGCGGGAAAAGATGTTCGTGGCGAAGTTCCAACTGAACCCGAGAGACGCGCAGGCGCGGCCGTTCAGTTTTCCCGCTGTCTGGACGGTCGGTTTGAGAATAGTATCTCGTACTGAAGCGCAAGCGACGTCCCAGTTATAATAGCCAAATCGGAGCAGAATGGCGACTTCCAAACTTACCGCCGCGTCGGAGGTGCAGTTTCTGAAAGGCGTGGGTCCCGCCCGCGCGGAACTGCTTGCGTCGCGCGGCATTCGCACGCTCGAGGACCTGCTCTACTACACGCCGTTTCGTTACGAAGACCGCACGCACCTGACGCGCATTCGCGACCTGGTGCCCGGCCAGACCACGACAGTCTTTGCCAAAGTCCTCACCTGCGGCCTGATGCGCACACGCCGAGGCATGTACATCTATGACCTCGCTGCCAGCGACTCCAGCGGCATGTTGCGCTGCAAGTGGTTCAACGCCGTTTACCTCGAGAAGAACAAGGTATTCCATTCCGGGCAGCAGGTGTTTTTCTACGGCAAGGTTGACCGTGACCGTTACGGCACGGGGACGATGGAGATCGTCCAACCGCAGTTTGAGATTTTGCCCGAGGAGGAAGCGGAGGGCGGCAACTCTTTGGAAATAGGCCGCGTCGTGCCCATCTATGAATCCATTGGGGCGCTCGGGCCGCGAGTCTTGCGGCGGCTCATGTGGGCGGCGATCGAGGGGCTTAACGGCGAGATCCCTGACCGGCTGCCGCCGACCGTGGTGCGGAAAAACGCGCTGCTCGCCCGTGCCGCAGCGGTCTGCCAAACGCACTTTCCCCCCGGCGAGCAGGACCTGGATAAACTTTGCGCTTTCCGCACTCCGGCGCAAGTGAGATTGATCTTCGAGGAGTTCTTCAGTGTGGGCGCGGGTTTGGCGCTGAAGCGCCGCAAGGCCAAGTCCATCGCTGGCGTGGAATTTCGAGTGAAGGACAGCGCCCGCCAGGCCATTCGCAAAATTCTGCCCTTTCACCCTACCAGCGCGCAAAAGCGGGTGCTGAAGGAGATTGTGGACGACATGTGTTCGGCGCGGCCCATGAATCGTCTGCTGCAAGGCGACGTGGGCTCGGGCAAGACCATCGTCGCCATTCAGGCTGCCATCCTGGCGATTGAAAACGGTCATCAGGTGGCGCTGATGGCGCCGACGGAAATCCTGGCCACGCAGCATTACCTTTACATCAAAGAGTTGTTCCGGCCGCTCAATTACCGAGTGGAGTTGCTCATCAGCGCGCGCAAAGCAGCGGAGAAGGCGGAAATCAAGCAGGGCATCGAAGCGGGCGCCGTGAATCTGGCCATCGGCACGCACGCGCTGATCGAAGAGGACGTGCGCTTCGCCCAGCTTGGGCTTGTAGTAGTGGATGAGCAGCATCGATTCGGCGTGTTGCAGCGCTTCGAACTGATGCGCAAAGGCTATCATCCTGACGTCCTGGTGATGACCGCCACGCCCATTCCTCGCACGCTCGCGCTGACGCTTTATGGCGACCTGGATTTTTCCGTGATTGACGAACTGCCGCCCCACCGCACGCCTATCGTGACCAGGCTCATGGAGGAGCGCGACCGCGAGAGCGCCTATACCTTCCTGCGCGACAAGATTCGGCGCTGCGAGCAGGCTTACGTTGTCTGTCCGGTTATCGAAGAGGGTGGTAAGCTGGATCTTAAGCCTGCCGTGCGCATGTACGAGCAACTGGCGCACAACGTCTTTCCGGAATTTCACGTGGGCCTGCTGCACGGCCGCCTGGCAAGCGACGAGAAGGAAAGCATGATGCAGAGCTTCAAACGCGGCGAGGTGCAGATTCTGGTTGCGACCACCGTGGTCGAGGTCGGTGTGGATGTGCCCAACGCCACCATCATGCTCATCGAGCACGCCGACCGGTTTGGACTGTCGCAACTCCACCAACTTCGCGGGCGCATCGGGCGCGGGAGCAAGAAATCATTCTGCCTGCTGATGGCGGAAGAGCGCCGCAGCGAGATTTCCCAGGAGCGCCTGAACACCATGGTGGCCACCACCGATGGCTTTCGCATCGCCGAGATCGACCTCAAGCTGCGCGGTCCGGGCGAGTTCTTCGGCACGCGCCAGTGGGGAATTCCGGCGTTTCGGGTTGCCAACCTTTTGCGCGACCAGGACATCCTGGAATGGGCCAAACGCGAGGCGGCGGAATTTGTCGCGAACTCACCTTCGGCGGAGGAGTTGGCGACCTTCGTTACATACCTTCGCAGCGAGTGGCCGCGCCGCTACGGCTTGGCGAGCGTGGCGTAAAAATATCGGATCATTGAGTCATCGGGCCATCGGGTCATTTAAAATACAAAAGAGCAATCGACCGATGATCTATTGAGCCAATGACCCGATGACCCAATGACCCAATGACCCGATTATGAGGATTATCTCCGGTACTTACCGTGGTCTTCGCTTGCGCACCTTGAAGGGTGGGAATCTGCGTCCCACCACCGACCAATTGCGCGAGACTTTGTTTGATGTTCTCGGCCCCAGCGTGGAAGGCGCGAATTTTCTCGATGCCTATGCGGGTACGGGCGCGGTAGGTATCGAAGCCCTGAGCCGCGGCGCTCGCGACGTGGTTTTCATCGAGCACCACCGCGCCGCCTCCGTTTTGATCCGGCAAAACTTGGCGGCGCTCAAGATTGATTCCGGATATGCGCTTCTCACCTGCGCCGTACTGACTGGGATCGAACGGCTGGAGCGCGACGGCGAACACTTTGACGTGATCTTTCTCGACCCTCCGTATGAGGAGATTCGCGAGTACCACCACACACTGCGGCAGCTCGCGCGCGGGTTGCTGCTGCAACCTTCGTCGGTTGTCGTCGCGGAGCATTCGAAGCACATTCAATTGGAAGAGAATTACCTCACCCTCCACCGCACGCGCCTCCTGCGCCACGGCGATGCACAGTTGGCGTTTTACCGCCAGACCCCCGGAGAGTAGCAGGCAGAAGGCGGTAGGCCGTAAGCAGAAGGTAGTAAGAACAGGCAACGAGATGGCATCGCGACCTTCGGTAGTCGATTTGAAATCCAAGACGAAACATTGTTTCGGCTGCGGCCCGGATAATCCTCTGGGATTGCAAGTGCCGTTCAGCCCGGATGGGCCGACGGGAAGTCGTGCCCTCTATACCGCCCGTGCCGAACACGTTGGCTGGCCGGGAATCCTCCATGGGGGCGTGACGTTTTCGCTAATGGATGAAGCTCTTGGCTGGGCGGTCTATTTCCAAGGACTATATGGAGTCACGGCGCGCGCCGAAACGCGCTTTCGGCGGCCGATCCCCGTCGGGACGCAGTTGATCGTTCGGGCGTGGACCCTGGAGCAGCGCCGTCGCGTCATAACCGCCCGCGCCGAGACCCGCATCAATGATGAGGATCAAACCCTGGTCGCGGAAATCGACGCAACAATGTACCTTTTTAACCCAGAGAAAAAAAGGAGCGGCTGATCGCCGCGCGTGCACACCACGGTACCGAGGGCTAACGCGTCGCTGCTTCTCCCTGTCGCGACCGCGGGATGCGCGGAGCGGCCCGACCACATAAATCCCGAGAACAAACCCTTCGGGCAGAAAGGCGCTGTGTTGCTAGCCGCTTTTGGAAAGTGTGGAGGATTACTACGGTTCGATCTTAATGTCTCTAGGATGGAGCACAGTTAAATCTGGTATCTGCTTGAAATCATCCTTCTCGTCGAACGTCAGGATTTCAGTGATGCCATTATTCTTCATGATGACGCTGTGGATTACGTCTCCGACTCCGGAGTGGTACTTCAGGATACTTTGTCGCACGTGGTAGAAGAATTCTGCAAAGTCGTAGTCTTTTTGCGGGCTGACCTCAGCGAAATATATCTTAAGTTTAGCAAGACGCCTCTCGCTAACAAGTTGACTCTCGATTTCGGCGACCGTGCCGCGATCCATCTTTTTCTGGGAAACCAAGATATTGACCATCTCGGTTACCGTCCACATGGAAGTCCAAAGCTGAACGTCCTTCAGCTCGGCGAAGACGGCTAAGGCATTCTCTACCATCTTCTTCTTGGGCTCCTCCGCCTTGTCTGTCGCGAAGTGCGCAATCAGAATATTGCTATCTAAATAGATGCGTTTCATTTGTTTCTGGCGCGGGAGTGGACGGCCTCTTTCTTTCTGAAGGTCTTGAGCGCCTTGAAAGACACTGTCCCGCCTGCCTTTGTCTTGAACCTGATAGTGGCGGGTTTGGTCACAGTTTCGACCGCAGTAAACCTGACATTATTCTTGGCCATGTTCTTATGATATCACCTTTCGGCGAGTATGGAAAATACCGCCGATACCGTGCAAAACAGGCGGCACAGGGTGAGCGATACGTTGAGCACAGGGCCTACTCTCACGCGTCAGAGTAGGCCCTGTGCTCAACGTATCGCTCACGACTTTATCAAATCATCGGCTTGTGAGGTGGGGAACTACGAGGCACGGTCAATCGCACTCTGACTGACCGTAGCCTTTACCCATGGCCACTAAATGGTTGCGGGTAGCCCAAGAGTGCCTTTCGGCTCGACCTGTGTTGGGTGCACAATCGCACAATAAATCACTTGACAACATCAGCGTAGAAGCTCTATTCTAAACTAGAGGCTATTGTCCTTGTGCCGCTCGGCGTGGTACGAGGCTATGCCCAACCACTGCTAGCGCCCCATCCCCGCACCCTGGGAGGTCCGCATGTTCCTGAGGAAGAAACCGACGATAACTGAAAAGAATGTCGGCGCTCAGCAGACGAACGCTAGGCGATCACATGGCCCTGACCTCGAAACGGAAAATGACAGAAATGAGCTCGCCCGCGCCGCCCCGAAGGAATCTGTGTGAAAACCGTAGTGCGGCCATCCTGGCCGTGCTCGGCACGGGCAGCAGAAGCTGCGAAAGAACTAAGGAAAAAGCAAAAACACATCACGCCAAGGCGCAAAGGCGCAAAGGAAACCAAGCAATTATTCTTTGCGATCTTTGCATCCTTGCGCCTTTGCGTGAAACCGTCTATTTTTTCTCACCTTCGGATGCCCGTGCCACGTATGGCGCAAACGGCGTTACAAAGTGCGGTTCTCCATGATGTACCGGAAACAAAAGGACTTAGCGTTCTAGAGTAAAAATGTCTCAACGCTTTATCTCATTGGAATACAAAGGTTTAGCCTGAAAGTCGGGAAGGGGTCGAAAAAAGGTGAAACGGCTCTCCATGATGTACTAGAAACTAAACGGGTTAGCAATGAATGGAGAAAATTTTGCAAAATCCTATATTACTGAAAATAAAATAGTTGCTCTATCCTCGGCCGCCAGGGTCGGCGAAAAAAAAGGGGATTAAAAAATGAGGCTGAGTTGCTGTAAATTATTGAAAACAAATGTAGAAATAATGTCCGATTTCCGCCTCTCCATGATGTTGATGAAAGCAAACGAGTTAAGCTCGTCTCTCCATGATGTTGATGAAAAGAAAGGTAGTTATTGAAAATGAGAATGACAAGTGATGCCTGGCGGTGAAGAGCAGTGAGCAGTTACAAGTGACGAGTGGCGAGCAGGAATGGCAGAAGAATAGTGACGAGGAGGGGCAAAACCCGAGGGCGGAAATGGGTAGAGGCGAAGAGATCCTTCGCGGGGCTCCGTCGAACATCGCGCGCTAACCCATTTATTTTCAGTAGCGGCTGGCGTCGCGATCTTCATGATTATGGGTGGGCCCAAAAGGCCCATCCCCACTCAGCATGACAGCGCGGGAGTTGCGAGCATTTTGGGTTCACGGCCAGGAGAAGCTGTGAAAAAATCGATCAAAGAACAAAACAACTCACGCAAAGACGCCAAGACGGAAAGGGCCGCCAAGCAAACAAAGGAGTTCTTCTTTGCGCTTCTCTGCGCCTTGGCGTCTTTGCGTGAGA
>JBKQVI010000097.1:0-12329 GCA_052139985.1 Terriglobia bacterium
GCCGGGGGTGGGCATGGGGTAGTAGCTCATCATTTTCGAGGCCACAGGGTCAATCAGGTTGCCGGCCACAGCAGCGGGTTGGTAGGGCGTCCCGGCCAATCCAGGATTGCCCGGGCTCGTGTACACCGCCATGTTGTTAAAAGGAATCGGGGTTTGCAGTACGCGTCCGGTCCCACTGTTTCCGTTCGGGGCAACCCAGGGCTGGTACACCCCGGAATAGGGGTCCCAGAGCTGGCCGGCAGGAACGGAGCAAAGTCCACCCGTGCCGAAGTTTCCGCCCGCTCGCGAACAAAGCTCGCCGAAATCACCCGTTCTCTCCGCGGCGTCGGGAACACCACCGGTATGGGTCGAGCCGTATGCCTCGCGAACACCGTCAAAGTCAAAGAAGAAGAAGGTCTTGTCCTTCCGGATGGGCCCGCCAACGCTGCCGCCAAACTGGTTCTTCCGCAGGGAGGGAAGCATACCACCCGAGGCGTTGGAGAAAAAGTTGTTGGCGTCGAGGTCGTTGTTGCGGAGGAATTCGTAAATGTCTCCGTGGAATTGGTCGGTTCCCGAGCGCATCACCATGTTGACGTAGGTGTTGCCGGAGAAACCTTCCTCCGCGGAGTAGTTATTCTGCTCGATCTTGAATTCTTGTACGGCATCCACATTCGGCTGGTACAGTGGCGTGTAGATGGCCGTATTGGGCTCGTAACTGGACGCCGCGATGCCGTCCACCAGGAGGTCCGAGGTGTCGTTGCGTCCGCCGTTGGACACGAAGTTCAAACTGGTGCTGGTGCCATAAGCGGAACCCGGCACTTGAATGACGCCGGGCGCCAGGAACGCTAAGTCAAGAACACTACGATCTACCAGAGGGAGGTCGTTGATCGCCGATCGGTCGACTTCCTGGCCGGTGACTGCGTCCTCCGTGTGGAGCACCGGAGCCGCGCCTTGCACTTCTACAGTCTGCGTCGTGGCTCCAATTTGCAGTTTGACGTCAATCGCCAGCTTGGCGGCGACTTCCAGGACAATTCCTTCCTGGGTAGTTGATTTGAATCCGGGGGCTTCTACTGTCAGCTTGTAATTGCTGGCGGGAAGGTCCAAGAGCACATACCGCCCCACGGAATCCGACACCCCATTGTACGTATAGCCTTTGTTAGTATCGGTTAAAACAACTTTGGCTCCCGGCACCACGGCTCCCGTGGGGTCGCTGACGACTCCCGATATGGAACCCACGATGGTCTGTGCCGAGGCCGTGAGGGAAACACACGCCCATAGAGACACGAGCAAGAGTATTGACCCCAGCCAGCGCACGCCGCTGCGGCCAACCTTCCTTGTGTTCAAACGCATGTAAAATGCCTCCTCAAATTAGAGCCCGACGCTTGAAGGCAAAAGGAAGTCAGTCTTACACGCCAGAAGAGGGGGCATTGCCCGGACGTGAAGCTCAGAGCACGACCGAGGGCCCGCAGATGACTCCCCCTGGTCATCCGTGGGTAATAACTCTAAACGCACGAACCGTACACCCTAAAGTGACGTTTGTCAATATAAAAATGATGGGTGTCAAAAAGAAATACTACTTATGCCAATTAGAAAGACGGCAACTATCATCTGATTTGCGGCTAGATTTCATCTTCGTAGCGCGACCTCGGGCCCAACGTCCGCGGCTCTTGTGGATGAGTCCGTGCCGAATGCGATCACAAGAAGAAAAACGGCGCACTCGCACAGGTGTTGGCGGTGACAGATAAGAGTTCGCCGGGACTATAAACGCGGTGGTAGAAGGGCATGGCGCAGGCGGGTATACTCCCGATGGCGCGGGGTCAGAAGAGAACGTCCTTTCGGGATCGCAGACACCCAAAAGCGGTTTTCAGAGATGTGCCAGCCGGCGATTGATAAGCAACCTATTCCGACCGCATAGCCAACTCCACGTAAAGGGCGCCATTGGAGGTCACGCAGTGTTCGCGGTGGTCCACGCCGATTCTATCGGGAACTACCGGATGCAGCAAGGAGTGGTTCCAAAAGGCCGGCCACCCAACCAAGGTCCTTCCGATTAGAGCTGTTGATCGGGCACTCCAAAGCATAGGCAAGCAAGAGGCGCATTCCCCAGTTCACTGCGAGACCGAGCGCGACCTCCCGGTCCTCCTTATTGAGGTAGCTAACACCCCCCGCGAGAGCTGCTTGGTTGATCGCTTCGTCGACCTCTTGCTTAAAGAGCGCTGCGGGGCTTCCGATCTCCAACCCGATTGTAGAGAATTCCGCACCGGCGTTCATTAGATGCTCTTGCAGGTGCACAACATTGTCCAGTGCGGCTCGCCAATGCCTTCCGCCCAAGGAGGTTCTCAGCTTCCGGCAGGCGGCAGCCAGGAAGAAACAGAGGGGTGAATAAAGCTTGCCTCCGCGATCAAGCTCGCTTTGCGAAATGATTCTGGCATTCCTTTTTAGGACATCCAACACGACGGCGTCGCGGTGTGGCCCCTCCGGCACGATGCTGAACAGGCTTTCGTCGGTGAGGCGTAAGATGCTAGCGAACCAGTCGTGGAGTTGCTCTGCTACTGCCTTGGTGTCGTTCTCCATCATGCTTCATCCGCTGACAGGATGGCCTCGTTAGGCGAGTGGAATCCTTCGTAAGCCCAAGGCGTTGGTGCTGAAGGGTATTGTGAGTCAGAAAGCCGAGGAGGCAACGAAGAGGAGTCTGTTGGCCAGCATCTTGGTCCCTCAAGACGCAGTGCGGCTTGCTCATCTTCATTTAGGTTCAACCATGCATGTTCCATCTCATCGAGGATGGTGTCTTCTTCCTGCGATTCCTCTCCTTCATGCCTCCACCGAACCATCCACAAGCGACGTTCAAGCTGACGATAGTGCACCAAGTCTTTAGTCATCGGCTTTACTCCAGAGGGAACGAGTGCTCGCTAGGTCTAATTCGAAAACAGAAAGAAGGCATCGGCGGCCCGGCTCCACGAGAGCGTGCGGATAGCGGTCCTGGCGAAGGAGTAGAGTACAGGGAATAGTTGCCCTGACCATCGAGAATACGGGGTCTCGGCCTTCCCCGCCGAGTGATTTGGGAAGGCGAGGTTAGGGCAGGTTCAGCGCAGCATCGAGCGCAACTGACATTCCGCCGTTGCCTGGCTCGACCGTGCCATCCTCCCCAACGGTGATGTCCTGCCTTGGGCCCTCAATCCGAACTCCAAGCTCGCGGCCGGAGCGACCGACCTTGGGTAACCCATCTGCTTCCGCCTTCATAGCTCGGAAGATCGACGGCCCGGCGCCGCCGTGGGGTACATTCCCCGCGACATTCTCGACTGACTCTTGCACGATGCAATTCTACCAGATGTGGGCCGCTGCACCAACGCCTCGGGTAGCCCGTCCGACACCTGCCTTCGGGAGTCTGCAATCGCGCGTGTGGCGATAGGTGCTGGTGGTGATGAAGGGGAGTTCTTTGGGACTATAAACGCGGTGGTAGAAGGGCATGGCGCAGGCGAGTATACTCCCGACGGCACGGGGCCGGAATGTTCCTTCCGGGTCGTGTTTCAGCTTCGCGTAGCGGCGGCTTTACACCGCCATATGGCGCGGTAAACTCGCCCAAACTGAGACAGTACCTCCCTTCGGGATTGCAGACACCAAAAGAGGGGCGGCTGATGCGCCAGCGGGCGGGAGGGCATGGCGTCCGCCCGCTTTTCGGGGTGACAAAGCGCTCGCCGTTGCTACTGCTTCGGGGGCGTGGGAGTTTGGCTGCCCGTGGCAGGAGCGTGATTCTGCGTCGTAGTATTTCGATTCTGGCCCGCAGCAGTTCGATGCTGCCACGCGGTCGAACTATGATTCTGAGGCGTAGAACCGTGATTCTCCGTGGACGTCTTGCTACTCGTCGCGGTGGATGCGCTACTCGGCGTTGTGGCGGTACTGCTCTGGGTCAGGAAAGCAGTGGTCGGCGCCGTGGAGATGTTCGTCGATGTTTTAGGAGTTTGATTCTGCGCCGTAGAGTTCTGGCTTTCCGGGTAGGACCTCACTTCGTAGATCGCGCACCTCAGCGGTGCAGCAACGTGCTCGTTTAGGGCCCCGAGTTGTTCACGGGTGCAGAGCGCTCCATCGACTTGCCGGCATGATAAAGCGCCCTCGGAGGACTCCAAAGTCAAGGTGTTGATCGAAGCGAGGGCGGGGTGCTCTGCGCTCTTCTCTGCCATCCGGCGATACAACTCCCTGACCTCCCCGTCCGTGCACGGCCGCTTTTCCGGGCCTCTGCATCTCAAGTTGTTCGACCCCTGCGACGTGCCGTTGAATTCTCCTGTAGCGTTCATATTGTGGCCCGACGTTTCGGCCTCCGGCTTTTCATACGTCGGGGATGGCCACTTGTCCATGCGCTCGGCGTTCGCCTTGTCGGCGTGGAAGTCCCCTTCCGGCCGCTCCCATCTTCCCGTGCCGTCCCAATAGAGGACAGATTTGGGTAGCGGTTTCGCCGTGGGCTTTGCCGCTGAACTCGCGGTGGGTTTAGTTGCTGGTGTCGGTGTGGAAGTTGACGTTGTAGTGGTTGTCGATGTCGTTTGCCCCATCACGTGCAACGCTGCCATGAAGCAAACAACTACCGTTGCCGTCGCGATTCGTTTCATTGCTGGTCTCCCCCCCCCGAAATTATTTCCTTGTAATCTGCCGGCCGATGCGAGCGCTTGGAGCCATCGTCCCTGCGGAAGGGTCGAGGCGGTTCCCAATCGGGCCAGGTGCAACGCGAGGCCTACCCTACGCCGATGACTATAGCGCAAGCGGGGAGTCCGGCAAGATTACTAACGTACTAGGTCAACACTGACGACGAATAGGAGCTTACCGGGACGGTCAACGCGGTGGTAGAAGGGCATGGTGCAGGAGAGTATACTCTCGACGGTGCGAGGCGGAAGAGAACGTCCCTTCGGGATCGCAGGCCCCAAACGGCGGGTGTCTGATGCGCCAGCCGGCCAGCTAGAGTCCGTAGCCATGGTTATTCTTACCAGATCGTGTGAAGCGCTTTTGACCGGCGGATATCGCGATCGGCCGTAACCAGAGGTAGGGCCTCAGCCAGCGCGGTAGCCCCGATCATTCGATCCGCCGGATCCTGGGGATAAGCTGCGGGGAGTCCAAGGGAGCGCACGCAGGCGCGGCCCGTGATCGGCAGGACAACGAATCGGGTCTCGATTTCCCGCAAGAAGGATTCCAAACTGATGTCGAGATGGATGTGTCCTTTACTCACGAGGGTTGTTAATTCCAGGAGAGTGATATCGGAAATTGCCAAGCCATCGCCGTTCTTACGCGCATCGTCAATGGCGGTTCTTGCCTTCCTGGAAAGCCGGCTGGGATCAAACGCCAGCCACACGACGATGTGAGTATCGACGAGAATCACTTGAGGTTTCCCCAGTCTTCGATCGCCGGCGAGATGACGTCGCCGATAACCGCACCCTTACCACGGAGGAAGCTGTAGATCTCGTCTGTACCTTTGCCAGCGGGAACCAACTTCGCCACCGGCCTGCCGCGTTTGGTGATGACGATCGTCTGCCTCTTGACCTGAACCTCATCCATGACCGCAAGGCAATGTGCCTTGAACGAACCCGCTGCCATTGTCTTCATTCAGAGCTCCTAATCATAGTCATTATACCATGGTCATGAGCGCCTCGATCGAACAGGCACGTAGCGGGGACCTGCGGTTTAGGTCCGCGGCTCTTTCGGACAAAGCCGCGCCGAAAGCGATCCGAGAGAAGAGTGGCGTGGGGCGGTAGATGCCGGCGGTGATGAACGGGAGTTCACCGGAACGGTCAACGCGGTGGTAGAAGGGCATGGTGCGCGAGGTCATCGCGGAGGTGAAAGCGATGTGGTTCTCGGCGGAACAGAAGTAACGGGTGATTTAAAATCTTTAGCTGATGCCCAGCAGAACCACCGCGATAACCCCCAGGATCACGCCCAGAACAGTGGGCGGATTCATGCGCTCGCCGAACACCAGCCGGCCGGCCAAGGCTACGACGAAAATGGATCCGCCGATCGCGATGGGAAATACCACGTGTCCGGGGACGCCGGAAGTCAGCGCCACCGCCATGGCGACTTGCCCCCCGACGCTGAGGGCCGCTGTCACCCCTCCCCAGATGATTTCGGTCTTCCCTACGCGCATCCCCTTGAAAAGCAAGGGCACGGCGAGGGCCACGAATCCGCCGGCGTACCAAACGGTCAAGTAGGGGTATTTCACAGAATCGGCAAGGCCCCACTCCGCGATCAGCTTCAGCCCGAAGGCGCTCAATCCGTTGGTCAGCAGTATCACCAGCATCAATAGGAACCACATGGCCGGTCAATCTCCTTTGGCGGGGGCCCCACCCCTAGCGCGTTTCTCGACAACCTGACCGTAGGTCAGAAGAAGAATGGAGGCGGCTACCAGTCCGAACGCCCCCATTTTCAAAGGGGTCAGTTTCTCGTGATACTTCCAGATCGACACGACCGCCGAAACGAACGCGGAAAGATTCATCATCAACCAGCCTACTGTAACCTTGCCGATGCTGATCGACAGTTGAAAGGCCAGAGTTGCCACGGCCGCGAACACTCCCAGGACCACGGCGACCACGTAGACCTTACCCGGAATAGGACCGCTTGATTTAAGGAGCAGGGTTTTCACGAGCATGGCCAAGGTGGCCCAGGCAAACAACACCACGATCAGCCCGGCGGCGTTGGCCTTTCTGCGCTCCGCGGCCTTGTACGCCGTTCCCAAAAGGCCAAAAGAAAGCGCTCCCAAAAAACAGAACAATAGCCCCATGAATGTCGCTCCTCACGGGTGAGTATATGCCATTTTTTCTGCGTTTCGATTGATACCGCGCCGTAGAAACTTCGTAGCGGGGGCAACCTCGCGCGGGGTTCCCGCGACCGGGATGAGGTGCTGACCGCCTGCCAGCTCAGAGGATGGTGAGGATATCCGCGGAGGCGTCGGTATCGAGACTGGCGATCGCTTCATGATGCTGCCGGAGGATGGCCTCAATCTGGCCCGTCGAGCAATTGCCGCGGCGGATCCAAATGATTTTGGGCGGAGAGCCCGGAATCTCGCTCATTTCGCTGAAGTCCGCACCCTGTGTGACGGGGGTGAGCTCATGTTAGAGCTGATAACCCCATAGGACTCGGTCGGAGGCCCGATCCAACCCAAGGCTGTAGACATGGGCAGAACTGGGGTAGAGGTCAGAGAGACGCTGGACAAGCCGTGGTGAGAGGTTTTGGTCGAAGAGGAGCTTCACCCTTTCACAACCAACTGTTGGCGTTCCCGATCAGCCGCGTAACTGAGACAGGCCAGGATGTCTTCCTCGGTCAGGTAGGGAAAATCCGCCAGAATTTCCTGGTGCGTCATCCCCGATGCGAGGTAAGAGAGCACGTCATAAACCGTGATGCGCATTCCTCGAATGCACGGCTTCCCTCCGCGCTTGCCGGGTTCGAGGGTGAGGATGTCTTGATACTTCATGCTGCCAGTATAAGCGTGGGATGCCTCCGCAGACAAGCGGCGGGCTCGGGCTTGATCGGCATATCAAAATGCCAGGGCAATGGAACCTAGCCGACCAGCAGGAAATGCCATTCCTGCCGCACCTCGTCCAGTTCGTAGCGCGGACCTGCGTTCCAAGGTCCGCGGCTCTTCCGGACCAAGCCGCGCCGAAAGCTCTTCGAGAGGAAAAGGGGCGTGCGCCGAGAGGTGCTGTTGGTGATGAATGGGAGTTCACCGGAACGGTAAACGCGGTGGTAGAAGGGCATGGCGGAGGAGAGTATACTCTCGACGGCGCGGGGCCGGAAGAGACCGTCCCTTCGGGATCGCAGACGCCAAACGTCGGGTGTCTGATGATGCGCCAGCCGGCATGGAGTTCAACAAATTTTAAATGGTGTTGATCCGAGGGCTCATGATATCTTCTCGACCGATCATGATGTCACATCGTCCCAAGTTCCGGAATCGGACCCTGGGGCACTCCATTCCGGTTCATTTGCCAGACTGGCGGCGTGAGACGCCTGCCGAGTAACGTCCGTTTGAAGCCGAAACGGACGAATTTTAGCAATGCGTGAGGAAAACCGGAGGCGTAATGATTAAGTCGAAAATTGGATTCTCTATTCCAATATTTGTTCTTTGCGCTTTGACCACAGAATCTGCCTTTGCAGAAGCTTGGCAAAGAGCAACAGCGCCGACCGCTGAATCTGTCAAAAGTGCAACCTTTGGGTCGAAGCCAACCCCAGAGCAGACGCAATCCGATACATTACGCTTTGGAAAAGGATCTTCGGGTGCGCTCCGCGGTCTCTCGAATGTCATGGACGAAACGAACGCGGGACGATGGAAGTTGTCCGGCGATCCACAAAAGGCATATTTACACTTGCCGGGTGGCGCGGGAGAAGTTGAAACCTACAAATATGGCTGGGCACAAGAATTTACTCTTGATTCATACGGCAATATGTTCCTAACCCGGACTTATCTATTCATATTTTATGAGGCTGGATTACCGACATATTTTTCCCGAACCACCTCAGGGATATGCGGTGTGGCCAGAGTTTATATACCGGCAGGGCGCGATGCGGATTGGGCATGCGGCTCACAGATTACCCACGTTCTCAGTGAGCATTGCATGGTTCCAATGGCCACAAAGGAGAATGAAAACGTTCCTTGTGCGCAAATCGGAGATACGATTGCGATGACGACGGACTACGTTTTCGGGAGTGGATCTTCCAGCCAGGCTCTTCGCATTTCACCAGACATGGCTGAATCGGATGCGATAAAAGCGGCGAAAGCGGGAGGCCACATTTTCAAGAAGGGAAATAAGAGAGGATGGGGAACTGATGTGTTAAAGATTGATGACACTTTTTTCCTTGTTCGAAATGGAAGGATTTATGCAAGGAAATGGCCTCAGGCCGAGTTTCCTTCCAATTAGAAGTTGAGTGGGCCGGCTGGCGCAGACTCCTGCCTTGGGGGAGTCTGGGCCCCGGAGGGACTTCGTAAATTGAACTCAACGCATCCGATCCCTGCGGAGAATTGACGCATCCTGCCGATAGTAGAACCTCCAGCTTGACCACGGCCAGGACCCCGGGGGAACTCACGAGGCCGCGCGTCACCGGGTTGTTGTGTCGGAACCCCGCCGACGAGCCGGAAATTCCACTCCTGCCGCACCTCCTCCAGTTCGTAGCGCGGACCTGCGTTCCAAGGTCCGCGGCTCTTCCGGACCAAGCCGCGCCGAAAGCGATCCGAGAGGAAAGGAAGCGTGGGCGATGGTGCAAGCGGTGATGAATGGGAGTTCACCGGGACTGTAAACGCGGTGGTAGAAGGGCATAGCGTGCGAGAGTATGCTCTCGACGGCGCGAGGCCGGAAGAGAACGTCCCTTCGGGATCGCGGACACCAAAAGAGGGGTGCATGCGCCAGTCGGCGAGTCTTGAACTATTTGAAGACAGTGAAGGGTGGGCTTAGTTTAAGCTCGTAGTTCTCGGTGCCCATTCGAGCATCCGAGAGGTCGACCGCGACCGTAACAACCACGCTTTTTTCAGTTTCGCTACCCGGAAGGAGGCCCCGCGGCACCAGCACAATGACTTGAGTCGGTTCCCACGTGTCAAATTTTGCCGTAAATGGCGTAGGTGTTGCCGCAAATGTTACAGTACACTTTTCCTTGGCACTCCCAAAATTGATCCCCCTGATAGTAACTTTGCTCCCTTCCTTTCCGCGCTGCGGTGAAAGAACCGGAGCCCAGTAATCAGGATGCTTTCGGGCCACGAACAACGCCTGTTCTCGAATCGTCTCGTACTGACTAGACTGCCGAATGAGAGCAAGAATCAGAGACCCGTAGAGAACAACGAAGCACGCGATGCCGGCGAGCAAATGGCCCGGAAGAGGTGGGTAGCGCCAGTACCCGAAACTCACAGCGAGAAGAGGAGTCGAAAGCGAGAGAGAACGGAGGAGTGCACGCTGGGTGAACTGAAAATCCATCTCACGGTGGACACGCTGTGAACATAAAGCCCAGATCGTCATTTCCTCCATCAGTTTTGTCGTTAGCTCTTCCTTCAGTTCTTTCTTGGGACGCCTTTTCGCTACGAGCTTTAGACCATGGCTCGCTACCTGGATAACGCGGTGTGCGACGAAACCGAAAATATAGGAGAGGGCGACAAAACCCACGGCCACGTACGTCAGGAAGTCATGAGCCCGGTTTGCAAGACATTCAAGGTTGAGATTCGGGTACCAGATCGCCATGACGAAGAAAAAAATGCTGACAACGTAGACGGACCCCGCTATCGTCATCTCGATCCAGAGCGTCGCTGCGGTCATAGGACGCGACTATACACCAATTCTGTCTTGAATACGTAGTATCACGTAGCGCTGACCTGCTTTCCAAGGTCAGCGGCTTTTAAGCTTCAGTGTTTCCGGCACCGATGGGCTTGCGTTCACACGGGCGCGCGAGTGAAGTGCCGGCATGTCACGATGGCGCGGGCCATTCTGATACGACGGATCGCGGCAGCCTGCCCGTCGACGGGAATGCCCCGATCTGAACACCGGAAGAGCCGCGGACCTTGAACCCCAGGTCCGCGGTACTTGCTCTTTTGGACAACGCCGCGCCGAAAGGGCTCCGAGCGGAAAGGGGCGAGCGGTGACAGGTGCCGGTTGTGACGAATGGGAGTTCACCGGGACGGCAAACGCGGTGGTAGAAGGGCACGGCGTGCGAGAGTATACTCTCGACGGGGCGGGGCCGGAGAGAGCGTCCCTTCGGGATTGCAGACACCAAAATACGGGTGTCTGCGCCAGCCGGCGACGAGGATAAAAACATGATCCATCTTATCTGCTGCTGGTTCACCCCGGACAGGGTTATAGCCCTCGCGACTTCTATCTATGCTTGCTTCACGATTGCGATGTACCTTGCTATCCGTCGTCAAGCTAAACTGATGCACGACTCCGTTGTATCTACTTTCAGACCAAGGCTGGCTGTCCGAAGAGTCTTTCTCCGATTGGGAACTGCGATATCCACCGCTGGCGTTCCCGACGCTCATCCCTGGAAGGTGGATTTCATCATAACGAATATCGGAGGAAGCACGGCTCATATCGAGGCAACAAGTTTTGTTGTAACAGTGTTGCCCGATGAAGAATTGCCAATAATCCTGCCTTATGCGCAGGACACTACGGAGAGAAACGTTTCTCTCCAAGCAGGGGAAGAAAGGGAATTCTCGGTTGAACTCGAAAAGGAATTGGCCGACCTTTTCAAACTTCTCGGCGTCAGAGGAGGTCATCTTCAGCACCAGGGAATTGCGCACGTAAACTTCTTCGGCTATGCGAAATATGCCGACGATCTTGGAATCGTTCGAAAGACGGCTGTTTTGCGGCATTACAACATTGAGACTGGACGCTTTAGCGCCGTTCCAGACCCCGACTATGAGTATGCGGATTAGATGATGAACGATTCCACCCAGTTCGTTTTGCTTACCAAGCAAGCAAGTAGCGCGGACCACCGAATTTGTGGTCCGCGTCCCTTCGGTACCGCACGCCGCAATCACGTTCACTCGCCTCGACACGTGGCCTTCGGTGCGCAAAAGCCGCAGACCGCAACTGCGGCGGTCTGCGCTACACGCTGAAAAAAGCCCACGGACACGAAGGCGGTGTCCGTGGCTACCGGCCGGTACCCATCGGTCCCACACTGGTGCCCAACGGTCCGTAAAAGGGTAACTGAAGCATGAACATCTTGAAATTTTGTTTCACGTTCACGTGCGGGCTTATGATGGCGGCGCTCATCATCATCGCTGTGGCGTTTTCAACCGGTTTCTTAGGGCGCCCAATTCTTTGGGAGCTTTCACCCGGATATAGAGGTTGGGTAGTTCTAGAGTACGAGAGGTTTGGCTGCCCGCCTCTTTCAACGCAAGGTGTGTACCTGACGATACATGTTCCATCCTCAGGTCATACGTGTACATCCAGCCCGATTCCCATGGGTTGGACCTATGAACGATTCGAGTATGTTTCGGCAGCCGGCCGCCGAACCGTAATTCCTTCCAGTGGCTGGGATAGGAACCGTGAAATCATACAGGGATCAATAGACCCCGAAAAAGGAACGGAGATCCTCTTCGTGGGCAGTCGGCAGGAATTAAAAAAACGTTGGGAACTCATCGCGATAAGTAGCTGCCTCGCCGTGAGTGAAGAGCAAGTAGCGCGGACCACCGAATTTGTGGTCCGCGTCCCTTCGGTACCGCACGCCGCAATCAAGTTCACTCGCCTCGACACGTGGCCTTCGGTGCGCAAAAGCCTTTCTGCCCAAAATATTTGAGTGTCGTCTCGAAGTAGTGGAGCAAGGAAGAAAAGACGCGGACCGGAAAGCGCCGGGATAAACCGGCAGGAAGCAGGGGATGGAAAATCCTTACGAGGAAGGAGTAGCGA
>JBKQVI010000098.1:0-7733 GCA_052139985.1 Terriglobia bacterium
GTTGGAGTCCTTCGAACGCCTTATTAGTTCCATCAATGACTTTTGGCTAACGATGGCCAGGCTACCCCATCAGAAACAAGACGCCAACGAAGATGCTCTCAAGGGGGGAATGACCCGGTGCTCCTCATGCACATCGTGACACAAGCGGTCAAATTGACGAGCCTCATTCCCACGTGTTGTCTGTTATGCGCAGAGACCGCGCACTCTGACTCTTATTGGCTGGCTGCGAGGCGGCGCGGACAGAGCACATGACCAAGTCACCGATGACGATACTCCTGATCGAAGACAATCCTGGTGACGCTCGTTTGATCCGCGAGATGTTCCGAGGACCAACTTCACACCCGACCAGCATAACCCATGTTACGTCCATGCACGAGGCCGAGACGCATGTCGCGGATCATCCAATGGACCTTATATTGCTTGACCTCGGTTTGCCCGATACGCAAGGCCTTGGCGCGGTACGCCGAACCCACCTGGCTGCGCCGCACGTTCCCTTGGTCGTGCTGACTGGCGTGGATGATGAGTCGCTGGCCATGAAAGCCCTGCAAGAGGGCGCACAGGACTATCTCGTCAAAGGCCAGATTGAAGCGGCTGGGCTAATTCGGGCGTTGCGTTACGCCATCGAACGAAAGGCATTGGAAGAACAGCTATCTATCGCGAAGAACCGGGCTGAACAGGCCGAAACACTCCTGCGTGACGCGGTCGAAAGTATGTCCGAAGGGTTTGTGATTTACGATCAAGAAGATCGATTTGTTTTGTGCAATGAGGCCTATCGACGGATCTATCCCGAGCGCGCTGGTTTCCTGGCGCCCGGAACACGGTTTGAAGACATCTTGCGAACCGTGCTGGCAAACGGCGGCCTGGACGCATCTGTTGGGCGCGAGGCGGAATGGTTCGACGAGCGACTCCAGTATCATCGCGAAGCTAAGGGCGCGGTCGAGCGACAACAGGCCAACGGAATGTGGATTCTCGCCACCGACCGGCGAATGCAAAACGGCGGTATCGCCGGGCTCCGGATTGATGTTACAGATTTAAAACGCACCCAGACAGCGCTGTTCGACGAAGAGGCCCGCCTGGATCGAGCTCAGGCAATCGCCGGCATCGGCAGTTGGGAACTGCATATGGCGACCGGGCGCTACGCCTGGTCAAAAGAAATGTACCGCATCCGTGGTGTCTCCTCCGACAGATTCGTGCCATCGTTAGAAAGCACCGCCCCACTTGTGCACCCCGATGACGCTCTGTCATTTCAATCCTGGTTGGGCGATCTGATGGCTGGTCGGACGCAGGGCGCGCGTGAGATCAAGATCGTGCGCCCCGATGGCGAGGTCCGTTTGCTTGGCGTTGAAGGCCGTGCCGTTACCAATACGAACGGCGTGATAACCCATCTGGACGGCACTATGCAGGATATCACCGAGCGCCGGGCGACCGAACAGCAGCTTGCGCAGGCGCAGAAGATGGAGGCGATCGGAAATCTTACCGGTGGCATGGCGCATGACTTCAACAATGGCCTAGCGGTGGTCATCGGCAACCTTGATATGCTGGGACGTCTCATCAAGGCCGATCCAGCTGCCACGGAACTGTGCGACGAGGCGTTGGATGGCGCGCGCCGTTGCGCCGAGCTGATTCGCCTGCTGCTTGCCTTCGCTCGTCGCCAGCCGCTATATCCGAGGCAAACCGATGTCAACAAACTTGTTCAAGCCAGCGCGAAGCTACTGGCTCGCGTGCTCGGTGAGGATATCGCCTGGGCACTCAACCTCGGTGACGAGTTGCCCTCGGTCGTAACCGATCCGGCGCAGCTTGCGGCCGCCCTGACCAATCTCGCCAATAACGCGCGCACCGCCATGCCGCGCGGTGGTAAACTGGAGATCACGACCAGGACTGCCGAATTTGACGCACGTTACGTCGCACTCCACCCCGACGCCAACCCGGGCGTGTACGTGTTGATTGAGTTTTCCGACACGGGAAGCGGCATCCTTCCCGAGATACTTGGAAACATATTCGAACCATTTTTCACGACCAAAGACACTGGACAAGGAAGTGGCCTTGGCCTGTCAATGGTGTTTGGCTTCGTCAGGCAGTCTGGCGGCCATCTGACCGTCTATAGCGAGCCGGGCCGCGGCACGACGTTTCGCATTTACCTACCAAGCGCCGAGGCCAGCGACCGAGCGGCCGTCATTCCGGTCCCTCCCCAGCCGGTTGTCGGTGGCGACGAAATGGTGCTGCTGGTCGAGGACAATGCATCATTGCGCCAGACGACGGCACGGCAGCTACAGGGTCTTGGCTATCAGGTGCGCGAGGCGGAGCATGCGGATGCAGCGCTGGTAATCCTCGCCAGTGGCGACCGGGTCGATCTCTTGTTCAGCGACGTCGTGATGCCAGGTTCGATGGACGGGATCGATCTGGCGAACCTCGCAACAAGGGCACGACATGGGCTCAAAGTATTGCTCACGTCGGGCTTTCCTGGATTACGGACGTCGAACGAAGCCATCGCGGACTGTTCGTTTCCCTTGCTAAGCAAACCTTATAGCCATGAGGAGTTGGCACGGAACCTACGTGCACTGCTGGACTTACAGAATGGGCCAACCTCGGCCGTTTCGATACCGGATGTAGCCGCGATGAGGTGCGACGGTGTTGATGCCGATCCAACCATCGTCATCGAACCAGCATGACGTGCGCACGCGAGAAACTCACTGCGACCCCGCTAAACAGAGCGGTGCTGATGCTTTTGAAATTCCTCCGATCCGCACGGGCCTCCGCAATCAACGGTTTCACGAAGAGCCTCGTTCGCCCGGACGGTACTCCACGGCACGGATGGGTCTTCTGCGTCGTTCTCGCGTTATTGACCCTGTTTGGTGGCACATTTGGTCTTTGGGATATGTACCGAACGACCGTCGAAGATGTCCGGAGCGAAGTCCGGGGTCTGGGAGCGGTCGTGGCTGAACAGGCGTCAAGCTATGTCAAGATGATCGATCTGCTATTGCAGGAGATGCAGTCGCGGTGTCGGGACCTGGATATACGTACGCCCCAGGACTTCCGCCGCGTCCTGGGAAATACGGACACATACCACTTCCTGAGCGAGCGCTTGAAGAGCCTGCCGCACGCCCATGCCGCCGCTTTATTTGACGCCGACGGTGTACGCATCAACACATCCCTTGGTGCGGTCGCATCGCCTTACAACATTGCTGACAGGGATTATTTCAAGCGCGCACGGGATCAACCCAATGCGGGTCTCATCGTCAGCCTCCCGCTCGTCGGTCGCGGCATTGACGCACCCTCGATCATTTTTGCTCGTCGGATCACAGCTCATGACGGCGACTTTCTCGGTGTCGTCGTCGTCGCAGTCGATGTCCAATTCCTGCTCGCGTTGTACAAGGAAATCAGTCACGAGCGGCACATCGCGGTGACGTTGCTGCGCAGCGACGGAGTTGTGCTCGCGCGCTACCCTGGCTCCCAACGTGTCGCCCGGATGCCAGTAGAATCACCTTGGTGGGCGGCAGTCGCCGCCGGGGGTGGGAATTACCACTCGCCGGGTTATCTTACGGGCGCCAAAGTGATTGTCGCGGTGCATCCGTTGCGCGACTTTCCGTTGGTCATCGACACCTCGATCCGAGACGAAGAAATTCTAGCGGTATGGCTTCACCAGGCGGCCTACACGGTGGGGGCTGTGTTCCTGCTGGAAGGCGCGATTTTGGTCTTATTCGGCGCCCTGTCGCGGCAACTGCACTGGCACGAGGAGCATATCGGGATGCTGTCACGCGCCGCCGACGAATTGCGGGCAAGTGAAGGCCGCCTGCGCGACTTCGCCGGCCTGGCCTCCGACTGGTTTTGGGAGCAGGACGCGGACCTGCGATTTAAAGAGGTCATCATCGGTTCACCGGTCGGGGAAGGTAATGACCAATTGCGTATCGGTGATCGGAGATGGGAGATCAATGACACAAGCGTCTCGCTACCCGACGGGGAAAAGCACGCGCAGCAAGTCCTGGCTCATCAGAGATTCGATGACTTTCGGTACGATCGGGTCGGTTTGGACGGCAAGCTGTACCACATCAGCATCAGTGGTTTACCGTTGCATGACGGGTCCGGCGCATTTACCGGTTACCGCGGCATTGGCCGAGACGTGACCGCGGAAGTCGCGGCCGCGGGGGAATTGTACGCCGCGAAGATTCGTGCGGAGCAGGCGGAGACCTTACTGCGCGATGCCGTGGACAGCATGTCCGAGGGGTTTGTGATCTACGACAGCCAGGACAATTTCGTATTGTGTAACGATGCCTATCGACAACTTTATCGAGCCACCGCATCACAGATAATGCCTGGAATGCCGTACCGCAATTTTGTTCGCAACAACATGGAGGTCGGCCAATATCCCGACGCCGCTGGACAAGAGGAGGAATGGTTCTTCAACTTCATGCGTATTCACCTGGCCGCCAACACGGAGATCGAAATCCAGATTCTCGGCGGTAAATGGCTTCTAATAAGTGAACGACGGATGCGCAATGGTGGTATCGCCGGTCTCAGAATTGACATCACGTCCCGCAAGCATGCCGAGGCGGAGCTGAATAAGAGCGAGGCGCGCCTGGATCGCGCCCAGGCGATTGCCTGTGTCGGCAGTTGGGAGCTGAACCTGACCACGCGGCGGTACCATTGGTCGAAGGAATTGTACCGCATTCGTGGCGTGTCACCGACGGACTTCGAGCCGGATATCGACAACGTCGAGTCCCTCGTGCACTCGGATGACTACCCGTCCGTTCAGCGCTGGATATCCGAGCTGATGGCAGGCCGCAGTCAGGACGCGCGCGAGGTCAAGGTCATCCGTCCGGACGGCAAAGTGCGTTTGCTTCGTGTGGAAGGCAGGGCTGTGACCGATCTGGATGGCGTGATTCGTCAACTCGCCGGGACGATGCAGGACATCACCGACCTTCGTCTTATCGAGCAACAGCTCGGACAGGCACAGAAAATGGAGGCAATCGGTAATCTGACGGGTGGGATGGCACACGATTTTAATAATGGTCTCGCCGTGATCATTGGAAATCTCGATCTGCTTGGGCGGCTGCTCAAGGCCGATCGCATTGCCAAGGAACTGTGCGAAGAAGCGCGCGACGGAGCACTTCGCTGCGCTGATCTGATCCGCCTGCTGCTGGCCTTCGCGCGGCGGCAGCCGTTGCATCCGCGCCGAATCGACGTGAACGAACTGGCGAAACGGACAGGCAGGCTGTTGGAACGCACGCTCGGCGAGAACATCACGGTGTCTCTGCACACAGGCAAGCTGATGGCATCTGTTTTGGCCGACCCCGCACAGCTTGAGGCCGCGCTGACCAACCTCGCCAACAACGCGCGCGACGCCATGCCGCGAGGTGGACGGCTGGACATAACCACAAAGATGTCGAAGCTCGACGAGCATTACACCGCGCTTTATCCCGAGGTTAGCCCTGGAGAGTACGTATTGATCGAGGTTACGGACACTGGCAGCGGAATCGCGCCCGAGATCATCAGCAGCATCTTTGAACCGTTTTTCACCACCAAGCAGCAAGGACGCGGAAGTGGCCTCGGGCTATCGATGGTGTTCGGGTTCGTCAAGCAATCCGGTGGTCATTTGGCGGTTTATAGCGAGCCGGGCTACGGCAGCACGTTCCGCATTTATCTCCCGGTCTCGCGCTCAGAAGCCACGGATTCTGCCGCATTGACTAATTATCCGGTAGTGATAGGTGGCGATGAGACAGTGTTATTGGTCGAAGACAATGCTCCGCTGCGTCGAGTGGCGGCACGTCAATTGGCTGAACTCGGCTATCACGTGCTTGAGGCAGCCCATGCCGAGGCCGCCATCGCGATACTTTCCGCCGGCGGCCAGGTAGATCTGCTGTTCACCGATGTCGTAATGCCCGGGACCATGGACGGACTCGACCTGGCAATTCACGCATCCAGTCAGCGAAGGGGCATCAAGGTACTGCTGTCATCGGGATTTCCCGGCGTGCATGGCGCAGATCAGCGCATCGCGCTCTGTCCGTTCCGCCTCCTCGGCAAACCATATAGCCACGCTGAACTGGCCCGGATGTTACGTGAGGTACTGGACGGCGACGACGGATTGGCACCGGCTGCTATCGAGACGCTTTTGGGCCAGCCGGCTGAGTGTATCAACGATGGCGATGAGCATGCCACCACGGAACAGGTGTAACAATGCGTGTGCTGGTTTTCGACGACGATGACGCGATTGGCCGCCTCGTGGCAAGGGTCGCTACAATGTCGGGAATGGATGCAACAGCGGTGACCGATGCCGGCGCATTCAGCCAGAGTCTGGGTGACGATCCACCTCAGGTGGTCGTACTGGACCTGCAACTTGGTGGCACGGACGGCGTGGAACAAATGCGGTATCTAGCGGACCGGCAATATGCCGGCACCTTGGTGCTGATGAGCGGTTACGATTCCCGGGTTCTCGGCACCGCGCGGTCGGTTGGCAAAAGCCTCGGGCTTAAGGTTGAATGCATACTGGAAAAGCCGCTGCGCGTCAGCGAGCTTGAGGAGGTGTTTGGACATCTGCGAGCTGCCGGCGAGTCCATATCCGTTGAGCGACTGTTGTCGGCAATTGCCAACGACGAGCTTCTACTTAACTTCCAACCGGTCGTGACCCGAACACCACGCACGCTGCGGAAATTGGAAGCTCTGGTACGCTGGGAACATCCGGAGCTGGGCCGGATTCCGCCAAACGATTTCCTTCCAATGGCCGAGAGCAACGTGTCCGCCATGGACGCGCTGACTGATTGGGTGGTGGGTGCCGCCGCAGAAGCCTACCAGATTTTGGTTGAGCTCGGAGCCGGAGTGCCAATCGCGGTCAACATATCCACGCAGAACCTCCATGATCTGGCGTTGCCAGATCGGCTCGAGCAGAAGCTGCGCGCTGCTTCAATGCCGGTGGAACATCTTTGCCTTGAAATCACCGAGAGCGCGGTGTTTAAAGATGTCGCGCGAACGATGGATATCCTGAGCCGGATGCGCGGCTCAAGGGGATGCAGCTGTCTATCGACGATTTCGGCATCGGCTATTCGTCCTTAAAGATGCTGCGGCAGATGCCCTTCTCGGAGATCAAGATCGATCAATCATTTGTTAGCGACGTGGTGACCTCTCGCGATTCCCGGGCGATCGTGAAATCCATTATAGACCTCGCCCACAATATGGATATGGGTTGTGTCGCCGAAGGAGTTGAGACGGAGGAAACCGCCTTGTTGCTGGAACAATTGGGGGTCAGCCATCTGCAGGGTTACCTGATCGCCCGCCCTATGTTGATCGAGGAGGTTCCGGCGTGGCTGGCGGCCTGGATGGGATCCACGTCAAAGCTCGAGACTCTGCCGACGCTTACGAGCCATAACCCTGTGCCTGTGCCCGGTGGCGCGCCGGTTTTGTCACCGATATCGCCAAAACCGAAGACCGAAGGCAGGGCGGTACAATTGTCACCGCGGCAAGTTGAGGTAATGCAATTACTGTCAGAGGGGTGCCCAGTGAAAGAGATTGCTTATCAACTTAATCTTGGAATAAGTACCATTAAGGTGCATCTATCGCTGGCGTACTCGGCATTAGGAGCGCACAATCGTATCGAGGCGATCAGACGCGCGGCGCCGTTTTTAGTCGTCCGCTGATCCGGACAAGGCTGAATCGTACACGCTTCCGTGTTCCGGATTAAGTTCAATCGATCCGGCCATATTTCGACCGTCAGGATTTAGGCATCAGGCGTCCCCGAAGTCAAA
>JBKQVI010000099.1:0-22370 GCA_052139985.1 Terriglobia bacterium
TGTTGTAAAGGATAAATGCGACTTACAACGTACTATGCATGTCTACATACTTAGGGCCAAAATCGCACTTAACCCCACAAGGCAACACAAGTTATCTCAAAAACTTAGAGGTGAACATCGGCTCCAATGCCATGCCTGTAACGGCCGCGCCGCACCCCGCGAGGAATTCTCTTCGGTTTACTTGGGTTGGTTTTTTCATACCCATCACTCCTGAAGCCGTTTCCACTGCGTGGAGCCACCATCCCGGAGCAGGAATCAACTTGCGGCGGGATTGTCTTGGGTACGCGCGGGGCTCGCTGCGGTCCGATCCAGTACCTGGCGGACTTGCGCCAATAGACCGGACACGGTGAAGGGCTTTTGTATGTAAGTGCCGAGGGTGTTCCAGTTCAGCATGATCTGATCGTTATAGCCGGACATGAAAAGTACGGGAATGCCTGGAAACTCGGAGTTAAACTTCTCGGTTAACTCCATCCCGCCCATAACCGGCATAATAATATCCGTCAACAGCAAGTGAATCGGTGCCCCATGGTTTTGGGCAATCGAGAGCGCCTCCACGCCATTGCTTGCTTCCAGGACCATGTAGCCACAGCGTGCCAGGATCTCCCGCGTATATTTCCGCACTCCCGCCTCGTCTTCGGCCAGTAGGATGGTTTCTCCCCGGGATGCGGTTTGTTCGACGCCAACGGGTGCACTGGGAGCGGCTTCCAGGGCGGAAGCGGGTAAGAAGAGTTTAAACGTTGATCCCCGCTCCGGTTCGCTGTCAACCCAAACGGACCCGCCACTCTGGTTAACTACGATTCCGTATACTGTTGACAGTCCCAACCCTGTGCCTTTCCCCTGTTCTTTGGTCGTGTAGAAGGGCTCAAAAAGGTGGGCCTTAACTTCCGCGGACATGCCCGTGCCGGTATCCGTGACCACTATCACGACGTACTGGCCGGGGCTGACGTGGAGCTGGGTGCGCGTAAAGCGATCGTCCACCTGCACGCTGGAGGTTTCGATGACCAGCTTGCCGCCATTCGGCATGGCGTCCTTGGCGTTCACGGCAAGGTTCATGAGGACTTGCCCCATCTGCCCAGGGTCCGCGCGAAAGAATCCCGCCTGCGGGTCCAGCGACAAGACCAATTCGATATTTTCACCCAGCAACCGCCTGAGCATGTTCTCATAGTCTCTGACCAGTTCGTTGGCGGCAATGGTCTTGGGCTCAGCGGCCTGGCGGCGACTGAATGAGACGAGCTGACGCGTCAAGCCGGCTGCCTGCATAGCGGCCTTCGCGAGTTCTTCCATCGAGTCCCGATGACGGTCTTTCGGGTCCATATCGGCCATCACTAGATGGGCGTAGCCGTTGATGATGGTTAAAAGATTGTTGAAATCGTGGGCAATGCTGCCGGCTAATCGCCCGACGCTCTCGAGCTTCTGGGACTGCAAAAGTTGCTGCTCCAGCCGCTTCCGCTCGGTAATATTCTGAATCACGCCTACTACGCGGATTGCTTGTTGGGTCTGTGCATCGTAGAACACTCGCCCCCGGCTGGAGAGCCAGCGTTCCTGGCCATCCTCAATGCCCAGTGTCCGATACTCGTGCACGTAGTCTCCGCCGCTCTCGTAGCGCAGGGCATCCTGCAACGTCTGCGTCACGCGATCGCGGTCGGCTGGGTGCAGCGCGCGCAGGAAGATGTCAAAGCTCGCCTCCGCCTGCGGCGACAGCCCATAGTGTTGACGGGCAATCTTGGACCAAATAAGCTTGCCGGTCTGGGGGTAAAAATCGAACGTACCGAGCTGCGTGGCATCCACCGCCAGCGCCAAACGCTCCTCGCTTTCTCGCAACTCTCTCTGCGCTTGTTTGCTCTCTCGCCGGGCCGCAGCCTCTGCCAGCTCGCGTTCGACGGCAGGCACGAGCCGGGTCAGGTTGTTCTTTGTGAGGTAGTCGTGAGCCCCGGACTTCATCATTTCGACGGCCGTGTCTTCACCCATTCTTCCGGAGATCACGATGCAGGGAATGTCGTGACCGCACTCCTGGAGTATGCGGAGTGCGCCTGGCGCGTCGAACCCCGGCAGGTGGTAGTCCGCAATGATCATGTCCCAAGTTGGATCCCGCAGAGCGTTGCGCAGACCTTCCGCATCTTCCACTCGTTGCGAGAAGACTTCATAGCCAGCCTGCATCAGCAGGCGGAGTATCAGGTCGGCGTCACTTTCCGAATCCTCGATTTGTAACAGCCGCAGGGGTTTGCTCATTGGGCCTCACTTTGCTTTCCAAGGGGTCTAAACCTATGCTTACCGGTTCCGTGCCTATCCATTTGGCTCAGCACGCCACAGGCGTTGAGTGCGACAATCTGTCACTTCACTTTAGGGGGCTCCTGATTGAGTACCAACCAATATAACCCCAATTGCGCCACCGACTGGACAAATTGCCCAAAGTCCACCGGTTTGCGGATGTAGCTGTTAACGCCCAAATCGTAGCTGGTGGCCATATCTTGCTCCTCACTGGACGACGTGAGAATGACGACGGGCATGCGGCGGGTGACGGCTTCCCCACGGATTCTCCGCAGCACATCGAGGCCTGACACTTTTGGCAGTTTCAAGTCCAACAGGGTGAGCGTAGGGACATCGGCGGCGTCGCGACCCGGGTATGTGCCCGTCCCAAAAAGGAAATCCAACGCTTCCTGGCCGTCGGATGCGACCACCAACTCATTGAGGATGCGACCTTTGCTCAGCGCGCGCTTCGTAAGCTCGACGTCGCTGGGATTGTCCTCAATCAGCAGAATTACTTTTTCCTTCATCCTTTGTTCTCTCCCAGCGTGAAATACAGTGTTGCCCCGGCGCCGACCTGCGCTTCCGCCCAAATGCGGCCGCCATGCCGGTGAATCACCCGTTGTACGGTGGCCAAGCCAATGCCCGTACCCGGAAACTCACTCGTCTTGTGCAGGCGCTGGAACGGGGCGAAGAGCATTTTGGCATAGGCCATATCAAAACCCACGCCATTATCGCGCACATAAAAGGCGCGGGTGCCTTCGTGCTTCATCTCGCCGAGCTCCACCCGACCCGGGTTGCGTGGGCCAGTAAATTTCACCGCGTTGGCGAGCAGGTTGGTCAGCGCCACCTCCAGGAGCCGGGCGTCCGCCGTGCACTTTAGCTGCGGAGCTATGACGAATTCAATGGCCCGCGCAGGGTGCAGTTCCCTCAGGCGGGCCACAATGGTCTCGGCGAGGGAGGTCATGTCAACCGTGCCGGGAACCAGCGCCGACCGGCTAACTCTTGACAGGTGCAGAAGGTCGTCGATCAGCGTTCCCATGCGCTGGGCTTCCGAGCGCACACGCTCTAAGTACTTATGCCCTTGCGCGTCGAGCCGCTCGCCACAATCTTCCATCAGCGCTAGGCTCCATCCGTCGATGCCCCGAAGCGGACCCCGCAAGTCGTGGGAAACCGAGTGCGCAAAGGCTTCCAATTCCCGGTTGGCTGCTTCCAGCTCCGCCGTGCGCGAGCGCACACGCTGCTCCAGTTCGGCATTGAGGAGGTGGACCTCCTCTTCCGCTCGCTTACGCTCAGTGATGAGCTCGCTGAAGATAATGATGCCCCCGATGGTGTCGTCGCTCTTCCGCCAGGGCCGGACCTCCCAGGATATCCAGTCGACGCTTCCATCGGCACGAGGGAAGGCGTCTTCCTTGGAACTTATTATCTCCCCCTCCAGGCATCGCCGGTGAATCGCCTTCCACGGCTCCGGTACTTCCGGGAACACCTCGTAATGGCTGAGGCCCCTAAGGTCCTGGTTGCCTAGGCGATAGTCGGTCATCCAGCGCTTGCTAACTACCAGGTATCGCATCTCCCGGTCGAGCATGGCAATGGCCGCGGGCGCGTGCCGAACGAAAAAGCGCAGCATCATTTCATTCTCGCGGAGAGCAGTTTCCGCTCGCTTGCGCTCGGTGATGTCGGATTTGATGGCGATGTAGTTGGTAATCTGCCCGGAGGCGTCGCGCACCGGGGCGATGGTGGCCTCTTCTTGGTAAAGCGTCCCGTCTTTGCGCCGGTTCGTGAATTCTCCGTGCCAGAGTTTTCCGGCGGCGATCTGGGCCCAAAGATCCCGGTAGAATTCAGCATCGCTCAGGCCTGATTTGAGAATCCGTGGGTTTCCGCCGAGGGCTTCATCGTGGGTATAGCCGGTAGTGCGGGTGAAAGCGGGATTAACGTATTGAATCTTCGCGTCGCGGTCTGTAATCACGACCGTCTCCGCGGCTTGCTCGATGGCGGTGGCCAGAAGCGTTCTCTCGGCCTCCGACCGCTTGCGCTCGCTAATGTCCGCGAATGTAACCCCCACACGGTCCAGAGGGGCCTGGAATGCGGACACTTCGAGCCATCTCTGCACCATGGGCAGGTACTTCTCAAAGTGAACCGATTCTCCGGTCGTCGCCACTTTGCAGTACGTTTCAATCCAGAAGGGTTCTATACCGGGAAAGACCTCACGGATCTTTCTTCCGAGGGCTGCCTTGCGGGGTAATCCCGAGTGCGTTTCGAAGGCGGGATTAGCTTCCAAATAGCGAAAGTCGCATGGTCGGCCATACTCGTCACGGATGGCTTCCAGCAGCGTAAATCCCTCCGTCATTTGACTGAAGAGCTGACGATAGCGTTGTTCACTCTTGCGAAGCGCCTCCTCCGCCCGCTTACGGTCGGCGGTGTCGCGAACCACACTCAGCAAGGTCAGGGTACCGTCAATGAGTGCGCCTTGGGAACTCACTTCGACGGGGAACGTGCCGCCCTCTCTGCGCTTATGCTCCGCCTCGAACAAAATGCCGTTGGCGCTGGCCTCATTCATCTGGGCCCGCGTCAATCCCCCACGGTCGGACACGCGCAGATCGTCAACCGACAATTTCAATAAATCCTCGTAACTGTATCCGTAGGCTCGCGTTGCAGCGTGATTGGCCCCCACAATCCGCCCGTCCGCGTGCCGGACGAAGAGAATAATGTCACGACTCTGGGCGAACAGTACTTCGAAGAGCCGCGACTGCTGCTCGGCTTGCTTACGCTCGGTGATGTCGCGATTGGCTTCTAAAACCCATTTGTCGCCGTGCGCGTCCGCCGCCACGGCCCACTGCGCTTCGACGATGAGTTTCCGCCCATCCTTGGTGGTTTGGGTCAATTCTCCCTGCCAGTGACCATCTCGTTCGAGCACGGCATCGATTTGGGCCATGCCCAAGGGATGGTGGGTATGCAAAAGCTCGTGGCTGGAATGGCCCAGCGCTTCCTCCCGCGTATAGCCAAAAAGGGTCTCGGCGCCGTGACTCCAGTAGTTTATAGCGCCTCCCAATTTGTAAGTTAACAGCGAGTCATGGGCTTGTTCGAGCAAGTCGGAATGCCGCCTTAGGGCCAGGTTGATTTCCTCGCGCCGGACGGTTTCCCGATCAATGACCACGCTGGCGAAAACCAAGAGAATGATCAGCGCCCCACTGCCCAAGCCCAGCACCCAGCGCCCCCTTGAAGCTTGACCCGCGGCGCGCGTTGTTCGTTGCGCCAGCAAAACGCGCTCCTCGTTCACCACGGCATCCAGCATGGCGCGCAGCCTGTCCATCGTCTGCACGCCCTGGCCGGATCGGACGAGGGCAATCGCCGCGTCTACCCCTGAAGTTCTGCGCACCTCCACACCAAGTTTGAGCATGGCCAGCCGCTCACCGATAAGCCGACTGATCTCAAACAAGCGCGACCGCTGGCGAGGGTTGTCGGAGGTCAGAACCCTCAGATCCAGGAGACGTTTTGGCCCAGCAGCAATCGCCGAATTGAACGGCGCCTCAAATCGCGCATCTCCCGTCAGCATAAAGCCGCGCTCGTTAGATTCGGCGTCGACCATCACTGTGAGCAATGACTCAGCGGAGCTGATCACCTGGTAAGTATGTCGGACCCAGCCTTCCGCTTCCTGGGTGCGCCTGAAATCACGCTGGAGGAGCACGACCATACCTACCAGCACTACCGTCGCTGCTCCTAAGACCGCTGTCTGGCGGACGACGTGCAATCGGGTGTTGGTCACTTCTGGAGTTCCGGAAGGGGATGTGCGGCTAGACACTTCTCGGAGGAAGCTGATGCCGACTCCCACAATGAAATAGCCTGCCAAGTTCAGTGCATCGAACTGATTCGCGATGCCAAAGGAGAATCGGGGTTCGATGATAAAGTACCAGACGCCAATTCCCGCCAGCAGCGTGACGAGCAATCCCGGTCCGCGGCCCCAAAGCCGCTTGACGACCACGATCGTGAGGATAAAGAGCATGTAGGGCGCCCGGTCGCCGAGCATTGGATCGAGCGCCAGCCGGATGGCGAGGACACACACCACGGCTAGGGTGGCAGCGGCGTACCGCTCAATGGCGGGAAGCGCTTTCAGCAGATTTTGCCGGTTCATTATTTGTGCCCCTCCGCATACCTTCGGGGCGCCGCCAAAAGAACCGGCGCTTATGGTAGTGGTCTCATGCTCTTGGAGATTGCCCATTGCCGATGGACGATCCACCGCTGAGGATGATTTCTTCCTCGCCAACCGTCCCACCGGTCATCGCAGATCGAAGACAACTCAGACATTTTGTCGGGGAATCGCGTGGCTGTGAAGCGAAGGGAAGTGAAAATGGCCAATCTTCGCGGCCCGATGGCAGCGCGAGCCTCTAAAGTGCCTCTTGCCGCAGGGGGTGGCGGTGCATCAAGGGCGTAAAGCCTCGCAGGGCCATTAACGGATTCCAGCTAGCCTCCGGCAACATTCAGTGGCCCTACCCGGTTCATGAAGGTAATCGGCAGAGCCCTGTACGGAAACTTCCATAAGGTATAAAGTATATAATAACAATAAGCTACTTGCAGGCCAGTTTCCGCATTTCCTGATACATTCCCGGTTTGCGAGTGCTACGCAGCCCAAACGCTTGGCAGTCCGCCCTGGTCTGCCTAATGGACTGTCGCCGCACGTTGATGACCAGAGCCTGATCGGAGATGATGACGTTCCTAGTCTCATCAAATGAGTGGCATGGCGGCAAGGGACGCCGATTCAGAGCGTTAGATGGGGAAAATGGCCCAAAGTGGGAAATTGTCGACGGGAGAATTTGCTCAAGACGCCGAGGCGCGGCACCTAAGTTCTGCCCGCAAGAGGTGATGGCCAGAATGGTCATGCGACGAGTGAGATGATGGGTCTCCGTTCTGATTCAGGAGGGGTGGCGCGCTAGCGCTGGGGGCGTTCTCTTGTGACGCCACAGCCTTAAGTCGCAATAGCCACAATCCTTACAGCCTCCCCAACTGAGGTTCCGTTGCTGCTGCTTTCGTACATCCGAACACTTGCCTCGGGCAGCTATTCCTCTCCAGTGGCGGGGCGCATGGTAACGGTTTCCCCTCGGTCCATAAGATTCCTGACCCAGGCCGAGGCACGGGCAAACACCGTGTACGCAGCTTTGATCACACGTTGCCGAGCCAGCTTTGCTCTGCTCTGGCGCTGCCGCTCAGCCGCGGACGTTACGGTGAGCAGGTGTACGTAAAACGGACTCACGTTGGCGCTCAGACTTTTCTTAAGGGCTTTCTCGGTTTTAATGAGCTGATAATCGTCGTACGTCCTAAGTGTTAAGTCCCCGAGGTTCTCCCAAAACATCCATAGCAAAACAAGAAAAAGCGCGAACCTTGGGAATGGCAGGAACATCAAGCCAGCGGAGAGCCCTATGACGTTTTTCAATTTCCTCCTCCTCAACTTCCCTGGGCACTATCACTCTTGTGCAACGACGTCCTGCCTTTGGCGCGCAGTCCGTCGGATGACTGTCTAAGTTCGCCCTTGGCCCTGTCCTCGGCAGGCGCTGGTTCACCAGGACATCATCAAGGCGAGAGCGCCCGCCACCCATTGCTCCAGTGATTCGCCATACGAGCCCCCGCCAATAGGATGGCAGGCACTGCTCTTCACTCGCATTGTGGAAACAGCCCTGTTTCCGTTACTCATTAGTATACCTCGCTAACCTGAGGCGAATCAAAGAAAATCCTTCGGCCCCCCCGGCCCCGAAAATCCCTCACATCAAGCGGCCCATGGCTTTGAGGTCACCCGCTGGGCGACCTGCAGCACCAAAGGCAGGCGGGGGACCAAAGCTGGGCAACCCGCGCCGCGGAGATAACCAGCACAGATTCTTCGGATTAGTCGAGAAAGTCGGAATTACGGGTCAGGCAGTTTGGGGAAGTATGTGTCTCAGTCTGAACATATTGATCTGGATCGATACGTTATTATGACACGCGTTCCCGGAGGCCCCAAGCTGGTTGCTTAGCTCCGGTGTCGGTAAGGCGCAACGTTCGTCGGGCGGGCACAGGACGCGTGCCCTCGCCCACGATGCTCAAAGTTAACCCCTTCAGTGTTATGACGGTAACCAGGCTGCCGCGAAAGCTTAGTGACGGGCTGAATCAGCTTTGGCTGGCCTTAATCAACCCGCGCATGTAGATCGCGGCACCTTCCGCACACTGATCGGCGAACTCCAGGCCCACGGTCTGGCCGTTGACCACCGGCAGGGTGTGGCACAGTTCGTACCCGATATAACCCTTATAGCCGATTTCCTTCATGGAGTTGACGAAGGAAGCGTAGTAGTCCGGTCCCTTGGCGGTGCCATCCGCCTCGCGCTTGAACTCCCCACCGAAATGCGAGAGAGCCTGCAGAGGGCCCACATCAAGAGCTGCTTGGCGAATGGCTGCCGGAGACTTGTCCGCCATGATCCAGGCATCGAGGGAGACCTTCAGATGTGGAGATCTGACTTCTTTTACCATCCGCAGCACATCGTGGTGGTCGTGGATGACCGGAACATGGTTCTGCAAGGCCAGGGTTACCCCGGCGTCTGCGGCGTACTTGGTGCACTGAATCATGCCGTCGCGGCACCAGTCCCATATCTCTTCCGGCGAATACCCCTGGTGGACCTTCTCCCACAAAGGTTCCGTGAGGCTGTACGACGCCAGCCCGTTCTTCTGGGTGACTCCTCGCCAGGCCAGGAAGACGCGCACGGTCTTGGCGCCCAGTTCCGGGGCGAGCTGAATCAGGTCGCGCATGTAGACCAGTTGGGCGTCGCGGTGCTCGGTAACGGGGCTGCTGAAGTCGTTGTTGCCCGCCAGCCCGTAAATCTCGATGCCTTCACCGTCCGCCATCTTGCGCAATTCGCGTGCGTGGGCGCGGGTCAAGGTCAGGGGATGCCCGTGCGGCCGCTTCCCGTCAACTTCCACTCCGTCGTACCCGTATTTCTTCGCGCGGCGGATCACTTCCTCGAGTGGCAACGCCTTCCCCTGGTACCAGATGCCGAGATACGTAATGGTGTAAAGCCCCACTTTCAATCCAGATGGTTTGCTGGCATTTGCCTGGTCGGAAAACCCTGTTCTCGGCGCGGCAAGGAAACCGGCCGAAGCCGCCAGCCCAGCCCGAGCAAATTCGCGTCGATTGATGCTGTTCGTGTCCATTAGATCTGCCCCCGTGATTAAGGATGAAAACGATGGTCTTCTACCGCAAGTTGGAGCCGGCAGAAAAACTCCGGGTGAGGATACCACAAGGCGGACAAACGCGAGTCAGAAAGACGACAAGCGTCCGTCATGGCATACGGAGCGAAGCTTTGGAACAGGCGTCCCTCTCGGCACACGGAGCGAAGCTTTGGAGTGCGTGCAGCTTGCTGCCGCTTTTGCCCCAGCCAGCTTGCTGGCTGGGACTCATGCGTGCGGTGAAGAAAACAAATTCAGATTGGTGTGGAGCTTGAAATTCTCGCAAGCGAGCTTGCGGGAAGGGAAAGCGGCAGCAAGCTGCACGCACTCCAAAGCTTCGCTCCGTGCGAACCGGGAGGCCCGCACCGTGCCGGTCGTTGGAAGCGGCGCTCCGGGTAGGCCCGTCTTCCAGCGGCTAGAGGTCAGCGGCTTCTATCTCAAAGTCGTCCTCGATACTCACTTGGTCGACCTTCATGGTCATGATTCTTTGGTAGAAGGAAGGTTCCGTGCGTCGTTGGAACCATCCTGCCGAGCACCACGCATAAAGCGACGGCTCGCGGACGATTCCGTGATGCACGGCGTTTCGGTGAACATAGCTCAGCCGGGCGAAATATGACTTCGGGTAGGTCAGTTCGGTTTCCCAGAATTGGAACCAAACTTGGCGGCCTGGCGTGTTGTCCCAGCGATTGGCTTGAATGGCGGTCAACGAGTGAAGTTCTTTGGTGAGTGGCGTTAACGTGGCCGTCTCGGACGGAGACAGTGCAACAAAGTGATAGTGGTTGGGAAAGACGGCCCAGGCCTGCAATTTCCACAGATGCTTTTCACAAGCACCGAGCAGCGTGTCCGAGAGATATTCGAGACGCAGCGCGCCGCGAAACATCGGTTCTTTCTGATAGGTTGCTCCCGTCACACAGTACATCCCGGGGTGTTCGAGACGATGGATGGGGCTGTGGGGCCAGTCGCGCATAAGGGCGCATCTTATCCCAAGCGGGCGTGGATGTGAAATATAGAACGGCATCGCTGATGCCATGCGGAGCGAAGCTCTGGAGTGCGTGCAGCTTGCTGCCGCTTTTGCCCCAGCCAGCTTGCTGGCTGGGACACGATCATACTGGGGGCGATTTCAAATATCGATCAGATCGTTGGTGGAGATACGCGCAAGCGAGCTTGCGGGAAGGGAAAGCGGCAGCAAGCTGCACGCACTCCAAAGCTTCGCTCGGTGAAAACTGACTGGATCATGCCGGTGGTCGAAAGACCCGCAAGCGAGCTTGCGGGGAGGAAAGCGGCAGCAAGCTGCACGCACTCCAAAGCTTCGCTCGGTGAGAATTGACTGGACCGTTTCGGCGGGGAAGCGCTCTCCGGCTGGAGTTCCCACTCTTAAAGGCAGCAGCGCCCGGCGCTGCGATCAGCTTCGCCGGGCGTGCCGTGGGATGTTTTAACCGACTTCGGTCTTACGCGGCTTTCTTTTGCGCATACCGGGCTGCCATCTCGGACAGCGGTATCGGCGCGTAGTCGCCGGCATGACCGGCTTGGCCGAATTGCGTCATGCGCAACGCTACGACCTTCTTCATGGCTTCGCGGGCGGGCTTCAAGTAGCTGCGGGGATCGAACTCCTCGGGCTTCTCGGCAAAAACCTTGCGGATGGCGCCGGTAATCGCCAGGCGATTGTCGGTGTCCACGTTGATCTTCCGCACGCCGTTCTTGATGCCAAGTTGGATCTCTTCCACCGGCACTCCCCAGGTGGGCTTCAGCTTGCCGCCGTATTGATTGATGATGTCCTGAAGGTCCTTCGGGACGCTGGACGATCCATGCATCACCAGGTGAGTGGTCGGCAGGAGCTTGTGGATTTCGATCAGGCGGTCCATCTTCAGCGTTTCGCCCGTGGGCTTCGAGGAGAATTTGTACGCGCCGTGGCTGGTGCCGATGGCGATGGCCAGGGCGTCCAAGCCGGTGAGCTTTACGAACTCGGCAGCTTGCGCGGGGTCGGTGAGGTGGCTCAGGCCGTCGAGTCCGGTGCCGTGGCCGTCTTCAATTCCGCCCAGACAACCGATTTCGCCTTCGACCGTGATGCCCTTGGCGTGGGCCATCGCCACCACTTCGCGCGTGGCCTTGACGTTGTAGTCAAATGATGAGGGCGTCTTGCCGTCGGGCATCAGCGACCCATCCATCATGACGCTGGTAAAGCCCAATTCAATGGCGGATTTACAGGTTTCCACGCTGTTGCCGTGGTCCAGGTGAAGCACCAGGGGAATTTCCGGATAGAGTTCCGCTGCCGCTAACATGAGGTGATAAAGGTATTTGTCCTGTGAATAGCTGCGGGCGCCGCGGCTGGCCTGCACGATCACGGGCGATTTGGTTTCGCGAGCAGCTTCCATGATGGACTGAATCTGCTCCATGTTATTTACATTGAAAGCACCTACTCCGTAACCGCCCTTGGCGGCTTCGTCCAGTAACTGACGCATTGAAACAAGAGGCATACGATTTAATCTCCTTCGATGAACGCGAATTTATTGCTCCCGAAATCCCACCCTGTTCCCCAAGGCTTTATTAGTGCGATTCCAGTAACCTTATAGGATACACCAGCGGCTATAGGTTTTGAAAGTTCCGTGATAAAGCCGGGTTTGTGAGACTTTTAAGGCGCGCGAAGATTCTCCCTTCGCCGCGTTCTGTCTCCGTGACCTCCGTGCACGGAACAGCCTCAACACAGAGGCCACGGAGATACCTCTGTGAGCTCTGTGTTAAGGTTTTAAGAACACAGAGGACACGGAGACGCGTTCGGTTTTGGCTCGGCTGCGCTATACCGCCACGTGCCCTAAAGCACTAGGCATTCTAGCTTATCCCCTCCAGCACCGAGTGGGCCCAGATGTAGAACGCCACGTGGGGGCTCCAGTACTCGCAGGTGCGCCAATCGAGCGTGTAGGCGAGGTCCAGGACCGGTTCATCGTTCACGTTGCCGGCGATGCCGTTCATGATTCCGCCGGGAATCAAGCCCACAAAACGCGAATGCGGAAACGGATTGCGCATACCCTCGCCCGTCATCATCGATGAGGCGAACGGATTCGCTCCCAGGATCCACTCCAATTGACGGTAAGCCAGCGCCACATAGTTCTTTCCGGCATCGCCCCGTATCTTTGCGAGCAATCCCAGCACCAGTGCGTTGCCGGCATAATGGCAATTGGCTCCCTGCCACCAGAACCCTTTGCGCGTGGGACAAAAATAGCGGTAATTGAGATTCCCCGCCAGCGGCCGGTATTTCTCTGGGGTGGGCGAACCGAGAGCCATGCCCAGGGGAATGATGCGGTAGGCATTGCGGCTCGACATGGTCAGAAGGTACTCGTCCGCGTGTAGCCGGACCGCGTCGAGCCACTTTCCGCGATCTTCGGCGTCCAGGAAAGTGTCATACAACTTGAGGAGCGCCAGCGGCGGGACCGCCGATTCGGGAATTTCGAAGTACGGCTGCTCGCCTTGCATCCAGAAACCGCGTACCTGCTTTTGGCCCCCTACGTATTCCGTGTTCTGGCGTTTCAGCAGATCGCGTCCGAGAAGCATGGCGTGCTGCTTGTACTCGCTCGCGCCAGTGGCCAGGTACAATTCCGCCGCCGCTATAGCCCACCATCCGATGTCCTGCGTCAGCGTCGGAGGCTCGGCAAAAGACCGCCAAGCGCGAATGGCGGCATCAAGACACTGCCGAGAGTAGGCAGGGTCCGTCGCCTCATAACACTGGCCGGCCAGCGCCTCGAGCGTGGTGAAAATCGCCGCCGTCCCCGAGCGCTTCTCGGTATTCAGATAACGGTCATCAGGGGTGCCATTAATATTGTCGGTCCAGTGGTTGTCGCTATTGTCGCCATTCACGCCGCCGGCGACATCGGCCCAGATTTTGCCGTCGGCGTCTTGCATCTTCAGGAAATAGCGATTGCCAAAGCGCACTTCCTCCAGCAGATGCTCGCGCGTCGGGTCGCCCGGCCGGGGATCGGGGTTGTTTTTATAAAGATTCAGCAGGGCGATGCCGTTCAGCATGGTCACGTCCATCCACTTGCGCAGGTCGCCGGCATCGTGCCAGCCGCCGACGGTGTCAACGTGTTCCCCGTTGTCGCGGCGCCGCGCATCGTCCAGGTGGCAGGCGGGGTGCACGAAGGGAACCTCCACGCCGCAGCGCTGGTAACGGTAGTAGCCGACGGCCTTGGGAATCGTGCGGCGCCACACCTCGTCGTGAATCGCAAATTGCACGGAATGCTCGTCGCCCACGGTGATCTGGTAAAGCCCCGGCTGTTGGAGGTCGGTGAAATCCGCAGTGAGGCAAGGACCGAAATCCGAGGCTTCTTGCTTGAGTGGCCGCGTGAATTCGAACTTGGACTCTGCGACATCGCGCAAGTGATATTCCTTGGGCGCGGGAGAGGCGAGGGCCCGCACCACCAGTGTTTTGCTTCCCACGTGAGGACGAAATCCCAGATGATTGGAATTGATGGTCGGCCAGTTGGGGGCGGTCATCTTCTCAATGCGCTCCCCGATCGGAGGCGGCCCTTCCTGAGCATGGAGGAGGGACGGAAGAACTGGAAGCGAAGTTAAAGTGCCGATGAATTGACGACGTTTCATGATGAGACTCCTTTGCGTGCAGATCGGGCTGTGCTGCGAATTCTTCTGCAATCCGAGCGAGAGAATATACGCGCGACCGACGGTGAATGCAACCTGCGGTTTCGCCGCGTAGTGGTGTCATTTGCTGTGGCACGGCCATCTTGGCCGTGACCGTTCACGGGCGGGACGCCCGTGCCACTTTCAAATGACACCGCTACCTGTCGCCGCGTAACCGTTTGCAAATACCGGCGCGATGCGCTTTGGAGCGAGGTAGCGGCAGCTACGCGGCCGCACTCCAAAGCGCTTCGCGCCGTTGTATCGTCATTGGAGAGCGGCGGATATTCGACGGCGACAATATGGCGCTGGGACCTTATGGCTCTCGACAACTTCCGTTCTTGGTGTCAGTATCACCTGTACGGACAATCACGATTCGTTCGCGCTTCGTGACTTCTACAGAAACTGCGGTGTACGTGGAAACCTCGGCCCCTGAAATTCCTTCCCGCGATGTACTGATCGAAAGCTTGGCCTCTACGCATTGGATGGATTGCTACCAGTGCGGAAAATGCACGGCCGGCTGTCCTGTTGCCGGCGCCGTTGACATGTCGCCCAACCAGGTGGTGCGGGCGCTTCAGCTTGGCAACTTCGAAAAAGCGATGGCCTCGGACGCTATTTGGGCGTGTGTGTCCTGCCAGACGTGTTCCACCCGCTGCCCGCAGTCTGTTGATTGCGCCGGCATCATGGACGCCTTGCGCGAAGCTTCGCTTCGGCAAAATCTCGCTTCATCTGCACAAAAGACCGTGGTGGCTTTCCAACAGGCATTCCTGAATAACATCCGGCGCAATGGCCGTTTGGATGAAATTGAGTTGATCGCGGAATTCAAGCTTCGCGCCCTGCCGTCGGAACGCAACCTGGGATTCCTGTTCAAGGACGCAAGTTTGGCGCCGCAGTTGCAATCACGGCGGAAGCTGCACCTGCGCGGTGAAAAAGTTAAGGACCGCGCTGTGGTGCGCCGCATCTTCGAGCGTTGCGAGGGCGGCAAGTAAGAATGTAGCGCCGCCCTTGAGGGCGGCACGTGCCGGGCTCAAGCCGGGCGCTACAGCGGACGAGAAACGCATGAGACTGGCCTACTATCCCGGTTGCGCGCTGCACGGCTCGTCGAATGACTACGAGCAGTCGCTGCGGGCCTGTCTCGGCAAGCTGGAAATCGAACCGCAGGAAATCAAGGAGTGGATTTGTTGCGGCGCCACCGCAGCCCATGCGTTGAACCACAAGCTGTCCATCGCGCTGCCTGCACGCAATCTGGCGCTGGCCGAGCAGCAAGGGTTCGAGGAAATGCTTGCGCCCTGCCCGATGTGCTCGATGCAATTGCTGAAAGCCGCGAAGCTGATGGCTGGAGATGCCGCTCTTCGCCGCGAAATCTCCACGGTCATCGAAGCCGAGGCGAGCGGCCGCGTCAAAGTGCTGAACCTGATTCAGGTCTTCCAGAGTATTGGCCTCGACCGAATCAAGCCGGCTGTGAAGAAGCCGCTGGCGGACCTGAAACCCGCGTGCTATTACGGCTGCCTGCTCACGCGCCCACCCGACGTGGTGAAGTTTGACGATCCCGAACAGCCAAGCTCCATGGAAGCCATCATGGCGGTCTTGGGAGCCAAGCCCGTCGAGTGGAATTTTCGCACCGAGTGTTGCGGCGCAGGCATGACGATGGCGAAGGAAGAGACGGTTTTGGATTTGAGCCAGCGCATTCTGGCCGACGCTCAGCAGCACGGAGCCAACTGCCTGGTGACGGCGTGCCCCATGTGCCATGTGAATCTGGACATGAAGCAGAGCGATATCGAAGCGCGCTATGGCGTGCGCTTTGGCCTGCCCGTTTATTACCTGACTGACGTGGTGGGCTTGGCGCTGGGGCTGAGTGCGGAAGAATTGGGGATCAGCCGGCACTTTGTAACGTAACGCCGCCATCCTGGCCGCACGTACCGGCCCGATGCTGGCGTTACAGACGTGGCACGGCCATCCTGGCCGTGACGAACACGGGCAAGATGCCCGTGGCACAAGTAGCGCCGCCCTCTAGGGCGGCACGTGCCGGACTCAAGCCCGACGCTACGTACTACGAACGAAAGCAAAGCCTATGTCGAGGATTGGGGTTTTCGTCTGCTGGTGTGGTGAGAACATCGCGCGCACGGTTGACGTGGCGGAAGTTGCCAAGGCCACGGCCAACATTCCGGGCGTGCGCTGCTCCGTGCACTACAAATACATGTGCTCGGATCCCGGCCAGGCGATGATCCGCGAGAAAATCGAGGCAGAGAAGTTAGACGCGGTGGTCGTGGCCTCGTGCTCGCCGCATATGCATTTGAAGACCTTCCGCAAGACGGCGCAGCGTGCCGGACTTAATCCCTACATGGTGGAGATGGCGAATATCCGCGAGCACTGCTCGTGGGTGCATCACGATCGCAAGCAGGCCACGGCCAAGGCCGCGCAAATCATCCGCATGTCGGTGGAGAAGGTGCGGCAGGACCACGCGCTTCAGGCCATCCGCGTTCCGGTGACGCGGCGGGCCATGGTGATTGGCGGTGGCGTGGCGGGGATCCAGGCGGCGCTTGACATTGCCGATGCGGGCTACGAAGTGGTGATGGTGGAGCGTGAGCCCTCGATCGGCGGCAAAATGGCGGGGCTCTCGGAGACTTTTCCCACCCTCGACTGCTCGCAGTGCATCCTGACGCCGCGCATGGTGGAAGTGGGCCAGCATCCACGCATCAAGCTCTACTCGTATTCGGAAGTCGAGGCGGTTGACGGTTTCGTGGGCAACTTCACGGCGAAGATTCGGCAGAAGGCACGCTACGTCGATATCACCAAGTGCACGGGCTGCGGCGAGTGCTGGAATGTGTGCCCGCTGAAACGCAATCCCAGCGAATTCGACTTCAAGATGGGCATGAGGCCGGCGATCTACGTACCCTTTCCGCAGGCGGTTCCGGCGCGTCCCGTTATCGACAGCAAGACCTGCGCCAAGCTGATCCGCAATGGCTGCGGGCTGTGCGCCAAGAAATGCCCGACGGGAGCGATTAACTTCCAGGACACCGACAAAGAAGTGGAAGAGAAAATCGGCGCCATCGTGGTGGCTACCGGCTATCAGCTTTACGACATTGGCAAGCAGCAGACGGGAAAGCTCGCGGGCTACGGCGAATACGGCTACGGCAAGTACAAGGATGTTATCGACTCGCTGCAATTTGAGCGGATTGTTTCGGCGTCAGGTCCCACGAATGGCGTGATTAAGCGGCCGTCGGACGGCAAAGAGCCGAAGAATGTGGTGTTCATCAGTTGCGTCGGGTCGCGCGACAACGCCAAGGGCATATCCTATTGCTCCAAGATTTGTTGCATGTACACCGCCAAGCACACGATGCTTTACAAGCATAAGGTGCACGACGGCCAGGCGCATGTTTTCTACATGGACATTCGCTCCGGGGGCAAGGGCTACGAGGAATTTGTCCGCCGCGCCATCGAGCAGGACGGCGCCAAGTATTATCGTGGCCGGGTTTCAAAGATCACCGAGCAAAACGGCAAGCTCATCGTGCGCGGAGCGGATACGCTGGCGGGCACGCCGGTAACGATTGAGGCCGACCTCGTGGTGCTGGCCGCGGCGATGCGCCCCTCATCGGGTGTTACGGACCTGGCCCGCATGCTGAACGTGGGTTACGACGAGCACGGGTTCCTGCTCGAATCGCACCCCAAGCTGCGTCCGGTGGAAACCAACGCAGCGGGCGTGTTCATTTGCGGTGCCTGCCATAGTCCCAAGGACATTCCGGAATCGGTGGCGCAAGCTTCTGCCGCCGCCGCCAAAACTCAGATCCTTTTTGCCGCGGAAGAGTTGACGCGTGAGCCGGAGATTGCCCAGATCAACGAGCAGACTTGCGCTGCGTGTTACGCGTGCTACCGCACCTGTCCCTATCACGCCATCGAGCAGGCGGACGTTCGCACTCCGCGCGGAGTATTTGTGAAGAAGACGGCCCGCGTGAACCCTGGGTTGTGCATGGGATGCGGCACGTGCGTGGCGGTGTGTCCTTCAAAGAGCGCGGAACTGGAAGGCTTTACCGAGCAGGAGATCTACTCGGAGGTTGAGAGCTTGGCGTAGCGGCGGGCTCACCCCGCCACCGTCGTGGCGCGGCCATCCTGGCTGTGACCGTCACGGGCAGGATGCCCGTGGCACGTATGGAGCACCGAGCGTTTAGTCCGGCACGTGCCGCCCTAAAGGACGGCGCTACAGTTGCGAGTTTGGCATGAGTGAAGAGAACAAATTCGAACCGAAAATTGTCGCCTACGTATGCAACTGGTGCACGTACCTGGGCGCGGACCTTGCCGGCACGACGCGCTTGGAATATCCCTCCAACGTTCGAATCATCCGGCTGCCTTGCACCGGGCGTATTGATTTCAACCTGCTGGTTAAGGCTTTTGAGATTGGCGCTGACGCGGTGCTGGTGTCCGGCTGCCATCCCGGTGACTGCCACTACACGGCGGGCAACTACCACGCGCGCCGGCGCTGGATTCTATTCCGGGAACTGCTCGACACGTTGGGGTTCGATCTGCGGCGCATCTATTTCACCTGGATTTCCGCTGCCGAGGGACGGAAGTGGCAGGCAGAGATTACGCGGATCACCAACGAAACCCGCAAGCTTGGGCCATATGACAGCCTGTACCAAAAGCCTGGTGGTACAGCGGATCCCGTACGTGATCAAGACGGTCTTCTCCGTGAACTCCGTGCTTCTCAAGACTTAACACAGAGTGCACAGAGCGCCTCCGTGTCCTCTGTGTTGAAGCCTTTCCAAACACAGAGCACACAGAGACCACAACCCGAGAATCCCAAAGTTGCAGCCCAGGAGCAGCAACTGCGCGAAACCTGCACCAAGCTGTTCACCGAAGGCACAGTGCAGGTAGTGATCGGTTATGGCGCCGCCGGCCCGGTATTCATTCGGCGCGCCGAGGATGCGGGTAAGCTGGTTTGGAACACGTATTGCCAAGCCAATCTGACCACCTACCTCAAGCGCAAAGAGATCAAGCGCTTGGGCAAGGCCGCGGTCGTCGTGAAAGGTTGTGACGAGCGCGGGTTGGTGATTTTGGAAAAGGAATCGCAAATCGATCGCGTGAACCTGCGCGTGATCGGCATGGCGTGTGAAGGCATGGGTGAGCCCAAGTGCGACACCTGTGGGGTGCACCAGCCGAGGTTCGCGGATGAAATTATCGGTCAGGCGGTACCGGCCGCTACGGATCGTGGCACGGGCGTCCCGCCCGTGCCAGATCATGGCCAAGATGGCCATGGCACAATTGCCGGCGCTACATCGGCACCACCACCGCTGGACGCCCTGATGGCGATGCCTTCGGCCGAACGAATGTTGTTTTGGGTGCACGAATTCGAGCGTTGCGTGAAGTGTTACGCTTGCCGTCAGGTCTGCCCACTCTGCTACTGTGAACGCTGCATTGCGGACAAGAATCGGCCGGTAGTGATCGATACCTCCGCCACGCCCAAAGGCAACTTCGCCTGGCACATCACGCGAGCCTTCCACCTCGCTGGCCGCTGCGTGGGTTGCGGAGAATGCACACGAGCCTGTCCCGCGGGCATCCCGCTGGGGTTGCTGAACCTCACCTTGGCGCGCGCCGCCGAGAAACATTTCGGATATCAAGCCGGCATGGACCCCAAAGCCGATCCGCTCATTGGTTCCTACGCGCTTACGGATAAGGAGGACTTTATCCGATGAGCGAAGTCCTTACCAAGGTCCCCCCGGTCGTCGATATAGCGACGGATGTAGCGCCGGGCTTGAGCCCGGCATCTGACGCTCTGAGCGAGGGCGGGGCCCCGCCTAGTGCCGGGCTAAAGCCCGGCGCTACAACGGCGCCTGCTGTCCTGAAGGACGGCGCTGCGACGGAGGTCATCTCCAAGGCGGCGCTTCGGGAACTCGCGAACGAGTGGATCGGGCAGGGCAAGGTGGTGGCGGGCCCTGTACAAACCAAGCCTGGACTGGTGATGTACGCGCCTCTCGCTTCGGGTGACGACGTTGTTCTGGAAGGCTTTGTGCGCCCGGCGAATTCTGCGAAGGAGTTCGTTTTCCCCCGCCACGAGCTGCTTTGCCGCTATCAAATGGAAGGCAACCGAGTGGAGCTGACGAATGGTGGGGCGGAAGTTTCTCCGCAAATCCTGCTCGGCGTGCGGCCCTGTGACGCGGCGGCGCTGCCCATCCTCGACCATGTTTTCAATTGGGACTTCCGCGACGAATCATACAACCGGCGGCGCGACGTGACGACGGTGATGACGCTTGCCTGCGCGTCATACGATGAGTCGTGTTTCTGCACCTCCGTGGGACTCGGCCCCCAGGCGGAGCGCGGCAGCGATGCGATGCTATTTGACCTGGGCGATGAGTACGAGGTGCGCTGCCTCACGGACAAAGGGCGGGTACTCTTCGCCGGGAAGACGCGAACGTCCGATCGCACCGCGCCGGTCAACCTGGGACCGGACCCTCGATTCAGCCCCGAGCACATCAAGCAGTTTGTGGATGAACAGTTCACGCACCCTTACTGGCAGGAGGCGACACTCGCGTGCCTCGGTTGTGGAGCCTGCGCCTACACTTGCCCAACGTGCCATTGCTTTGACATCGTCGATGAGGGTAATACCTCCCGCGGAGAACGCGTTCGCAATTGGGACTCCTGCCAGTTTGCACAATTCACCTTGCACGCTTCCGGACACAATCCGAGGCCCGACCAGGGCTCGCGCCAGCGGCAGCGAGTGCTGCATAAGTTCTCCATTTATCCGGAAAAGTTTGGCGAGATTCTCTGCACCGGCTGCGGAAACTGCACACGAAATTGTCCCGAGGGGCAGGGAATGCTGACGTTGTTGATGGGGATTGAACATGCGCTGTAGCGGCGGTCTCCGACCGCTGATCAAGACGTGGCACGGGCGTCCCGCCCGTGTCGGTTCATGGCCAAGATGGCCATGCCACGATACGCTCCGGCTCTCGTAGAGCGCCGCTGCGACGAGGTTAGCTGGAATCGAACATGCCTGATATTTATATTTCCGACCTGATGGAAGTGGTGGGCGTCCGCCGGCACACGCCGGACGTAAAATCCGTGCGCATCCGTTTTCAGAGTCCGGAGCGCGCCAGCCAATTTGATTTTCGCGTCGGGCAGTTTGGAATCTTCTCGGCTTTTGGCTTCGGGGAATCGACCTTCAATATCTGTTCCAGCTCGAACTGGAAAGATTCCTTGGAATTCTGTTTCCGCAAGGTAGGCCGCGTTACCGAAGCGCTCTGGCGTGTGGAAGAGGGCGATACGCTCGGTTTCCGCGGGCCGTATGGCAATGGCTATCCCATGGAGAAGTGGGAAGGGAAGAACCTGATTTTCCTGGGCGGCGGAATCGCCATGCCCCCCATCCGTTGCGCCGTCTGGTACGCACTGGAGAATCGCGAGAAATACGGTGATATCACGGTTGTTTACGGTGCGCGCACCGTTGCCGATCTGGTCTACGTGAATGAATTGGAAGAGTGGGCCAAGCGCGACCGCGTGCGGGTGATCCAGTGCGTCGATCCCGGCGGCCAAACCCCGGAATGGAAAGGCGAGGTGGGTTTTGTGCCCACCGTCTTCGAGCGCGCGAAGGTGGCGGCGGAGAATTCCGTCGTGCTCGTTATCGGCCCTCCCATCATGATTAAGAACACGCTGCCGATTCTGGAAAAGCTCGGCATCGGCGCGGACTCCGTTTATACCAGCCTCGAAAACCGGATGAAGTGCGGCGTTGGCAAGTGCGGACGCTGCAACGCCGGCCCCGTCTACGTCTGCAAAGAAGGCCCCGTCTTCACGATGGCGCAACTGCAAAAACTGCCGCAGGACTATTGAGGGATGCTTCGCGCAAGTTCGTATTAAAGGGCGCGCCAAATGAACGGTGTTGGTCTTGACCCGGATTTCTCCCCAGACAATTGGAAGTACGGAGCGAAGCTTTGGAGTGCGTGCAGCTTGCTGCCGCTTTTGCCCCGGCCAGCTCGCTGGCTGGGACTGGAAATCGCGGTAAGGAGATTGCCAACAGCCTGAGTATGGCGCCCGGGATTGAGATTCCTCCAAGCAAGCTTGCGGGAAAGAAAGCGGCAGCAAGCTGCACGCACTCCAAAGCTTCGCTCCACGCTAACCCAAATCCGCACGTAAGGGAGGCAGCGGCGATGTTGGGGCGATGTGGGGGGCGCAAGGTGGGGGCGGGGTGGGTTTCCGCAACCCGGCCGGGGGCGCCCGCAGAGCTCGGGAGGCTCCCTGCCGGTCTCTTTAGAAACCGCGGGGGCGAGCGGGAGAAGTGGGGCGCGGGGAGGGAAAAATTCCGCCCACCCTTCGCCAGGAGGCGCGGAGGGGAAAGGGCG
>JBKQVI010000100.1:0-5905 GCA_052139985.1 Terriglobia bacterium
TGTTGTAAAGGATAAATGCGACTTACAACGTACTATGCATGTCTACATACTTAGGGCCAAAATCGCACTTAACCCCACAAGGCAACACAAGTTATCTCAAAAACTTAGAGGTGAACATCGGCTCCAAGGCGCGCTGCTCAGGCTTTGGGGCCAGTAACAAAGGTCACAATCCTCTGTGGTTGTGGGTGGCAGGCGGTATTTGCCGGCACGCCCGGGAGAGGAAAACAAGGGCACGACAAGTGACTTTTTGTCCTTGACCGGAAAGGTTCGGTAGCGGTCTAATTGGGTCATGGCTCGTGGCGAGACGAATCCTATGGGAGGAAAACAATGGCTCATTATTCCCGGCGCGATTTCCTGAAGACCGGACTTGCCGCAGCGGCGCTCGCTGGGGCGGGAAGCTTTCCGCTACGTGCGGCGCGCGAAACCGCGACGGACTGGGTAACCCTCGGGAAATCCGGCGTCAAGGTCACGCGCCTCGCATTTGGCACCGGCACCATCGGCGGAAGGGTGCAGCGCGAGCTGGGGCAAGAGCAATTTACGAAGCTGGTCCGCTACGCCTACGACCGCGGCATTCGCTTCTTCGAAACCGCGGAGTCCTACGGAGAGATGCACAGGATGCTCGGCGTGGCGCTGAACGGCATCCCACGGGACAGCTATCGCCTGATGTCGAAGATCACCACGCATGGCGACGCGGATCCGTTGCAGAAGATCGACGAATTGCGCAAGCTTGCTAACACCGATTACTTCGACGTGATGCTGCTGCACTGGCAGCACGAGGCATCGTGGCCGACAGACAGCCAGCGGTGGCAAGACGGTATTTTGGAAGCCCAATCGCGGCATGCCGTTGTCTCACACGGCGCCTCGGTGCACGGCCTTCCGGCGTTGCGCCACTTTCCGGGGAACGAGTGGCTTCAGGTGGCAATGATTCGTATGAATCATAAAGGCGCGAAGATGGACGCGGAGGACTACCAGACGGACGGATTGGGGAATGTGAGCGAGGTGGTGACGCATGTAAAACAGGTACGCAAAGACGGGATGGGCGTCATCAGCATGAAACTGGTGGGAGAGGGTACGTTCACCACCCGTGAGGATCGCCAGGCGGCAATGAGGTTCGCCTTCAGGAACGCGGGCGTCAATTGCGTGACCGTCGGCTACAAAAATACGCAAGAGATTGACGAGGCCATTGAGAATGTGAACTTGGCGCTGGCGTGACCGCCGGGCCATCACTCAACGCCGCGTCGAAGGTCGGCGGGCTAGGGGCGAAGGCGTATTCCGGCCGCTCTTAATGACCCTCCGGCGCTTAGCCAGTGGAGAAACGCGGTCACCCAAAGAACTTCGCCGAGAGCAAACAGAGGCCAATTGAAATGCCTCGGCATCCCGCCCGCCATGACATGGCGGTAGTCCCAAATGAAGGCGGCCAGGACAAACAGCGCGCCCGCGTAGGCACATAGCCAGTGACCTACCATCAGCCGATTCGAATGACCGTTTGATTCCCGCCACAAATAAACGACCCCTGTTCCGACCATCGTCAGAGCAACCAACGCGGGTGCCAGCACGGGTCCGGACCACGGCACGGGGATAAGAAATAAAACGTCCCAAGTCAGCAGCGACCTCGGCCAACCGATTAAGACCTTCAAAAAGATATAGTACGAAATATCCCAAGCTCCGAAGGCCAGCAAAAGGAACGCCAACCACTGCGGAAAATTGACTCCCACCGCCGCGGCCACCGCTCCCAACATGAGCAGGGTTGCAGCCTCGCGAGCGACCTCTGTGCTCACCAACCTGACCATATCCGGCCCGGCCTCCTTTACTTGCTGGAGGGACAGCAGCGGAAACAGATCGCGGCTCTGAGGGGTGAACGTCGCCCGTACGGCTTCGAACTGGGGCCGCAAGTAGGTGACCACGGCCGCCTCAACATAGCCGAAGGATATCCCGAAAAGCAGAATAGCAAGGGTCTGGCGCTTCCAACGAACCGGGCTGGCGGAATTCATATCTTTCTCCATATCAAATAGAGATGCGCGCCGGGGTGGCGTGGACGCCTTGCCAGCGCGAAGTCATGGGCAGGCTGGCCGTGCCACAGGTAATGGCGCGTCAGTCCGCACTTCAAGGCCAGTGTTCGGCTTCCTGTCGCGCACCCGCTTCTGCGGTGCCTCTGGACAATATGGTCGAACCCGGATATGTTCTTTGGCCTGATAAAGAAGGGAGCCCTACGGTGAAGCGAGGGTTACCTTCGAGGAGAGGAACCCATGAATGGCAACAAGTTTGATCGGCGGGATTTCCTGAAAGTTGGCGGGGCGTCGGCACTCGGAACTCAGATCACGCTTGCAGGCAGTCCCGGCGTGGCGCAAGCACCAGCGCCATCCCACCTGCCGCATGAAAAGGGATTCCCCCAGCTCGCGATCCTTACTCGATACTCGCCACAAAAGTTGGCATTTGCCGCGTCCACGGAATTTCAAGGCGTAGTGATCACCGTAGATCAGTTCTTTAATCCCAAGCTGTCGGACTCGCAGATTGACCAGGTTCTCGCGGCGGCGCGCGAGGCCAATGTGCGCATCATCAGTATCGAGTGCATGGCGCCTAATCACATCTCGGGCGACCCGGCGAAGCGACGCGACGCGATCGCCGAATTCATCCAAGACCTTGAATTGGGACATCGTCTGGGGTGCAAATTTGTGGGCACCTTCAGCGGTGGCATGGCGGGAGCTTCCATGGAGGATCAGGCGAAGGCTCTGGCCGAGGTCTTCAATGAGCACTACTTGCCGGTCTGCGATAAGTTGGACATCACCATGGGTTGGGAAAACTATCCTTGCGATACCAACTTCGCCACGGTCCCGGGCGCATGGGAGAAAATATTCGATCTCGTCCCCAGCAAGCGTCTCGGCCTCGAATTCGATCCTTCGCATTTGGTGCGGCAGTTTGTCGACTATGTCCAAGCGGCTTGGGATTTCAAGGAGAGGATTCTGTCCGTACACGCGAAGGATACAGAGATCATCCAGCCGGTTTTGCAAATGGTAGGAATCCATGGCAAAGGGTGGTGGCGTTACCGCATCCCCGGCCAGGGTTTAATCGATTGGCCGAAGTTCATTAATGTTCTCCTGCAGGCGAATTACAGCGGAGGAATTGCGGTTGAGCATGAGGATCCCTTCTGGGACGAGCCGCCCAGCAACAACTCGCCGGAATTCCCCCAGGCTCGCAAAGACGGGTTCATTCTTGCCTCCCGTTTTCTGCGCATGTTCTTGCCCGGCCGATTGAGCTAGTCCTTACCTATGGGGCGAGTTGACAGGCCGCGTTCGAAGCCCAGGTGCGCCTACGTCTGAGCCGATCCAATTCCCGCAGTTCCTTGGAGATAAAGACTATGCGAAATAGAACCCTATGGTGGTTGGTGGCGGCTGTCGGCACGGCGCTGGCCTCGGTCACGGTGATCCTCGCGCAAGCCGGTAGCGAAGCGCCGATCTACCTCGATCCGAAGCGGCCGGTGGAGGAGCGTGTCGATGACCTGATGAGCCGCATGACGGTCAAAGAAAAAGTCGGGCAGCTCAATTTGCCTGCGGTGTTTACCGATAAGCTCGGAAAAGACATCCCCTCGAAGACGGAGGCGTGCAGGAAATTCACGGCCGGAACCTACACTCAGGAAATCGGCCCGGCCTGCGGGTTTTTCGGCCTCGCCGGTCAGATTCTGGAAGAGGGCGCACGTCAGCAGGCGGAATACTTCAACGAGTTGCAGAAAATCGCGCTTACCCAAACAAGGCTGAAGATACCCTTGCTGGAAGATGAAGAGGGCACGCATGGGGGCATGTTTGCGGGAGCGACGGTTTTCCCCGAGGGGCTGGCTGTGGGCAGCTCTTTCGACCTGGACTTGATCAACGCGATTTACGCCGCGGATGCGGCGGAAGCGCGCGCGGTCGGCATCCACATGCTTTCCACGCTGGTCATGGAAACGCTTCGCGATCCGCGCATGGGCCGCAACGAAGAGGCGTACACCGAAGACCCCTACCTTTACATGCGGATCGGCGAGGCCATCGTGCGGGCGACGCAGGGCCATGATATCTCCGCCCCGGACAAGGTCATTGCGGTACTGACGGATTTTCCCACGCAGAGCGAACCCGCCAGTGGCCTGGAACGTGGAGCGATTGAGGTATCGGAGCGTTCTTTGCGCGAGAATTTTATGCCGCCTTGGATCGGAGCGATTACCAAAGCCGGAGGCTTAGGGGTAATGGCGGGTTACCCGGAAGTTGAGGATGTACCGGCGCACGCCTCGGTGAAATGGATGAATGATGTCTTGCGGCAGGAAATCGGCTTCAAGGGAGTTGTGGAGAGCGAAGGCGACGGCTTCTCAACCTTACAGTATGAGCACATCGTTCCTACCCAAAAGGCGGCTGGAGCGCTGGCATTGAAGGCGGGGGTCGATCTGGATATCACGTACGAGCCTGCCTATATGGGACCCCTGGTCGAAAGCGTGGAAGAGGGCCGAGTCCCGATGGCGCTGCTGGATCGCGCCGTCCGCAGGGTTCTGGAGATGAAATTCCGTCTGGGCTTGTTTGAAAACCCCTACGTCGATGTGGACCACGCCGTCCAGATCATGCACTCGCAAGCGAATCGAGATCTGGCTCTGCGCGCCGGCCGCGAAGGCATCGTGTTGCTGAAGAATGACAAGAACGTGCTGCCGCTTAAGAAGGACTTGAAGTCAGTGGAGGTGATTGGCCCCAATGCCGATGATGTGATGAATCAATTGGGCGACTATTCGCCGACGAAGGTTTTGCAGCATGTGACGACGGTAATCGAGGGGATTAAGGCCGCGGTCTCGCCCCAAACCAAAGTGGCCCACGTACGCGGCTGTGAGATTACGGGTAGCGATAAAAGCGGGTTTGCTGAAGCCGTGAAGGCCGCGAAGGGCGCCGACGTCGCCATTGTGGTGGTGGGAGAGCGACAACACAATACGGAGCAGCCGGGCCGCGGAGGCCAGTCCACCGATGGTGAAGGTCACGATGTGGCTAACCTGGATCTCTCAGGCGTGCAGGAGGACCTGATTCAAGCGGTCTACGCGAGCGGCACTCCCACGGTGGTGGTGCTGATCAACGGCCGGCCGCTCTCGACGCGGTGGACGTCCGAGCACGTGCCTGCTCTGGTAGAGGCGTGGGAACCCGGCGAACGCGGCGGAGAAGCGGTGGCCGATGTGCTCTTTGGGAATTACAATCCTACTGGGCGCCTGGCCATCTCCGTGCCCCGGCACTCCGGTCAGTTGCCGATTTACTACAATTACAAACCTTCCAAGGCTACCTGGATAAGCTGGCGAGGGCCGGCAGCCTATGTTGACATGCCGGCAACGCCGCTTTACCCCTTTGGTTACGGGCTGAGCTACACCCAGTTCGAGTACAGCAATCTGCGGGTGGAGCCGGCGGAAATCCATCCGGCTGGCGAAGCGCGCGTGACGGTGGACGTGAAAAATGCCGGCGACCGTGCGGGCGTGGAAACGGTCCAGCTCTACATCCATGAGAAATACGCCCCGGTTTCAACTCCCGTCAAGCAACTCCGCGGGTTTGAACGAGTGGCGCTCGATCCGGGAGAAACCAAGACCGTGACCCTGAAGCTTACCCCGGAGGATCTCCAGTTGCTCGATATCGACATGCACTGGCGCGTCGTGCCCGGCGACTTTGAGATCATGGTGGGAAGATCGTCGGCAGATATACCGCAGCAGGGATTACTCAAGGTGACGCCGTAGGCGGCGGGGAACCGTGAGCGATGTTCCCGACCGGAGGTTTTTCCACTGAGAAGGGCCGCTGAGCGTCCTACTCTCGGGTGCAGCGCCGGGCTTGAGAGGCTGCGGAAAAAGCGATCGCCATTGCCGATCCCCGCAGGGGATCTATAGAGTAGCCCTGGGCAAGGGCGCGCTTCTTGCGCCCGCCGC
>JBKQVI010000101.1:0-2532 GCA_052139985.1 Terriglobia bacterium
AAAGCAGCCACAGTCACCAAAGCTAAAACCCGGGCCACAGATTTCAAAACACGAATTTGCATGCGTTTATCCTCCGCAGGTTGGCTAATGTAACACGATAAAAAAGTCAGTTTGTGAGCACCCTTCCGGGGGCCGAGTGCAGCCGGACTGGCATCAGATTCAATGCGCCGCGGCATTTATACAGCACAAATAAACGTAACACAGGAGCAGTGGATGGACCATGTTTTTCTCAAGTAAGTTGCCTGATTAGAAGCAGTCCACCGACGCGTTACCACCTAAGATTACTTTGGTAATCATGGACGGAACCCCTACTTCGACCGGGTTTTTGGGTGAACTTATGGCCATGATTTCTGAGATGCGGATTCGCTCTTGCTGGTCGTGCGGGTGCGACGGGTTTCTTGCTCCAGCGATCGCGCGACCGCGCACGTGCGTGCGTTCGACGAAGGTGCTGAACGCGCGTCTCGGACTGGCAGCTTCCCGCTGTTGCGCCAAATATTCCTCTTGAGAATCGTTCACGTAGTGTCAGATTTTGCCTCTTCGATGGGGCTTCCCAACATGCCACTTCTGTAACCCCGAAGCCTTAGTACTTGCTTCATTTATCGGCCTTTATGATTTAGACTAGGCCGCAGTGAAAGTAGCAATCAGCTGCCTTCGAAGAGAACGAGCCGCGGCTCGGGTGCAGGATCAAAAAACCGTTTCGAAATTACAGGTGCCTCGCTTTTTCAATAACGCCTCGATTCGTGCAGTGCGTCCAATGGATTTGAAAGGTAGACCTCGCGCAGAAATCCCTGCTTTCGTCTTGTTATCTTGGTATACCGCTCTTGGTCTTGCGGCGATCTTCCAGCCGGGTTAGGGCATGCGCGTGTGAAGGCGATCATGCGCGTGCGAAGGAGATAGAGAATGCGTTTCAAGCTGGTAGCATTCCCCGTTCTGGCAGTGAGCATTTTGTCTGTCGCGGTTTCCGCATTTTCCCAGGTAGTTCCGTCTTATGAACGGAAGAGCGGATGGCCATTTACAGTTGGCGCCGGTCCCGTGAGTTACGACCCCGATATTGGCCATGGCCGCATGTACGGATTTGCGGGCTGGTTCGACATTTACCCAGGAAAGCTACCCTCTTTTTTGCACGGGCATCTGGGTGCTGAGGGAGAACTCCGGGACATCAGCCTGGGTCGATCGTCCTCGCAGCCGAACGTGCGCTACGACACGGCGGCCATGGGGTTGATCTACATGTGGAACCGCTTGCACAATGTTCGTCCCTACGCGAAATGCATGATCGGCGACGGCAGCGTCGACTTCCCCCGGTTAAGCCCCACGTACGCGCACGATACGCGAACCTTCACGGCTCCGGGCGGCGGGCTTGAGTTCCGCATCAAGCAGGATCTCTGGGTACGCGCCGACTACGAATACCAGACATGGCAGAGTTTGGCGGTATACGGAGCCCTCAAGCCTCAGGGGTTCACGCTCGGCGCCAGTTATGATTTCACGCGTCCGATTATGCTCAAGAATAGACAGTGATGGCGCGTGGGCGCCGACGATCATCGGGTCCCGAAGGTACGCGGGCGAATGCGGCACTCGGCGGATTCGCTCCGAGGACAATGCGCGCGAGATGTTAGTCTGGCAAATGTATGGATCGTCTAAGGCTCTTGAACCTTACGTTCGTATTTGCGGCAGCGACAATTCTTGGATCTCCAATTTTTGGCTCTCTTTGTGCCGCGCAAACGAACCAGGTTGCACCCGATACACCGTATCCTGTAAAGCCCGTTCCCTCAGAACCCTCGTCGATGCCGTACCCTGCCAAGCCCGTACCGCAGGCTAAGAACCTCAATCCATTCTCGAGCAACGTCTCGCCCTCCGGGATTGGGCGGTTCATCGTGTACCGTCCGCTGGAACAGATGAGCCAAAGCGATCGTGACCTGGCGGCGAAAACGCGACCTGCGATCCGGGATGCTGCCGCGTTTATGGGGATCGATTTCGACAAGGAAAAATGGCGCTTCCGGCAGCTAGATTGCCAAGCCCTTCCGGGCCACTTGTTCCTGCTCTTCGCAGGAGATAGCGGCGTGGGCGATGCGAGTCTTTTTTCCGCTGCGATTCCACGCACCGGCAATGGCCGTGTCCGCGTTATTCCAGTGGAGCGGCGCGGCTTTTCTCTTTTCTCGCCGGCTCCCGTCAACCTGCTCGCCATGGCGGCGTTCAACCGCATGCGCGCGGAGGAGTCGGCGGGCCCGCCCCCCGATTGGCTTTCTACCGCCCTGTGCTACGCCGCGCTGACCGAGCCGCGTTCTGAGGTTTCCGCCTCGCCGAGTCCATCAACCGACGCAAATCTCGCCTTGTCATTCCCGCCTATTTTAGAAGTCGGGGTAGACGGCGAGTCGACGGTCCGCTTTGTCGACGTTGCGGAACCGCGCCAGCCGATGCAGTGGGTGTTGACATTCGATCCCAAGGGCCAGCTGGTCAAAGTCGAGCACTACGGAGAATCCGCCGGATCGGGACCTCGACTTTCTTCCCGTTCAAGGTGTGGGGGAGAGCGCGGAC
>JBKQVI010000102.1:0-31994 GCA_052139985.1 Terriglobia bacterium
TTCCCCGAAGGGGAATAAATATCATTAGCCGTAGGTGAAACCTACGGAAGGGAAACCCGGGAAATTAGGTTCCGACCCTGCCGGGGTCGAATAATTCGACCCCGTCCTGGAGTTTCTACGTTGCGAAGCGCTCCAACAAAAATCTCATCCCTCGCCCCCCTGGGGGAGAGGGTGGACCGCAACCCGCGCCTTCACCAGCGGGGGCGGGACGGGTGAGGGGGTCAAAACCCAAACGTGCTCAGCCCAACGCCTCCGGTAGCAACCACCCGACTCCCCACTGCTTGAACGAACGACTGCGCCCCCGAAGAGCCAGCGCGCCGGAAAGCTGCTGCCCTTTTTGTTGTCGTAGCACGAAGCGCGGTCTTCTCTCCATCGACCTGCCGTGGGCGCGAGGGTACGTGGCATGATGATAGGCATGCGGAGTATTCACAGCCCTGACCCCCTCACCCGGCGGTCCCCGGCTGATGACAACGCCGGATGCCCGCCACCCTCTCCCCCAAGGGGGCGAGGGCTGGGAACTCATACTTAACTCGGTCTCCCTTTAGAACATTTGCGGTCGTCGCAAATGTAGAAACTCCAGGCCCAGGGCAACGCCCTGGGAATTATGCCATGAGTACGGCCGCAAGCCCTGAAGGCGCGCGCTAAGGGGTCGCCCTTTCAGGGCTTAGCGGTTGAAATGGAGGGGGCCGTTCGACCCAGGGCGTTGCCCTGGGCTAGATTAGGTAGCTGATTACCCGGCCGGCGCCCCGAGGCATCGGCGCGCCCCACGGACCCGGGCAACATCTCTGTCACCCCGTCCTAACCGTGGCCGGTTCTGGCTCCTTAACCATCTTATCGGGCGCCGACGTAAAATGTCCGCCGCGGCGGATTGCCGCCACGCCAGTGTCAAAAGTGGCGCGATGGCACGCTTGCTCAATCAGGGCTGGCGCGGACGCGCGGTTCAGTGTCTGCGTTTCTAGCAATCCCGAGATGGATCATCTTAAAGTGCAAGTCCCTTCGGGATCGCAAACTGCAACAGACGGCGGTCTGCGCCAGTTTGGATTGGAATGGCGGGGTTGAAAGGCTTGCGGAAGAACTCGTGGGCACTGTCATTCTGAGCCCGAAGTTTGGGCGAAGAACCCCAGTAGTTCGCTCTCATCACCGACCGAACGAACTACCGGGGTCCTTCGGTTGACAGCATTGTTGCGTTTCTCAGCAAACCGCTCAGCGAGAGCTTCCACGCTCGGCTTTGACCTTTGCCTTTTGCACTTTCCCTTTTGACTTCCACTTGACGTTCTTCCGTGGCCCCTACTCTCCCAGCTTGAAATTCACGTCGATCTCTGTCAGCACTTGCACCGGTTGAGTATTCAGCAGAGTAGGTTGATATCGCCAGGTTCTCACTGCTTCGATGGCCGCGCGAACCAGTAGCGGGTGTCCATTCAGAACCTTCAAATCCTGGACCGTGCCGTCGGTGCCAATGATCGCTTGCAGTACCACGGTTCCCTGGATGCGCGCCATCATCGCGAGGGGCGGGTAAACCGGGCGTGGCTGATACAGCGCCTGGGCGGCGATGACATCGCCGCCGCGGCGGACCATCTGCGGCCTGGGCGCCGCGTGCGCGACGGGCGGAGGCGGAGGTTCTTCCCTGCCCGGAAAAAGGCTGCCGATGACCCAATTCCCCGGTCCGCCATAGGATCCACCGGGAGGCGCGCCGATCACTCCCAGTCCCGTTCCGACTCCGGTCTGTGGCGGCTCGGGTTGATCTACGACCGGCTTGACGCCAGTGGGAATGAAGGTGGGTGCGGCGCTCAGATCGACCACACGATGGGACGCCGGCCGCGGACGCCGGCCGGCAGGTTGTGCGGGAGGCGGGCCCGGCGGCGGCGGTATGTGAACGTCGGTAATCAGCAACTGCCTTGGCAATGCTTGAGTGTAGATCAGCGGAACCAGAACCAGCACGCCGACCATCATCGCCTCGGCAATATAAGCGAGCGGAATGGCCGCGCGTTTCCAGTCGCCTGACTTTTGAGCGGAGTAGACGAGGTAAAGCAGAAAGCCCGGCAGGTTCAGGAAGAGTGCAACAGGGAACCACAGCCACGTGCGAAGATGTTGCTGCCGGGTATCCGCGCACACGTAGCAAAGCATCAGCGCATAGGCGCCGGCCACCACACCCACCATCGCCGCCGCGACGAACCGCGCCCGCGGTCCCGCCAGCGCCAACAGCAAGGGTAGCAGGTAGAAGCTTTGGGCGAAGAACACCGTGCCGATCAATGCCGAGAGGAGATAGTGAATCCGGTGGAGTACGGAAGTCTGCCGCGGTGAAGAATCCAAAAGCGCGTCCTCGAACATGGCTGCCTCCTTTGGGGACTGGGTGCTGGGGACTTGGTTCCGGGTGCCGGGTATTGGGTACTCGATACTAGGCGCTGAGGGGAATCCGTTTTCCCTAGCCCCCCAGTGCCTCGCCGTAGCCCCTAGCCCCTACTCCCTAATCCCAATCAGACAGCCGCGGAGCGCTCCTACGACCGCTTGCTCTTGCCTTCCACCGTATTCGACACCGCTCCGGCGGAAGATGTTCCGCTATTTTTTGAAGAGTTAACGTCCAGCGCAATGCCAGTGTTCGCCACTTTTCCGGTTGGCTTGTCACTGCGGGTTGGTAAGCGCGGGGGGGTACGTGCGGAGGCAGGAGTCTTAGGCGGCGCGAGGACGTTCGTAGTCAAACGACGGGAGAGCAAGATTCATTTCGACCTCGTCGCCGTAACTGCTGGTAGTGTGAAAGCCTAATTTGCGGAACAGGCGCAGGGCGCGAAAGTTGGAAGTCTCGGTGGTCAGGTAAGCGTGAGTAAACCCCATGCCTATCGCCCAACTCAAGGTGTTCCGGCTCAGCGCCGTGCCCAGCCCTTCTTCGCGATAATCCTGATGGACGAAGATCGTGAATTCCACCGAACCGGCCGGCATAGGGCAGAGGATGGTGTGCGCAACCGCCTTGCGGCCGTCCCAAGCCAGCAGCGCCTGGGACTTTTGCTCCAGGCGGTCGAGCCAATGAGCGATGCGGGGAACGTCCGGCGGCGGAAGCCCTTGGGCTACACGCTTCGGCTCGAAACTTTTGTACATCTGGACCAGCGCCCCAAAATCTTCCCGGGCGAAGGAACGAACCTCCAACTCGCGACGTTTGTGAGTCTGAACCAGCACGGATTTGAACGCGGCCTCGGAGATTGTCGTCATCATTGACTTGCAGAGCAAATTGAGGTCCAGTCTTGCCTATTCTGAGATTTTGGCAGGGTCAGGGGTCGAATCGACGTTGCACCAGGGGCAAGCAGTTGAAAACACAAACCTCCGTCCAGGGCGCAACGACATTGTAATTCCCTGCTCCCGCTGCCCGCCCCAATTATGTCTTACAACTAGTTGCGTCTTGACGGATGGCAATCCGCTGCCCCCTTTTGTTGAAAACTTCAGCAGCTCTCTTCGCTAGGCCATTTTGTCGCTTGTGTGTCGGACAATTTCACCGCAGCGCCATTGGGCCAAAATCCCCACCGCGGGCAGGTTTGAGCAACTTCGGGGAATAGCCCTTTATCCACGATCAAAGCGCCAAGTGGCGCAACTTGAGCGCCGACGCGTAAGGGTGCTAAGCTCGAATCATGGCGAGCCCCGGCTGTCATGAGCCCTCGACCCTAGCGACGATCGAGCGTTACCGCGCCCTCCTCCAGGTGTCGGAATCCATCGCGTCACACCGCGACCTGCCCGATCTTTTTCGGTCCCTAGCGGCGTTGTTGCATCGCCTAGTGACGTTTGATTTCATCTGCCTCACCCTTCCCGACCCGGCGCGCAACGTCGTGAGGCTGCACGTGCTGGAAAGTTCGCTCCCCACGCGGATTCAGCCTGGCCTCGAAATTCCCATGGTGGAAAACGTACGGCAGTTGGTTTGGGAAAACCAGCAGCCGCTCGTGATCTCGCATCTCGAACACGACGAACGTTTCCCGATTGTCAGCGACATGCTAAGCCAGGACGGCGTACAGTCACTCTGTGTGCTTCCGCTCACGACAGCCCATCGGCGTGTGGGCGCAATGGGACTTGGATCGGTCGAAGCCAGCGCCTACGATGCCGCTGATCTCGAATTCCTGCGGCAAGTCGCGACGCAGGTGGCGGTGGCGGTGGACAATGCCTTAAATTCCCAAAATGCCCAAATCTACCAGCAAGAACTGGCGCGCGAGCGTGACCGTCTGCGCCTGCTGCTGGAAGTCAACAACGTGCTCGTCTCCACGCTTGATCTGCACCAGTTGCTTTCCGCCATCTCCGGCTGCCTCCGCCGGGTAATGAATCACGATTACGCCAGCTTGGCGCTTTACGAACCCGCCGCGCAGCAACTTCGTTTGCAAGCGCTCGATTTTCCCCAAGGCAAGGGATTACTTCAGGAAGAAATGGTGTTCCCGATCGAGGGCACGCCTTCCGGCCAAGTCATCATCACCCGTAAACCTGCGCTCATTTCCGGCATCGATCTCGACGGCTACGACCGAAACGTTAGCCGCCTCTTCATCGCCGAAGGGTTGCACTCCGGATGCATTGTGCCGCTGATCACCGCCAACCGGATCCTCGGCACACTCAGCCTGTCCAGCCTTCGCGCCAGCGCCTTTTCCCAGGAAGACGTTGACCTGCTAATGCGCGTGTCGAATCAAGTGGCCATTGCCATCGAGAACGCCCTCGCCTATCGCGAGATTGCCGAACTCAAAAACAAGCTAGCCGACGAGAAGCTTTACCTGGAAGAAGAAATTCGCACCGAATACACGTTTGAAGAAATCGTGGGTGAAAGCGCTGCGCTCAAGCGCGTGCTGAGCCAGGTGGAAACCGTGGCCACCACAGATTCGAGTGTGCTGGTTCTGGGTGAGACCGGCACCGGCAAAGAAGTGATCGCGCGGGCCATCCACGACCTGAGCCCGCGCCGTGAACGAACGTTTGTGAAAGTCAATTGCGCCGCCATTCCCACCGGGCTTTTGGAAAGCGAGCTTTTCGGCCACGAAAAAGGCGCCTTCACCGGTGCTATCGCGCAAAAGGTGGGGCGCTTTGAACTCGCGCATCGCGGCACGTTGTTTCTTGACGAAGTCGGCGACATCCCCCTGGAACTCCAACCCAAGTTGTTACGGGTGCTTCAGGAAAAAGAGTTCGAGCGCCTCGGGGGGACCCGCACTCTGCATGTGGATGTGCGGGTCGTTGCGGCCACCAACCGCGACCTCACGCAAATGGTTGAGGACCGCCTTTTCCGCAGCGATCTGTATTACAGGTTGAACGTCTTCCCGATCGTCGTTCCGCCGTTGCGCGAGCGCGCCGACGACATTCCCCTGCTGATTCGTTACTTCGCCCAGAAGCATGCCCGGCGCATGGATCGCCACATTGAGACGATTCCCACCGAGGAAATGGAGGCGCTCACCCGCTATCATTGGCCTGGCAATGTGCGCGAACTCGAAAACCTTATTGAACGCGCCGTTATCCTTTCGCGTGGGCCGACGTTGCACGTCCCCTTGCCGGAGGATCGGCTTTCCGGAGATGCGCTGGCCGCCACTCCGGTGACTTTAGAGGCCGCCGAGCGCGACCACATTCTGCGCACACTACGTGACACGAATTGGGTTATCGCCGGTCTGAATGGCGCGGCGGCACGGCTGGGCATGAAGCGAACGACTCTCCAATCGCGCATGGCCAAGCTCGGCATTTCCCGCCCCAACCGCAACTCTAGTGGCCGCAGCGATGCTCCGCCCGCGTGATCTTCTGTGCTTGCGGGGACTTGCTCGTTGCCGCCGTTTCTGCATACAAGCCTCACTCCCGCGACGGAAATGGGTAAGTGCCGGTGAATTGTCCAGAATCACTCACGAATGGCATTTGAGGCTAAAGGGTGGTTCACGATATAGTTTTGTCGGAAACCCGAAAGAGGAAAAAACTTGAGCCGATTGACCCCTAAGCAGGATGCGGTGATTACGGCGTTGGCGGAGGTGGGCCTACTGGCCGGCGCCGTCTGGATGGGCGCGGTGATGGTGCGGAGTACTGGCCACGCGCAACCGCCTTCGCCTGCCGCGACCGGAATTCCAGTGCGCTTCACCGATATCCGCCAAGCCGCCGGAATCACCTTTCAGCACGACGCCACGATGAGCGCGGAAAAAGAATACATCGAGACCATGGGCAACGGTCTGGGCTGGATCGATTACGACCAGGACGGGCTGATGGACCTTTACTTTGTCCAATCGGCCGCGGCGGAGTGGTACAAGCCCTCCCGACCGCTGCGTTCGGCCCTCTATCACAATAATGGCGATGGTACTTTCACCGACGTTACAGAAAAGGCCGGCGTCGGCGCGGAGGGCCTTTACGGCCAGGGCGTAGCCGTGGGGGATTTTGACAACGATGGCTACCCCGACATGCTGGTGACTGGTTACGGCCACACCATCCTTTACCACAACAACGGCAACGGCACCTTTACGGACGTAACAGCTAAGGCTGGGGTAGCCGACGAGGGTAACTGGTCCACCAGCGCCGGATGGTTCGACTATGACAAGGATGGCTACCTCGATCTGCTCATCTGCAATTACATCCAGTGGACGCCCAAGAACAATCTCTGGTGCGGTGAGCACAAACCCGGCTACCGCGCCTATTGTCATCCGGATAACTATCGCGGACAGCGGCTAAAACTCTATCACAACAACCACGACGGAACTTTCACCGACGTCAGCGACGCGTCGGGTGTCGGCAAGCCGGAAGCGAAGGGGATGGGAGTGGTTCTGGCTGACATGAACAACGACGGATGGACCGACATCGTGGTGGCCAACGACACCTGGCCGAATTTTGTCTTCCTGAATAACCACGACGGGACCTTCCGCGACGTCTCCTTCACGTCGGGCGTAGCTGCCAGTGAAGACGGCAAATACGAAGCGGGCATGGGTGTGGATGCAGCGGACGTCTACGGCGACGGCTGGTTGGACATCTACGTTACGCATTTGGATTTTGAACTGAATCGGCTTTATCACAATAACCGCGACGAGTCTTTTGACGATGCCACGTTCAGCTCCGGTTTGGGTAATAAGGCCACCCTCTTAAGTGGCGTTAGCGCCAAGATGTTTGATTATGACAACGACGGCTGGATTGATATTTTCCAGTCGAATGGAAGCATGCTGGATAATATTAATCTTTACCATAACGAAGTCGGGTGGAAAGAGCCCAAGCTGATGTTTCGCAACCTGGGCGGAGGCAAGTTTGAGAAGGTGTCGGAGCATCTGGGCCCTGATTTCATGAAACCCACCGTGGGCCGAGGCACGGCGGTGGCGGACTTCGATAATGACGGCGATATGGACGTCGCCATTTCCGATAGCAATGACTTCCCGCAATTACTGCGAAACGATGGCGGTAACGCCAACCACTGGCTGGAAGTTATGCTGGTGGGGGTGAAGTCCAATCGCGACGGGCGAGGGGCGGCGCTAAAACTCACTACCGGGGGATTTGTCGAGTATCGGCAAGCAGAGGGCGGGATGAGTTACATGTCGGCGCACGATCCGCGTGTGCATTTCGGGTTGGGGCAAAGAAGGACCGTGGAATCGCTGGAAATTACCTGGCCCAGTGGGGTCGTGGACAAACTCGCCAATGTGCCGATCGACCAGACCGTTACCGTTAAAGAAGGCGAGGGTATCATTCCCCGGAACTTTCCCAAAATCCATTGGAAGTAATCCCGATATACTCGCCCTTCTGCGGGCGAAGCCCGGTTTGGAGTGCGGTAGCAGCAGCTACCGCTTTTGCTTGTGTCGTCTCTTGCATAGCTTCCGTATCAACAACACACGGAAAGCGGTAGCTGCTGCTACCGCACTCCAAAGCGCTTCGCGCAGGGTCAAACTAAGAACCCACTTCTACGCCGCACAGCCACCCGCGCCGCCTCGCTTGACCCGATTCTGGGCATTCGGGATAATGAGTTTCACATCCAGTTTGCAAACCGGGGGCAAATTGTGCGCGACATCCGCAAAGTAGCTGTTCTGGGCGCTGGGACGATGGGAGCTCGCATTGCTGCCCATCTTGCCAATGCTTCCGTTCCCTGCCTGTTGCTCGACATCATTCCTAAAGAGTTAACGCCCGCTGAACGGGCCAAAGGGCTGGGGCTTGATGCGCTACCCGTTCGCAACCGTCTGGCGCGGGCGGGATTGGATGCGGCGCTCAAATCGCGTCCGGCTGCCTTCTTCGTCCCGGAAGCGGCGCGACTCATCACGGTCGGAAATTTCGAAGACGATGTCCCGAAGCTGAAAGATTGCGATTGGATTATCGAGGCGGTGATGGAGGACCTCACCGTCAAGCGCTTGCTGCTGGAGAGGGTCCAAGCGGTTCGTTCGCCGGGGACCATCCTCAGTTCGAACACGTCGGGAATCTCCATTTCCTCCCTGAGTGCGGGTTGCACGGAAGAGCTGCGTCAGCACTTTCTGGGGACACACTTTTTCAACCCACCGCGTTATCTCCATCTACTGGAGATCATCCCGACACAGGAAACGCTGCCGGAAGTCGTAAACCTGATTTCGCGTTTCGGTGACGTCGTGCTTGGCAAGGGCATCGTGGTGGCGAAGGACACCCCGAACTTTGTTGCCAACCGGATTGGGACCCTCTTTACCCTGAGCGTACTGCGCCTCATGCAGGAGGATGGTTACTCTATCGAAGAGATCGATGCGCTGACGGGGCCGGTGCTGGGCATGCCGAAATCCGCTACCTTCCGCACCCTCGACATCGTGGGCTTGGACGTTATGGCGCACGTGGTGAAGAATTTGCGCGAGTCCCTGCCGCAGGATGAGCGCCACGCCATCTTCCAAATCCCTGGCTTCATGGAGCGGATGATCGAGCGAGGATTGCTGGGAGACAAGACGGGCCAAGGCTTTTACAAAAAGGTTAAGGCCCAAGGCGGAGATGAAAGCGAAATCCTGACCCTCGACCTCACGACGTTCGAGTACCGCGCCCGCCAGCGCGCTTCGTTTCCCGCCTTTGAATTGGCGCGAAATATGGACGACCTGCGCGAGCGCGTCAAGATACTGTTCCAGGCCCCCGACCGCGCCGGCCAGTTTTATCGCAAGTTGTTTTCCGACATTTTCCATTACGCGGCCATGCGCGTCCCGGAGATAGCTGACGACATCGTCTCCATCGACAATGCTATGAAGTGGGGATTTGGCTGGGAGCGCGGGCCCTTCGAAATGTGGGACATGCGGGGCGTCGAGCGCACCGTCGAAGACTGGGTGAAAGATAAGCAATCGCTTCCACCCCTCGTGGAAAAATTGCGGACCGCGGGCGGCAAATCATTTTACGTTCAGCAAGACGGGACAACCGCTTACTTCGATGTGGCCTCCGCCAGCTACCGGACGCTGCCGGAGAGGCCGGGCGTAACCCTCCTGCCGGCGCTTAAGGCTCGCAAGAAGGAACTGAAAAAGAACGCGGGGGCAAGCCTTATCGACCTGGGAGACGGTGTGCTTTGCCTGGAATTCCACTCCAAGATGAATACCATCGGCGGCGACACGGTGCAGATGGTCCATGCAGGGATGAAGGCATTGGGAGAAGGTTTCGACGCGATGGTGATCGGCAATCAAGCGCCCAACTTTTGCGTGGGCGCCAACCTGATGCTGGTCCTCACCGCAATTCAGGAAGGCGATTGGGACGAGGTCCACCACGCCGTGCGCGCTTTTCAAAACGCCAACATGGCTTTGAAGTACGCACCCAAACCGGTGGTGGCTGCACCTTTCGGCATGACGCTAGGGGGCGGAGCGGAAATATGCCTGCATACCACCCGCCTGCGCGCCGCGGCCGAGACCTATATGGGATTGGTGGAAGTGGGCGTCGGCCTGATTCCCGCGGGCGGCGGCACCAAAGAGATGCTGATCCGGGCGCTGGACGGCGTGCCGCCCGATCCGGATGCCGATCCCTTCACCTATGTGAAGGAAGTCTTTCTGAACATCGGGATGGCCAAGGTCTCTGCCAGTGCCGAGGACGCACGCCGGTTGCATTATCTGGCGCCACAGGATTCCATCAGTATGAATCGCGACCGGCAGATTTCCGACGGCAAGCAATTGGCGCTTGACCTGGTCCGCCTGGGGTATCGCCCCGGGCAGCCACGGCAGGACATCCGCGCTCTCGGCCAAGCTGCCTTCACCAAGATGAAACTGGGACTTCACTTGATGCGCCGCGGCGAGTACGTTTCCGATTACGACGTGGTGGTCGGGACCCAGCTTGCAAAGGTCCTCTCCGGCGGAGGCGAATTCACCTCGCCGCAACTCGTCTCAGAACAATACTTGCTCGATCTGGAACGTGAGGCTTTCCTCAGCCTATGCGGGCAGAGGAAGACGTTGGAGCGCATCCAGTTCACATTGAAGAAGGGGAAGCCACTGAGAAACTGAGAGCATTCGACGGACAACTGACCACGGACCACGGACATCCTTAAGCCAGGAGCCTAACATGCAGGAAGCGGTCATCGTATCGATTGTGCGCACCGCGGTGGGTAAAGCGCCGCGCGGGGTTTTGCGCTCCATGCGGCCGGATGACATGGCGGCGGCCGCTATCCAGGAAGCCCTGCGGCGCGTACCGGCGCTCGACTTCAGCGAAGTCGAGGACGTTATCCTGGGTTGCGCGATGCCCGAGGCCGAACAGGGAAATAATGTGGCCCGCGTCGCTGCGCTGCGTGCTGGGTTGCCGGTAACGACCTCGGCAATGACCATCAATCGTTTTTGTTCCTCCGGCCTCCAGGCGATTGCGATCGCTTCCGAGCGCATCCTGGCGGGCTCCGTCGAGGTAGTCATCGCGGGCGGCACGGAGACCATGAGCATGATTCCCATGGGCGGGTACCATTTCTCTCCCAACCCCTACCTGATGGAGCATTACCCCGACGCCTATTTGAATATGGGGCTGACGGCGGAGAACCTGGCCGTGAAGCATCATATTACGCGGGAAGAACAAGACCAGTTTGCCTTGCGCAGCCACCAACGGGCGACGGCCGCGACGGAGCAAGGCAAATTCCGGGAGGAAATCGTTCCGCTCGACGTCATCGAAGTCAGCTTGAACGGCGGGAGTAAACCTCAGACGCGGAAGTTGAAGTTCGAGATGGACGAAGGGCCGCGACGCGACACGTCCATCGAGGTGCTGGCAAAGCTGAAGCCCGCGTTTCATGCCCACGGAACGGTCACGGCGGGCAATGCCTCGCAAATGAGCGATGGAGCAGCGGTGGCCGTGGTGATGTCGCTCGCACGGGCGAAGGCTTTAGGCCTCTCACCGCTGGCACGTTTTGTGAGCTTTGCGACGGCGGGCTGCCCCCCGGAGGAAATGGGCATTGGCCCGGTGTACGCCATTCCCAAGGGATTGAAATTGGCGGGCCGAAGCCTGGCGGATATGGACGTGATTGAACTGAACGAGGCGTTTGCCGCCCAAGCCCTGTCGGTGATTAAGCTGGCAGGGCTCGACGTGGATAGAACCAATGTCAACGGCGGGGCCGTCGCCTTGGGCCATCCGCTGGGTTGCACGGGCGCGAAGCTGACCGCCACGCTGCTCGGCGAACTGAAGCGCCGAAAAGCTCGCTACGGCTTGGTGACCATGTGCGTGGGCGGCGGAATGGGCGCGGCGGGAATATTTGAGAACCTGCAATAGGGGAAAAGCGATCTGAGCGGACGGGTTCGTGCGCCGGCAACGCGTTGGGGGCGGCTCGCGAATCTCGGTTCTCCAACTTAGAATCCCCGCGTATGGTGAATGGTGGTCTGATCGCGCGCAATCGCGGATAGGACGCCAAACCACCCGTTCTTTTTCCCTCGCCCTCTTGGGGGAGAGGGGGTTCGAGCCCAGGTGAAAACTATTTGTCAGAACCGTAAGAGCTGGTCGAAAGCAAGAAGTGAGTGGCCCGGAGCTGCGGTATTGTTTCCATAGCTCTTGATTTTTTGACCCCCTCACCCGTCCCGCCCCGGCTGACGAAAACGCCGGCTGCGGGCCTCTCCCCCAAGGGGGCGAGGGATGTAAGTTGTGATCGGTCTCCGCGCTCGCGTTGCCGATCTCGATGGCCTTCTGAAGGCGCTGAAGGAAGAGGGAGTGGAAATAGACCCGCACCGGGAGGATTACGAGTACGGGCGGTTTGCGTGGATCATGGACGCGGAGGGCAACCGCATCGAGCTTTGGGAACCACCGGCAGGGAGCTGAAGAAGCCAAGGGGGGAAGTCATGACACAAGCAACTGCGGCCGTAGCGCAACGGATTAAGGGCGGGAGCTTTTTGATTGAATCGCGCGCGCCGGAAGAGGTCTTTACGCCGGAGGACATTACGGATGAGCATCGCTTGATTGCGCAGACGGCGCAGGAATTCGTTGACAAGGAAATTGTCCCACGCCTAACCGAAATCGAGGAGAAGAAACCCGGATTACTGCGCGAACTTCTGAAGAAGGCGGCGGAACTGGGCTTCTGCGCCACCGACGTTCCGCAGCGATTTGGCGGGTTGGAGCTTGACAAGATCTCCTCTGTCCTCGTCGCCGAAAGAATGGCGCGCGATGGCGCTTGGGCCACCACGGTTGGCGCCCAAGCCGGCATCGGTATTCTCCCCATCGCGTTTTTCGGTACTGAAGAACAGAAGGCAAAGTATCTCCCCAAGCTAGCCAGTGCGGAGTGGGTGGGTGCTTACAGCTTGAGCGAGGCAACGTCAGCCTCCGACGCGCTGAACTGCAAGACGCGCGCCACGCTCGATCCCGGCGGGAAACATTACTTCCTAAACGGCGCAAAGATGTGGGTGACTAACGGCGGCATCGCCGACGTTTACGTGGTCTTCGCGAAAGTGGACGGAGAGAAATTCACCGCCTTTATTGTGGAGCGCGACTTCCAAGGATTCTCGCCCGGCGCGGAAGAGCACAAGATGGGAATCCGCGGCTCCTCCACGACTCCGCTCAATCTTGAGAACGTTCCCGTGCCTGTTGAAAATGTTCTCGGGGAAATCGGCAAAGGGCATCTGATTGCGTTCAACATTTTAAACATGGGCCGGCACCGATTGGGCGCCGGCTGCGTCGGAGGTTGCAAATACCTGTTGGCGGACGCGCTGAGGTGGGCCAAGGACCGCGATGCGTTCGGACGAAAGATTGCCGATTTCGGGATGATCAAGGAAAAGCTGGGTGAGATGACCGCGCAAATCTACGCCCTCGAAAGCATCTCGTACCGGACAAGTGGATTGATCGATGCGATGCTGAAAGGGATTGCCCAAGGCTCCGCGACCGCGCCGAAGCAGGTCCTGGAGGCCTTGCAGGAGTACGCGGTGGAGTGCTCCATCTTGAAAGTTATGGGCACGGAGACGTTGGATTTTATGGCCGACGAGGCAGTGCAAATCTTCGGCGGCTACGGGTTTTGCAGCGGCTACGACGTCGAACGCGCCTACCGCGACCAGCGCGTCAATCGGATCTTCGAGGGCACGAACGAGATTAATCGCTTGCTGATTACCGACATGCTGATGAAGCGCTCCCTGAAAGGCCAACTTCCCTTGCTTTCCGCCGCGCAAAAGCTGACCGACGAAATCCTGGGAATGGCGCCGCTTGAAGAAACTGACGGTGATGAGCCACTGGCCGAGGAGGCAAGATTGGTGCAAGGGGCCAAGAAGGTCATGCTGCTGGTGGCCGGAACCGCCGTGCAGCGCTACATGATGGGGCTCGAGCACGAGCAGGAAGTGATCGGCGTCATCAGCAACCTGGTGATGGCGGTTTACGCCATGGAAAGCGTCCTGCTTCGAACCCAAAAGAAATTGGCGAAGGCAGCATTACCAGACGGCGGACTCGAACTTGCCGCAGCACGCGCCTACCTTCACGAGGCCGCCGATCATATGGAGGTGGAAGCACGGCGAGCGCTGGCACGTATTGCGGAAGGCGACACGTTGCGCACCCATCTTTCCATCCTTAGGCGGTTCTTGCGACGTACGCCGCCTGATTCGATTGGCTTGAAGCGGCAACTGGCGGATCGGGCGCTGGAGTTGAGTAGGTATCCTTTTGGGGGGTAGGTCGTAGGTGGTAGATGGTAGATGGGGGGCAGATTTTGGGGTTGGGGGAGGGAAAAGGCTGAAGGGTAGAGGATAAAGGTTCAGGCCTTCATCCTTTATCCTTTACCCTTTATACTTTCGGCTTCGGACTCGTGCCTGTAGACACGTGACCCTCCTACCACCTACCGGTTGCGCAAGACCTTTTCCGCTCCCGCCACATCTGAGACCGACAGAATAAGGTCCCCTTTCTTGGCGCCGGTGAGAACGCTGGCATAGGCGTACTCGATGTTAATATTCTCAGCCGCCAGGCTCGTACCCATCTCGCCTAGTGCTCCTGGCTTGTCTGATAGCGTTATGCGCAGGACTTCCTCCTCCGTCACGCGGACGCCAAGTTCCTGGAGAATCTTCTTGGCCTTTGTGGGACTGCTCACGACGAGATGAATGGGGCTTTCGCTGCCCGCGGTCCAACAGGTAACAGCCGAGATGTTGACTTTGGCTTTCCCCAATGCTTCCGTGATACGGCCAAGCTCCCCAGGCTTGTTGTCAACCCAGGCGGTAAGCTGTTTTACTTTAGGCATAGTTTTTGTCTCCGGGGGGGAATGGTAGGTGGCGGGTCGCAGGCTGCGGGCCTTTGGGTGCTGGGGTAAAGGATAAAGGATAGAGTCTGAAGTATAAAGGATCGAGTCTTAATCCTTTATCCTTTATCCTTTACCCTTCGGACTTTAGCCTATGCACTGCCCCATCTACCACCTACGACCTACCGTCTTCTGCCACCTACCTTCTCGGCCTCACGATGAGGTTCCCAAGCACCCCGCGATTCCACCCCTCGCGGTCGCGTGCGGTCAGACTGATGCGAAAGGCATTCGCGGGGCATGGAATTGTTTTGTCCAACCTTACGACCTCGCGCGGGTCAACCTGCTGCAACGTTACGTGGCCCAATTCCTCACCCATCGCGCTGAGAAAATCGGCCTGAAGTGTTCCCGGCGCAAACACTCCGAAGGTACCTTTCAGCGTGACGGCGTCCCCGCTGAGTTTGCCCGTTAAAGGCTCGCTCACGACTCCGCCCGATGTCGGGTCGGTGGAAATGGGATTGGGCACGCGCGTAGGCGACCAGTGAAACGAATTCGAGTATTCTTCCCCCGGATCGAGTTGGGCATAGGGGCTCATACCTTCAGACTCCAGAAAGTAAGGAGTCTTTTCCGGGTCGTCTGCGAGAGTTTGGTCGAAGGGACCGCGTGAAATAGTGCCCGGCCCGTCGTTCCACTGCTCTACCGAAGCGCCATCGGGGTATTCCCGATCGGGAAAGTACTTGAAGTTCTCGACGAGGCCAATATTTTTCTGCCCGTTGACCACGGCATACCACCCCGCGCTGGAATCCGCCGCTGCCTTACACACACGATATAGATAGTGGATCTTGAGCATCCGGCCGCCGGGAAGAACCTCATAGCTTGGGTGCCGCGCATCGCCATAGGGATGATAATATCCGTCCGGATATTTGCTGTGGGGATTCAGGGGGACGTACATGTACAGATCGGGGTTGGGCTTGGAAGGATCGTTCGCATCCGCGCCGTCATTTTGAATCAGGTGCCAGATGCCCCAGCGAATCTCCCGCCGGCTGATGTTGCGCATCACCTGATCCACCTTGATTCGAGTGGTGTCTGCGTAAACATGGAAAGTGCGAATCAATTGCACGCCGGTGCGCAGATCTTCCGGGCTGGTCACGCGCACAGCGACCTCAGCGGGTGTGTTGGTGACGACCTCCGCTTGGTAACGTGAACCATCGAGAACGTAGTAGGGAATGCTCGCCCACTCACCGTCGTTCATCCAACCCTCAGGGCCCGGCCACGCCTTGTCTCCGCCATAATTCGCCCAGCCGGACTCGAGGTTGTTTTGCGACTCCGGCAGCACCTTGCCCTCCAGCGCCTTGTTCACGAAGAAGTATTCGTGGTCGCCAAGCTGAAGCTGGATTGCCCGTCCGCCAACGTCGGGGGCGATGTACAAAGAGACCAGACCGTTGCTGAGTTTGTAAACATTCCACTTCCGGTATTGCGTTTGTTCAACCTTCGCGGAAAATTCAGGTGTAGAGGCTGCCATAACCGACCTCACGGAGAAATTTGACACGATCCCTGATGCCAGGCCGTAAGAGCGCGAGCCACGCGGAGACAAGGCCGCCGCCGCGCCCACCACCACGGCAAAGAGAGTGACTGCTGCGAGCAAAGACCAGGGTCGCCTCATGATGGGAACCTCGGGGTGGATTTTTGCGCGGTGTGTGACATAAACGCTGAGGCATGTAGCGTGGGCGTCCCGCCCACTGTCGCGGGAGCGTCCCGCTCCCACCAGTAACGCGCGGCCAGGATGCCCACGCCACAGCGGGCGAGACGCCCACGCTACGTCGGGGGGTGGTTCCTACCGCCGTTCACGCCTGGGCCGATACCAGCCTTGCCAATGTGTGCGATAACTCTTGCACCGCCGGATAAAGGCCGCGATAGACCTGATAATAGCGTTCGTAGGCCTGCACGTTTTCCGGCTTCGGCGCCATGGACTCTTTCACCTGAATGGCCTGCTGCGCGGACTCTTCCACCGAGGAATAAATCTTTGCGCCCACGCCCGCCAGCAACGCGGCGCCGAGGGCCGATCCCTCCGAGGTACGCAGCGTGACAAGCTCTTTGCCAAAGATATCCGCCTGGATTTGCCGCCACAGAAAACTACGCGAGCCGCCACCCGACGCGCGAATTTGCTCCACCGGAATACCCAACTCCCGGAAGATCTCCAGAGAATCGCGCAGGCTGAACGCCACGCCCTCGAGGATAGAGCGGACCAGGTGAGAACGTGTGTGCGCCGCGGTCAGACCGAACCACATGCCCCGCGCCTGGGAGTCCAGGTGGGGAGTCCGCTCGCCCATCAAGTACGGCAGCCACAGCAAGCCATCACTGCCGGGACGGACGCTCTCCGCCTCACGAATAATCAGGTCGTAGGGATCCACATCGGCTTGCCGGCCGTACCATGATTCCGTATAGCCGAAATTATCGCGAAACCAGCGCAGGGAAAGTCCCGCGCCCTGGGTCACACCCATGACGTGCCATTTTCCCGGAACCGCGTGGCAGAACGTGTGAATGCGCCCGCGGGGGTCGAGTTTGGGAGCGGCCGTATAAGTAAAGATAACGCCCGAAGTGCCCAACGTGGCGGAAGTAAGCCCCGGTAGAACGATGCCGTTGCCGACGGCGCTGGCCGCCTGGTCTCCTGCGCCCGCCACCACCGGCGTGCCCGCGCTGAGGCCCGTCAGAACCGCTACTTCGTTGGTTATTTCGCCCGTGATCTCCGGCGATTCAAACGCCTTGGGTAGAATCTGCGGATCGATATCCAGTGCCGTTAGCATCTCCCGCGACCAGCGGCGGTGAGTGACATCAAAAAGCAATGTCCCGGAAGCGTCGGAAACGTCGGTGGCAAACTCCCCCGTCAAACGGAAACGGACGAAGTCCTTGGGGAGCAGGAAGTGGGAGGCGCGCTCGTAGAGCATGGGCTCGTTATCGCGGACCCACAAGATTTTTGGCGCGCTAAAACCAGTGAGCGCGGGATTGGAGACATTTCGAATAAGTTGCTCCGCGCCCACTTTTTGGGTAATCCAATCGCATTGCGACTGGCTGCGCTGGTCGCACCAAATGAGCGCGGGACGAAGCACCGAGAGAGCCTGATCGAGCAGTACGACTCCATGCATCTGGCCGGAAAAACCCACGGCGGCAATCTCCGAGCCCTTTACCCCGGCCACTTCCAGCGCGGAGCGAATGGCCATCAGCGCCGCTTGCCACCAGTCTTCCGGGTCCTGCTCCGCCCAGCCGGGTCGAGCCATCCGCATCGGTTGATGGTCGCCAGTCGCCGCCCCCACCACATGGCCGTCCGGGCGAACGATCACCGCCCGTGTACCCGTGGTGCCAACATCGATACCCATCATGTAGGACATAGTCTTCTTCCAAGAAGCAGGGATTCGGGACTCGGGGTTCGGGGTTAGGGTGTTGTCCGAATCCCTAACCCCTAATCCCGAGTACTTAGGTCTTCACCTTTTCCCACCGCCCGGATTTGGCCGAGCGTTCAACGGTGTCGAGCACCGATTGATTCCGCACGCCGTGCCGGAAGTTCGGCTCCGGCAAGCGGCCTTCGTCGATGGCAGTAAGGAAATCGTGGATGGCGTGAACAAAGGTATGCTCGTAGCCAATGATGTGCCCCGGGGGCCACCATGCGCCGACGTACGGATGTTCAGGCTGCGTCACCAGGATGGTCTTGTACGCCTGCACCTCCGACGGTTCGGTACGGTCGAAGAATTCCAGTTCGTTCATGCGCTCCATGTTAAACGCCAGGCTTCCCTTGCTGCCGTAAATCTGGAACGTGTTGCCGTTCCGGCGGCCGCCCGCGAAGCGCGTCGATTCGAACACTCCCACGCTGCCGTTCTTGAACCGCGCCAGGAAATTCGCGTCGTCATCAACCGTAACCTTGCCCCGGCCTTTCTGGCCTTTCGCTCCCCACGCGCCTTCACCTTCGGCCGGCAGAGGGCGCTCCTTGATGAAGGTCGTCAACTGGCCCGTCAAGGTTTGGATTTCGCCATTCAGGTACTCCGCCAGGTCGGTGGCGTGCGCGCCGATATCCCCCAAAGCGCCACTGCCCGCAAATTTCTTTTCCAGCCGCCAGACCAGCGGGAACTCGGGGTCCATGATCCAGTCCTGCAAATACGAGCCGCGATAGTGATAAACGTCGCCAATCTTGCCTTCTTCGATCAATCGTTTGGCAAAGGCGACGGCCGGCACGCGGCGATAATTGAAGTTAATCATATGCATCACGCCGGCTTTTTCCACCGCTTTCAGCATTTCTTTGGCTTCCGTCAGCGTGTTGGCAAGCGGTTTTTCGCAGAAAACGTGCTTGCCTGCCTGCGCCGCGGCGATGACCATCGGGCGGTGAAGAAAACCCGGAGTCGCGACATCGATGATGTCGATGTCTTTGCGCGCCACTACCCTTTTCCACTCGCAATCCGATTCTTCCCATCCGAACTGCCGGGCAGTGGCTTCCAGTTCTTCCGTGCACGCCTTCCCACACAATACCTTCATGCGCGGAACCAGGTTGCCCGGGAAGAATCTCCGCACTTGCCGGTACGCATTGGAATGCGCCTTACCCATAAAGCGGTGACCAATTAGTGCTACGTTAATTTCAGGCATTGCAACTCTCCTCTAGATCGAAATGTTCACGGTAGAAAGTAGACGGTAGACAGCATACGGAATACAGGGAACGGCGAACCTGCCGCACCACCATCGCTTACTGTGGCGCCGTGTGCGGCTTTACTTCCAGGGACTGCACAAGCCCGTAAAGCATCCTGCTTACCTTGTCGGCGCGCTCGGAGACTTGCCCATCTGCCGCGCTATATCCTAGATCGCAACAGAGGATAAGATAGTAGCGCAACTCTTCCAGCGACGCTTGGGCGATGTTGTAGAAATGCCCCTTGTCTGCGCGGCCACGACGCTTAAAACCTTCCGCGATATTGGCCGGAATGGAGACGGCTGCGCGACGCATCTGAGAAACCAACCCGAACTTCTCTTCCGTGGGGAACTTCTGCGTTTTTTTGTAGATATCGAGGACCAGCTTGTGAGCAGCTTGCCAGACCTCTAACTGTTCAAATCGTACTATTGCCATGGTTTTCCCGGAAAAGTAGACAGCAGACGGTAGACAGGATACACGGGAAGGGCGAATCCAGAACCCCAGCATAGGGAATAGTGATGGGACGTTTGTGTTCCCGTATGCTCCCGTTTCCGCGTGCTCACAAATGAGCCTGTTTATCGTTTGCCATCTGCTGTCTCCAGACCTCTAATTGCTATCATCGTTTGACCGGCGCGTCTTCCCCGTATGCCGTCTACCGTATACCGTCTACCGCATTTCTACGCCCACCACATCCCCTTAAGTTTCTCCTTGATGACAACCTGGCTGAGAAGGGCTGCGGCTTTGCTCAGGCCCTCGTCAACGGACATCAGGCTGTCCTCGTGCTCGATCGAGAGCACATCATCGTAACCCACCATTTGCAGCGTGGAGACGAAGTCGCACCAAAAATCCGCGTCGTGGCCGTAGCCGACAGTACGGAAGATCCAGGAGCGATTCTTCTCGTCGCTGTATGGCTTGCAGTCAACGACGCCATTGACCTTGATGTTCATGTCATATAGGCGCGTATCCTTGGCGTGGACGTGAAACACTGCCTCACCCAGCTTTCGAACGGCCGTGCAGGGGTCGATCCCTTGCCAGAACATATGGCTCGGGTCGAAGTTGCAGCCGACGGCAGGCCCGGCCGCCTCGCGCAGGCGCAACATGGTTTCCGGGTTATAGACTACAAAACCCGGGTGCATTTCAATGGCAACGCGCACACCGTGGTCTTCCGCAAACTTGGCGTGTTTCGTCCAATACGGAATGACTTTCTTCTCCCACTGCCATTTCAGGATTTCCAAGAAGTCGGGAGGCCAAGCCGTCGGGGACCAGTTGGGATATTTGGAACTGTCCGAATCGCCCGGGCAGCCGGAAAAATCGATGACGGTCTTCACGCCCAGCTTTTCCGCCAGCAGGATCGTCTTTCTGCTGGTGGCGGCATGGAGTTGCGCCAGCTTTTTGTTGGGGTGCAGAGGGTTGCCGTGGGAACTCAAAGCGCTGATGGTGATGCCTTCGTCTTCGAGTTTCTGCTTGAATTCTTTGAGCTTGGAGGCTTGGTGCAGCCATTCAAGCTTGATGTGCGGGTCCCCTGGGAAATTCCCCGTGCCCAACTCTACGGTCCGAATGCCGAGCGGCTTTATTTTCTGAATTACATCGTCCAGACTCAGATTGGCCAGCAGTGCTGTAAAGATTCCTATCTTCATGGTGTATCTCCCCTTTTGTTGGCAAACGGTAGACTGTAGGCGGCATACGGGGTTCGGTCCGATTCCCTAGGCTTTCCCCGTTTTCCGTCTCCTGTTTAGTTTCTGCGGCTTTGGTAAACGGTAGACGGTAGACAGCATACGGGGCTCGGGCCCATCGCTGGGGTTTTCCCCGTTTCCGGTCTACTGTCTACCGCAAGCCGTCTACCGTTCCGCTCCATTCCAACCGAAAAGACGCTAAATCTATAGCCCAGCAGCCCCGGCGTCAACTGGAAAGTTTGTTTACTGCTTCAGATGGCGGTCGTACCATTCCAGGGTGCGCTGCATGATGTCGTGGCGGTGCGACGGGTCGAAGATCATGTGGCCCTCGTTGGGGTAGACCACAAATCGATTCTCGACGCCGAGCGTCTCCAGGGCGTGCCAGAATTCAAAGGACTGTGGGCTAGGACATTCGCCGTCGCGGTCGCCCACCAGGATCAGCGTCGGCGTCTGTACGTTTTTGATGAAGGTGATGGGCGAGCTTTTCGCATACACCGCAGGGTCGTCGTAAACGGACGCGCCGAAGAAGGGAATCAGCCACTGGTCGATATCGTTTTCGCCGTAGTAGCTCTGCCAATTGGCGATGCCTGCCCCGGAAACCGCGGCGTGGAAACGGTGGGTTTGGGTGACGGTCCACATCGTCATATAGCCGCCATAACTCCAGCCGCCGATGCCAACTCGGTTGTTATCCACGGGAAGATGGTTCACAACGTAGTCCGCGCCGGCGAGGATGTCACGCAAATCCCCGTAGCCGAAATCTTTCACGTTGGCGCGCGTAAAAGCCTCACCCTGCCCGAAGCTGCCGCGAGGATTGGGCCGCAACACAAAGTAGCCGTAATGGGAAAAAACGGTGAAATCAAAGAGCGCGCTGGGCCAACTAGGGCGCGCCATCCCGCCCGGGCCTCCGTGAACTTCCACCAGCAAAGGGTAGCGCCGCGCGGGGTCATAGTCCTGGGGATAGGTGAGCCACCCCTGGATGTCGCGGCCCGCGTTGGTCCAATGGACACTCTCCGTCTTTCCCCAGTTCGCGTGCTCGGCGCGATGAGAGGTGGTGATCTGTTTCCACCCCCCAATAGGGCCAGCCCAAACTTCCGGTGGGTCGGAAAAGGTCTCGCGCAGCGCCGCGCTGGTCTTCCCATCCGCCGCCACGGATAGACCAAAGTTCCACCCACCGACGGAGAGTGTTTCCGGTCCACGCCACACCGGGATTATTCTGCCGCTGCGGACACCAAGGGTAGCAACGGCGCTCCCGCCATCGAGATCTTCCATCAGGAGAATTTCATCTCCCCCGGGCCGCCACACGAGCCCACAGACGGAAGCCTGGAGGCCGGGTGTCAAGTTGCGCGGCGTGCCACCTGCGGCGGAGAGAAGAAAGACGTCGCCACCGGTTGAGCCTTCGTCGCTCATGAGCCCGCCGACAAACGCGATGCTACTCCCGTCCGGAGACCAGCGCGGCACCGCGATCTGTTGTTCCGGTTTGTATAGACTCTTCATCTCTCCAGAGTCCGTCCGAAGGGTGTAAATCTCCGCGACGTACCATTGGGCGTCGCCTGCACCGTGGGCGGCAGTCAATACGAACTTCGTCCCATCCGGCGACCAGTCGTATTCATAAACGTACATGTCCGCGGGAGAAAGCTGCCGCGCGCGTCCCGTGGCCAGATCCACGGTGGCCAGGCGTTGTTCGTAGACTTTACTGCCGATAACACCGGAAGGAACCGTCATCGGCTCGAGCGGCCCGGGCAGGCGCGGAGCGTTTTCAGTGAAAAGCAGCGCCAGCGTCTTGCCATCAGGAGACCAGGTAGGGGAATCAAGCGTGCCTCGCAAGTCGGTAAGCTTGCGCGCGTCGCCGCCCGTGACCTTAGCCACGTAGAGTTGCAACTGGTCAGACGACTGCGCATTCGACAAGAAAGCCAGTTGCCGGCTGTCGGGCGACCAGGCGATTTCGCGCTCGTCGGACGCGTCATCGCCACCGCCCGCCGTGATGCGGCGACGGGTTGAAGCCGGCGCCGCCAGGGTGCAAACGAAAATTCCATGCGGCGAGGCGCCCTCGGCTTCCACCCATGCCACGCGTTGGCCGTCCGGCGAAATGGCCACCTGCCGGATTCCGTGCGCCCCCGCTAGCGAATCGACGATGGCGTCAAGGGAGGCATCCTGCGCGCCGGCACTGCCGGAGAGCAGAGCGATCAGGACGGACAGAACCAGCGCGACAGTTCGCCCCATGCGGGTTACCATGAAAGAACTCCTCGGGATCGGTCGTAGGTGGCAGATGGGGGCGGGGAGTTGCGTTTCTATAGGCACGAGTCCAAAGTCTAAAGTATAAAGGGTACAGTATAAAGAATTAAGACTCGTAATTTAGCCTTTATCCTTCACATTTCATACTTCATACTTTACACTTCATCCCTTACCGTTCTTCCCAACACCCAGAATGCCCGCCATCTACCACCTACCATCTACACTGAAAGGCTCCACCCGCCTTTAGCCCATGCGGGCGCGGGGCCGAAGGGACAAAGCCAAAGGCGATATCGTAACGGATGCCGTACCGCACGGCAAGGGTTGGCGTCGAGCGCGCTCCGCATTCGAGTAGTGATTTGTGCGTAGCGCCGTCCTTTAGGGCGGCACGCGCGGGGTTCAAGCCCCGGGCTACATCCGAAATTGGGACGGCACCCGCAGTTGGAAGTGGGTCGGGTCGAAGTTGGCAGAACAAGTTGGAAGTTCTTTAACGTTGAGATATCCTTAAAGGCAACAACAGGGGGAGTCTGATGAGCATTACGCTTAACTGGATTGGACCTTACAGCTTCGGGCACTTTGGCGAACTAAGGCAATATCCTTACGCCGCTGAGCCCCATGTCTACGTACGTGTCCAGACTTTTCGCTTCAGAAAGATCGCCGCCGTCGGCAAGGCTGCGAACTTGAGCAGCCGCATGAACGAGCATCTCCGAGATTTCCTTAGCCGGCAATACTACCTGAGCGATGCAAATCAAATTCACAACTACAGGCCGGCGGGTGGCGCCGAGGGAGAGGGATTGGCCATTTTTGATTCCATTGATGAATGGCTGGGTATCGCTGCGGCCGAGGTCAAAAGGTTCAGCTTCTATGCCGCGCCTTGCGACGACGAAAAGTTGGATTATGTCGAGGCCGAACTCATCGACCGCCTTTGGGCAGCAGCAGAGAGTTCGGGCGGACGGATCGAGCGCGACAACTGGAAGAGGGAAAGCAAGCCGCCTTCCGGCGAGTTGATTCTAAAATATGAGTTTTCGACCCAAGCGGCGATGGGTGTTTTGGAATTCGTTCCGGAAACGTCTGTGCCCGTGAGTGACACCGAGCGCACTGAAACTGCGAGTCCCGCGGTTCCTCTGGCCCCAGGCGTTTATACGTACTCGGCGCCGGGAATGCCGATGTGCCCGGAGTGCGGGCAGCGCCCTTCCATCTTCTATTGCTCAACCCATCGGATTGCGGCGTGCCTGGAATGCGTGGCCAAGCACGATCGGCAGGGAGAGTGTGCCTATGTTCCCGCTTACCGCGCACCGGCTCCCACCGCTACGCAAGTGACACCATCGGGGCAGGCCAAGCCGTCTGGCGCAGGCAGGCCCCAAAGCATTCTGGGGATTGACTAAAGGTGTGGCTTGGCGAGTGGTAGGACGCACAAGAACTGCTCATCACTCTCAAGGGTGTGCGACACAAAAGTTAAAGCCGAGATGCCCAAGGGGCGGCACGGGCATCGTGCCCGTGTGAGCTCATGGCCAGGATGGCTAGGCCATGAGCTTTTCCAGGGTCGTGGCGGACGAACCGCGGACCTCAACGACAGGCCGGCGCTACGCACTTCTGCGCGCGGTTTCACCGTCGCCGCGGCGGGCGTAGGGCATGACGTTTTGTCGCTCTCTCTGGCAAGCCTCGTAGCCCCTTTTCTACGGGTAGGAAATAACGGACCGGAATTGTAAAATCTTTTCCTACCGGTAGGAAATTGGGCGATTTTCCTGTTGACAACATATCTTGCCTCTGCGCTAGGCTTAGAGGGTGAGCAGTGCGGCGCGGGACGGAATTCCTTTCGGATGGAGCGCCGGGTTCCCGCCGGCACCCCCGCCCAGCCGGCAAGCTGCCGGCGGTACGGGTGGTAACGCCGGCTTCCAGCCGGTGCCTGGAGTTTCTACATTTGCGACGACCGCCAATGTTGTAAAGGGAGACCGAGTTTAGTATGAGTTCCCAGCCCTCGCCCCCTTGGGGGAGAGGGTGGCGGGCATCCGGCGTTGTCATCAGCCGGGGACCGCCGGGTGAGGGGGTCAGAGCTGTGAATACTCCGCATGCCTATCATCAGCCACGCACCCTCGCGTCCACAGCAGGTCGATGGAGAGAAGACCGCGCTTCGTGCTACGACAACAAAAAGGGCGGCAGTTTCCCGGCACCCTGGTTCTTCGGGGGCGCAGTCGTTCGTTCAAGAAGTGGGCAGTCGGGTGGTTGCTACGGGAGGCTCTGGGTTGAGCACGCTCGGTATGGGACCCCCTCACCCGTCCCGCACCGGCTGGGTGTTGGCCAAGGGAAAAAGGGGAATTAAAAAATAAGGGATAGTCCCACGATGTTGATGAAAACAAAGGAAGAAAGAAGTGACATATTGACTAATGCCACGATGTTGATGAAAACAAAAGGCTTATTTTTTCAACCCCACGATATGTATGAAAGCAAAGGGACTTGTCTCAAACCGCAGGGCGACAACAGAGATCAGGGCGCGCACAAGACCGCTCTGCCTTTGTTTCACCGGGCAGATCAAAATGTCGGAACTCAAGGCATGGCGGGACGCTCACGCTACCTTTCGTGGCATGGCGATCCTGGCCATGATTTAACTCGGGCAGGGTGCCCGTGCAAACTCCCCTCGGCTTTCACTATTGCGTCGCGCACCCCACTCTCAAGGCCGGTTTCCCATTGTGGCAATGCTTCTGCTAGAATCCTCGCCGCAGGAGAGTTCTGCCGGTACCCATGAAAACCTGTCCCATTTGCCAGCAAGCTTACTCCGATGATGTTGAGTTCTGTGCCCGCGACGGGGCTCGCCTCGGCGGCGAGCTCCGCGAGGAACGCGAATGCCCTTACTGTGCCGAGCGGATTCTCAAGAAGGCTCGCGTCTGTAAGCACTGCGGCCGCGATGTCGAGCCACTGGCCGGGACCGGCAGTGCCGCTCAAACTGCGTCGCCTGCTCCGCCTGAAAGAACTGTTGAACCCGCGACGGCGCCAACGCAAGAGAGCACGCCCGCAGCGGTATCGAGCCGTCCGTCCCTATTGGTAACAACCCGTCCAGCCGCACCAGCCAAACCCCCGCAGTTCGAGATCATGTCTGAGCCGCCTGGCAACATGAAGTTCATTGTTCTGGCGGTGGCTGGGCTGGTCTTAGCCGTTGCTGTGGTCTTGTTTTTTTCGCATCATCGAGTGAAAAAGGGCGAGGTGAGGGCTAATTCCAATGACGGCCTGAACTACGTTTGGATTCCACCGGGGACCTTCATGATGGGCTGCTCGCCCGGCGACAAGGAGTGTTACGATTTTGAAACGCCGGCGCACCAGGTGAGCATCTCGAAAGGCTATTGGCTGGGCCAGACGGAAGTGACCGTGGCAGCCTTTAAGCGCTTCGTAGGAGCGATCGGTGGACAAATGCCGCCTGAGCCGAACCTGAATGGCGCGCCGCTGAACCCTGGGTGGGGTAACGAGGCTATGCCCATGGTCGATGTCACGTGGGATGATGCCCAAGCCTATTGCCATTGGGCGGGCGGCAGGCTGCCGACGGAGGCCGAGTGGGAGTACGCGGCGCGGGCCGAGAGCACGGCGCCGCGCTACGGCGAACTCGGTGATATTGCCTGGTACGCCGACGACAGCGGGCGCCAGCGCCTGGATAGCCAAATGATTTGGAAAAGAGAAGACCAAGCCAATTTCCTGAAGCGCCTGGCTGAAAATGGGAACAACATGCATGCAGTCGGGCAGAAGCATGCGAACGGGCTGGGCTTGTTCGACACTCTGGGGAACACGTGGGAGTGGGTGAATGACTGGTGGGACCAGAGTTACTACCAGAGCGGCCAGTCCCAAGACCCCACGGGACCTACCAGTGGTCAACTCCGCGTTCTGCGTGGCGGGTCCTGGGTTGGCGTTCCCAGGGACGTGCGCGTATCGCTCCGCAACCGGCGTAACCCCGCCAACAAGGACTTCGACCTCGGGTTCCGGTGCGCGCGGGAAGTGGACATTCCCTGATCGTCTATTTGCTTGCGCCCACTTCAGACCTTGTGTGCAACCTATCGTGCGGAGCGGCCATCTCTATCTATACCGACACGAACGGCGCGGTAGGCGCTCGCCCGCCAGCAGCTTTCTTGGTATCATATCCATTGGTCACGGTCAGACAGGCACATTAAGTCCAAACCAAAAGGGAAGAGCAAAACCACAGAAGTGAGACGTTCGGGGAAATTTCGGTGCAAGTACTGGGTGCGAGCCCTAATGGTGGGCGTGCTGCTCACCGGCGAAATCCACCTATTCACCGCCGAAATCTTTCACCACCATACGGAAGTTGCCAGGGTCTGCCAGATTGAGCACCACGGCGGGCCCTACCTTCACGCTGCCCAGGACCTGAGCCCACTCTGCCCCCTCTGCCAGATCGTTCGTAGCAGTTCGGTCCGCCCCGCTGTCCAATCAGTTATTCAGAAGCCATACCAGGAATCCACCTATCTGCCTATATCCCGGCAGGCACATTCTTCCCCCAACCTCGCCTCGGCGCTTCTTGCCCGCGGTCCTCCTCTCTCCTGAGAGATCTACCCCATTCTTATTCTTACTCGACGCAAAGAATTCTCACGAGTCTTCAAGGAGGAAATTGATGTTTGGTAGGTACGTTCTATTGTCAATGGTCATTTTGTCACTCGGAGCGGCCGCGGTTCCCGCTTGGCCCGCCGAAGGGAGTTCGGGGAGTGCCGGGACCGTTGCGGGCACAGTTAAGGACCAAACGGGCGCCATAATTGTCGGCGCTACGGTCACAATCCACAATCCTGTAACAGGGTATGAACGCACGGTGTCCACGGATGCCACGGGTGGGTTTATCTTTACCAACATACCCTTTAATCCATATCATCTCAGCGTTACTGATGCAGGCTTCAATCCCCATGCGCAAGATGTCGACCTCAACTCCCCGGTCCCCATCAGTCTGAACATCACCCTGGAGTTGGCCGGCGGAAAGACCGAGGTGACGGTATCGACGGAAACTTCGGATCTGATTGAGGTCGATCCTACCGCCCATACGGACGTGGACCGATCCCTGATCGACAAGCTTCCGCTCGAAAGTCAGTCGTCGTCACTGAGTTCGCTGGTCACGTTGTCCTCGCCGGGAATTGCGGCCGATTCCAATGGTCTTTTTCATGGACTCGGAGATCATGCATCGAACTCCTTTTCCATCGATGGCCAGCCGATCACCGATCAACAAAGCAAAGTCTTCTCGAATCAACTCCCGGAAGATGCCGTGCAGTCGCTCGAGGTAATCGACGGAGCTCCTCCGGCAGAATTTGGGGGGAAAACCAGCGTGGTGATTGTGGCTACTACACGCTCGGGTATGGGAGAGACGACACCGCATGGAGAGGTGATGGCCTCTTACGGAACCTTCGGCACTTCGAACGGTGGATTTAATCTGGGTTACGGCGGACAAAACTGGGGTAACTTCATTTCCGCGAACGGCATGAATACCAGTCGATTCCTGGACGGCCCGGAATTTAACGTCATGCACGACCGGGGGAATGAGGAGAATCTCTTTGATCGGTTCGACTTTAAGCCCGCACAAAAGGACACGGTCAGCGTGAACTTCCAGTTTACGCGCTCGTGGTTCCAGACGCCCAATTCCTACGACGCCCAGGACTCGACAGCTTGGTCAGGACTGGTCGCTAACAATGGAGGGTTGGATCCCGACGGCAATCTTGTAGGCCCCACCGATCAACGTTCGCAGATCAAGACGATTGACGTCTCGCCGTCCTGGACGCGCCTGCTCAACAATAACACGGTGTTTACGTTTGGCGGCTGGATGCGCCGAGATGGATACAACTACTACCCCAGCGACAATCCTTTTGCCGACCTGCAACCGGATCTTCAACGCCAGACCATTGGCCAGACCCGCTATCTGACCAACGCCGGCGCCCGCGCCGAAGTTTCTTATGTGAAAGGGGTCAATAACATCAAGGCCGGAGCGGTATTTCAGCACACTTTCCTGACGGAGGACGACAGCTTCGGGGTCGTCGACCCCACCTCCAATGCGGTCTGTTTCAATGGCGACGGGAGTCCGGATGCAAGTCCCGGGCTGACCAATCCGGCGAATTGTCTCGGGCCGCTCACACCCAACCCGGGGTTTATACCCATCCTGGGGTGCTACGACTTGACACGAACGGCATCACTGCCGGCCTCCGATGGCTGCCCGAACACCACCAGCGGCCTGTACGCTTATAATGTTCACTCCGACATCAAAGAGCTGGGCCTCTTCGTCCAAGACTCTATCACCTACAAAAACTGGAACTTCAATTTGGGGATCCGCGGCGACTTGTATAATGGCATTTCCATTGCCCGCCAGGCGGAGCCACGAGTAGGTGGCGCTTACAACATCAAGAAAACCGGGACCGTGATTCGGGCTTCGTATGCCCGCACCATGGAAACACCGTTCAACGAGAACCTGATCCTGGCCAGCAACGGATGCGCCGATCGCGTGATCAACGCAATCATGTCATCGACGGTCGCTCCTTGCGTTGCCAACGCGCCGCTGAGTCCCGGCACGCGCAATGAGTTGCACGCCGGCCTCCAGCAAGCTTTCAGCAAATACCTGGTGGTGGACGGTGAATACATTTGGAAGTACACGCAAAGAGCTTTCGACTTCAGCGTGCTGGGAAATTCACCCATCACATTTCCTATCGAATGGGCGAAATCAAAGATTCCGGGATATGCCCTCCGCGTGAGCGTCCCCAACACCCACGGTTTCACCGCGTACGTTGTGATGTCAAGCGTGGCGGCGCGCTTCTTTGAACCGCAGGTCAGCGGCATCGGCGCCACGCCGGCCACGGACTGCCCAACATCGACGGGATGCGAAGTGTTCCGCATCGACCATGACGAGCACTACAATGAGACCACTCACCTGCAATACCAGCCGTTCAAGCGCGGACCCTGGATTGGGTTCAACTGGCGCTACGATAGCGGCCTGGTGGCAGGCCCTATACCATGCGCGGGCGGAAATTGCGCCAACGGGCCGAACGGTACCGACTCCGTCGTAGATGCCTCGATCATCACACCGGACCAACAGTTCCAGGCCGGGCTTTCTTGCAATGGTGTGTTTGCCACCCCAACGACTCCGATTAGTCCCAATAGCATCTGCCCGGCGAGCGAGTACGCTTCCAAATTCTTGAAAATTCCGGCGCCGGGGAAAGAAAACGACGATCACAACCCGCCTCGCGTCGCACCCCGCAACCTCTTCGACCTCTCGGTGGGTGAAGACAACCTGTTCAACGGTGACAAGCACAAGTGGAGCATCCGGTTGACAGCGATCAACTTGCTGAACAAAGAAGCACTCTACAATTTTCTTTCCACCTTCAGCGGAACGCACTACGTAACGCCGCGCGCCCTTACGGCGGAACTAGGGTTCCACTTTTAATCTAAACTGTCCCCCTTATTCAGGCCCCGGACTGGACAGAATTCCTGTCCGCCGGGGCCTGCCTTGATCTCGCGTCTACCCGGTTTATCGACGCATTGAGCAGTGCGGCTCGGCAATGGCAGTCTTGGGGGAGCAGTGCAGGAGTAGTCAGAGCGTGATGTAAATTCACCCCACCTGCGCGCCAATTGGGACCTTGCCAATGCCGCGATGATGGACGATGTTCCGTTTCCCGATGGCTATCGCGAGGTCGCGGGCTTGGTCAGCCACATCCACGTAAAAGACGTGAAGCGCGACCCGGCGTCCGGCCAGTTGACTTGCGCGCCCGTAGGCAGTGGGATTATCGACTGGGCCGGACAGCTCAAGGCCTTGAAGGACGCTCAATACACAGGAACCCTGTCGCTCGAGACGCACTTCCGCCCCCACGGTGACGCCCTCGAAAACGCCCGGGCCTCCGTCGAAGGGTTGCTTCGGATTCTTCGGGGTCTCGCTTAGAGCCATGTCTGTGCCCTAGCCGACAGAAACCAGGGACAGTTCCGCACACCGGCTCGCTGGCACTGCCCCACTGTGGAATGTAGAGCCGGGCTTGAGAGGCTGCGGAAAAAACCTGGATAGGCGACTTAGCGGCGACTTTACGTCGCCATAACATCAATCCCTGCAACGTGCGAATGGCGGGGTGAACCCGCCGCTACACGTTTTTCCGCAGCCTCTTGAGCCCGGCCTGTGCCGCCCTAAAGGACGGCGCTACGTTCGAGTTGGGACTGTACCGCCGCCCTGGTGGCGTCGTGGTTTGAACAAAGCAGCGCCCTATCTATGGCTCGATGCCGAGCGGAGGATGGCGCCAGACGTTCGGCCACGTTACCTTTTTTTTCGAAGTTCTCGCTTGACAATCGCCCGCCTTTGTGCTAGCTTAGCCTTGTGAGGTTTTGTCAGGCTAGCCAAGGACGCTCGATGCGTGGGCGCTCTCGGTAGGGCGGCGTGAAAAAGGAGCGCGGCGGCGTTCCATGCAGGAACAGAATGTCCACAAAAAACGAAGCTGAGAACTTCCTGAAAACAAAGGGCGTCCAAAGGCAGACGGGCAAAAACGAAGCTGAGAACATACTGAGAGGTAAGGCGGTTAGCCAGAAAGCGAAGATGAGGCGAAAACGGATGCTTTGTCCCTCGCCGTAAAACCCTTCCCGCATCGAACCTGCCCACCCTGTAGCCTCCCTAGAAGGCCACGAGCTTCCAGGCTTAACCTTAGATAGCGCGTACCAGCTTGCCCTTGGGCCAATGGGTGGTGCTGGGGCGCCGGCCTTCCCATGACGCGGCGGGCACTGCCCGGCCCTTGCTAACCTGAAGGTAGGCGCTCTGTTCAAATCAGGACACCACTACCGCCGTCCCAGGGTAAATTTGTTCTAAGAGATCGCCACAGAACCCTGATCGAGATTGAGCCCTCGGGTGGTGTCCGTTTGCAGGGGTTTGATTTCGCCCTTCCGCGGAGGGAGGGGCCTTGGGCAGCCCCGAGCT
>JBKQVI010000103.1:0-28205 GCA_052139985.1 Terriglobia bacterium
CCTATGCACAGCAAGAAGTGGAAATTCGGCATCGGCATCGGGATTATTCTGGCCATAGTAGCCTGGGAAGGGATTTCCGGGTTCCAGGAGAATAAAACCTACTACGTGACGGTGAACGAGCTCACCCAGGCGCAATCGGCGCGCCGCCATGTGCGCGTGGGTGGAGTTGTCGCGCAAGGATCAGTTGAGCATCGCGGCGGACAACTCAGCTTCCGGCTCGCCCAGGACACAAAATCCATTCCCGTAACCTACGTAGGAACCGATACGCTACCTGACACCTTTAAAGACGGTGCGCAAGCGATTGTCGACGGCGATTATCTGGCGAACGGGGAATTCCGCGCCGACAAAATCCAGGCCAAATGCGCTTCCAAGTATCAGTCTGCACCAGGCGCACGCGGGACGAGCATGAAGGGCCCGGTTGCCGCGCTGAGCAATGCAAAATAGCCCTGCGCTACAGGATGCCCGCGGCTTCCATTTCTCGAAGAACCAGGGTTCAGGGAGTTCTTTATGAACCAAGTCGGTAGTGTCGGCCTCATTGCCTCCCTGGCATTCGCGGTTTATGCGCTTGTCGCGGGAGCGGTGGGAGGCATTCTCCGCAGTCCGCGCATCACCCGCAGCGCCGAACGTGCCGCCTTGGGATTCTTCCTGATGATCACGGTGGCCGTGGTCGTTCTAGAGTACATGATCCTCACGAACGACTTCCACAACGCCTATGTGGCCGAACACTCCAACCGTGACTTGCTCACTTATTACAAGGTTGCGGCGCTTTGGGCTGGACAGGAAGGCTCACTGCTGTTCTGGACGTGGCTGCTTTCGATTTACAGCGCGCTGGTGGTTTGGCAGAACCGCCGCAAAAACCGTCAGTTGATGCCCTACGTGGTTTCTGTGCTGATGGGAGTCGGCACCTTCTTTTCCCTGCTGGTCTTTTTCGTCGCCAACCCCTTCCATGAACTCTCCCTGGTATCGAGCGCCGGAACACAGGCCTTTACGGCGCCGGACGGGAATGGATTGAACCCTCTCCTGCAATACCACTCCATGGTGATTCATCCGCCCATGCTCTACTTGGGATACGTCGGCATGGTGGTGCCATTCGCCTTCGCGATGGCAGCGCTTATCACCCGGCAATTGGGCGACAACTGGATTCGCATCACCCGCCGCTGGACGATGGTTCCGTGGATGTTGCTCGGCTGTGGAATCCTGCTGGGCGGCAACTGGGCTTATGCTGTGTTAGGATGGGGCGGCTATTGGGGATGGGACCCGGTGGAAAACGCATCCTTGCTCCCGTGGCTTGCTGGTACGGCCTTCCTGCACTCGGTGATGATCCAGGAAAAGCGAGGCATGCTGAAAGTCTGGAACGTCTCCCTGGTCATCCTGACGTTCTTCCTGAGCATCTTCGGCACCTTCCTGACGCGCAGCGGGATTGTCTCTTCCGTACACGCCTTTGCGCAATCCAACATTGGCCCGTTCTTTGCGGTTTTCATCGCCATCATTCTGTTCTTTTCCGTCACCTTGGTTTTCCTGCGTCTGGACCACTTGAAAAGTGAGAACAAGCTTGACTCCATGGTCTCGCGCGAGAGTGGATTCCTTTTCAATAATTGGATTTTGCTGGCACTGGTTTTCGCGGTTTTCTGGGGAACTCTATTTCCAGTGATTTCCAAGGCCGTCGAAAATGCGACGGTCACCGTTGGCGCGCCGTTCTTTAATAAAGTGGCAATTCCGATGGGTTTGCTGCTCTTGCTGTTGACCGGGGCCGGACCGTTGCTCGCATGGCGCAAGACCTCGTTCCAAAGTTTGAAAAGGAACTTCACCCTCCCGCTCATTGTGGCGCTTGTGGCGGGTGTAGTGCTGTTCGCGGAGGGGATGCGCAGTTTTTACGCCTGGATGACCTTCTTCCTTTCCGTTTTCGTACTCGTCTGCATTCTAGGCGAATTCTTCAAGGGCGCGCTCACCCGCATGAGGACAGCCAAGGAGAACTTCGCCCAAGCCCTTTACAACCTGACGATGCGGAATACCAGGCGTTATGGCGGGTACATCGTACACATCGGCATTGTGCTACTGTTTGTCGGTTTCGCCGGCCAAGCTTTCAAAACGGATACCAAGGGGTTGATGCAGGAAGGCGATCTGCTAAGCGTGAAGAACTACGTGCTGCGCTGTGATGGCCTTGTCACCGGTGACAACCCCAACTACGAATACACGCGCGCGCTTATCACCGTGACGAAGAACGGCCAGGCTTTCACCTCGATGCACCCGGAAAAGCGCTTCTATAAGGCCAGCCAGCAGCCTACCAGCTACGTGGCCATTCACCCCACGTTATCCGAGGATCTCTACGTCGTGCTGGCCGGCATTGATCCCGACACTGGCAAAGGCATTTTCCAGGTGTTTGTTAATCCTCTGGTGATGTGGGTTTGGATCGGTGGTTTGGTGACACTGCTAGGCACCTTGCTGGCAATGGTTCCCAGCCGTGTGGAGCGCGAGATGGCGGAAATGCGCCAAGCGCAAGAACTGGCAGTGCAGGCAGGCGATGGATTTTGAAGAGCAGTGGCGAGTGACAAGTGACGAGTGACAAGCAGAAAAACCCGAATCTCAGTTTCCATGGCCAGATGCCCCAAGTCGGCCGCTTGGTGGGTTTGACTTTGCGTTCAAAGGCTTGGACCTCTCGGGGCCGTTTTGCTGGTCACTCGTCACTTGTCACTCGTCACGGTTTCTTCTGGCTTGCCGTCTTTCTGCTTGCCGTGCTGCCGGCGCGCGGGGCCGAGAGCCGCAAACCAACCGTCGAATCGGTGGGTAACCAGGTGATGTGCACTTGTGGCGGATGTGTAGCGCCGCTGAATCAGTGCCCGATGCTTGAATGCGCCGAGAAAGCGGAGATGCGAGCCTTCATCAAGAAGGAAATCGCTGATGGGAAGGATGAGACCGCCATCCTCCAGGATATTTCCATCCGCTATGGTGTGCAGGCGTTGACTGCTCCTCCAGCCAAAGGATTCAACCTGGCGGTGTGGATTCTCCCGGGCATAGGATTGTTGGTGGGCTTGGGCATTGTTGTGGTCATCGTGCGCCGCTGGAAGAGCAAGCCGGCGATTGTGACGGCTCCCACTTCCGCGTCCCAAGATCCCAAAGTACTCACGGCGATGGAAGAGGAAATGAAATCCGCAGGGCTGGGGTAGAGGCAGTAGCTAGAAGTTAGGAGTTAGAAGCCAGAAGTCAGGAGCCAGAATAAAGCCGCACTTATTGATGATTGTCGGCGTATGGAGTTTCGAACCTGTCTAGGGTGTGGTGAGTTCCGGCTTCTTCTAGCTTCTAACTTCTAGATTCTGACTTCCGACTCGCGAAAAAACTATGTTACTGAGCGTCGCAGTTCTAATGGCGGTAGGGATGGCGGTTTACATCGTCTTCCCGTTGCTCAGCGCGGAAACCGCCGGTGGGCCGCTTCCCATGGACGTAACCGTGCTCGGCGACTTGAAGCGGCGGCGGTTGGTGGTCTACGATAACCTGAAAGACCTGGAGTTTGAGTTTCAATCCGGCAAGATTGCCCGCGTTGATTATGATTCGTTGCGCGCGAATTATCTCGGGGAGGCGGCGGGTTTAATGGCGGCGACCCAGGAGGCCGAGTTGCTGAAGCAGGACGATGCGGTGGTGGAACGCGAAATCGCTGCGCGCCGAGCGCAGCGCAAGACTCTGCCTCCGATCGAATACACGTGTCCTGCCTGTGGGTATGAGAACCCGTTGCCGGTGAAATTCTGCGGCGAGTGCGGTGCGCGCATTGCCGCTCCGGGAAAAAAGCAGGTGTAGCGCGGACCTGCTCGGTAGGTCCGCGGCTTTTCCTTGCCCACAGGGGACCCCTCCGATGCAGAGGGAGTGATGTGAATTTACTCCCCTTGTCCCCAAGAGGGCGAGGGAAGAAGAATGCTGTGATGTCGCGCCGTTCAGGTCCCATGACCGTTAAGTTGCATCGATCCAAATTCCTCAGCCTTTCGGCGGCGTGCCTGTGGCTGCTGTGTTCAGGCTCTACTTTGCTCGCTGCTGGCGGCAAGATTTCAGGGCAAGTGGTAAACGGCACCACCAGCAGCCCGGTCCCCAACCAAAAGCTCCAGCTCCTCATGCCGCGCGGTGGAATGCAGCAAGTTGCCACCGCAGCCACAGACGCCCGCGGCCACTTCGCGATCGATTCGACCGACCTCGCCACCGACTCTTTTTACCTCCTCCAGGCGACTTATCAGGACGTGAATTATCACGCTCCGGTGAAGTTCGATAACGGCGAAGCGCGCGTTGACATCACCGTGTACGACGCGACTCGCACGGCGCCGCCCGCGCGGATTCAATCCGCCCGCATCGTCTTGAACGCCGAGGGCGGCAAGGTTCACGTGCAGGAGATGTTCGCCATTCGCAACTCGTTGGATCCGCCGCGCACCTACGTGAACACCGACGGCACTTTTCTTTTTCACCTCGCTAAGACGGCTGGGGACCCCACCGCCGCGGTTGCCGGATTGATGAACATGGCGCTCCCGCAGCCCGTAAATCCCGGCAAAGGTCCAGGCGATTTCTATCTTCAGTACCCCCTCAAGCCGGGGCTGACCGTGGTGATGGTGGCGTACGACAGCGATTACCGTTCCAGCAAGGTGGATCTCGCGGACTCCGTCGCCTATCCCATCGACAGTGCGGAGCTGCTGGTTTCGCCCTCCAGCCTTTCCGTGGATTCCCCGATCTTCAAGTCCGTGGGAATCGATACGGAAACGGGTAGCCAGAAATATTGGGCGCAGAGCGTGCCGGCCAACGCTCAACTCGCCGCCAGCCTCAGCGGCGAGGCAGCAGCGACGGAAGCTTCTGCCAGCCGGGCCGACGCGGAAGTGAAGACTCTGCCCAATTCGATGACGCGGATGGGCGGCTTGCTGCTTGCCTGCTTCCTGATGGTTTTGCTGTGGGGGCTGGGCGTGCGCGTGGCGAAGGAATGGCCCAAGTGGAAAGCCCAACAGAGTGCGAGTCAGATTCAGAAGGCGCTGGAAACGGAAGTGGAAAAGCTGTTTAATTCTCTCGCCGACCTGGATGAGCTCTTCGCGGCCGGCAAGATTCTGGAGAAGCCTTATTGGAAAGAGCGCCTGGAACTGAAAGCGCGCCTGGTATCGACCCTGAAGAAAGCTCCGCCCGCGCTGCTCGAGTCCTATGCCATCCGACATACCCCGCACTAAATCCGCGCTGGAACTGCGCGATGTTTCCAAACAATTCGGGACCTTTCACGCGTTAGATGGTGTCAGCCTCCGCGTCGAGCCTGGGGATTCCGTCCTGCTCTATGGCCCGAATGGCGCGGGTAAGACCACGCTGCTGCGCGTGCTCTCAACGCTGGCCCGCCCGAGCGAAGGCAAGGTCTTCTACGATGGCGGCGACATTCAGGCCAGCCCCGCCGCTGCGAAAGCCGCGATTGGGTTCGTTTCCCACATGACATTCCTTTACGGCGAACTTACCGCACGGGAAAACCTGGAATTCGCGGGAAAGCTCTTCGGCCTGGCCGATCTCGGGCAGCGGTTGGCCGTCGTGCTTGACCTCTTCCACCTCCGCGAGCGCGCGGAGACTCCCGTACGCGAGCTTTCAAGGGGATACCAACAGCGCGTATCTTTAGCCCGGGCATTCTTGCACGACCCCCAGTTTCTGCTGTTGGATGAGCCCTTCACCGGCCTCGACGCAGCCTCCACGGAGTCCCTGCAAGACCTGATGCGAAGCCTGCAAGGACAAGGCAAGGCTCTGATTTTCTCGACTCACGATTTCGAGCAGGGCAAGGCCATTGCGAAGCGGCTCGTCGCGCTGGAAGGCGGAAAGGTCAAGTACGATGGGCCGATCAACATGGCGCCTCTCGCCGCGCTGCGAAAAGGAGTCAGGAGTCGGGAGCCAGGAGACAGGAGTTAGAAGTCGGGAGACAGGAGTCAGAATTCACGAGACAGTAGTGAAGGGGATTTTTGTTTTAGATTTACATCCCTCGCCCCCTTGGGGGAGAGGGTGGCGAGCAACCGGCGCTTTCATCAGCCGGGGCGAGACGGGTGAGGGGGTTAAGTCGTGCCCAGCGGATGCCACGACTTCTCTATATCTGCCATACCCCAAATTCTCAGGCTGAGCACTAAATTGTAATTTTCCGGCTGCTCGGCATTAGATAGACACGGGACGATACGCGCTATGCAATCTTCGCAAGTTCGCCTATACGCTATCCTGGCCCGGGCGGCGCCGGTTGCGGTGATTTTTCGCCGTGGCCCGAGCAACCACGTGCTTATCATAAAGTGGAACACGTCGAATGATACGTTCGAATACGGTCAGTGGTTGAAGGCAAGAGTTTACGAACGACGCTGTGATCTGTCTCCCGATGGCGACTTATTACTCTACTTTGCTGCCACCTATCGGGAACCTTATCGTTCTTGGTCGGCAATCAGTCGACCGCCGTATCTCACGGCCTTGGCACTGTGGCCGAAGGGCGATGGGTGGGGAGGTGGCGGCCACTTCCTCCGCCGAAGCCGGATTGAATTAAACCACCGTGATAAGGAGATGGGAATTGCCAAAGGCTTCTCAATTCCAAAGTGGCTAATTGTCTCGCAATTTGGCAATCGTCCGGGCTGGGGCGAGGACGATCCTGTCTGGTCGGAGCGGTTGAAAAGAGATGGTTGGAAGCTTGTCGGCTATCCGACCAAGACCAAAGATGACTTCGGCCGAAGAGTCTGGTGGGAGTTTGATCCTCCCATCACATGGCGGAAGTCCAATCCGAGGTGGCCGAAAAGGTACCGGATCGAAATGTCGATCACAGGGTTAAGAGAGAAGGATGGCCCTTGGAATCTAACCGAGCACTCCCTTCTTAGGGGCGATCGGGAAGTCGACAAGATCGGCAGAAGCGATTGGGCAGATTGGTCGCAAACGGGTGACCTACTCTTCGCAAAGGGCGGTACCCTCTATAGGGTGCCCTGCACAAGGTCTGTGCTTGCTGGGATAAGAGACGCGGTAAGAATCGCCGACTTCTCGAATCTGCGGTTCGAAAACCGCGAAGCGCCAATCGAGTATCAACGATGGCCCCAAAGGTGACGACTTCCAAATAGGAGCCAGAAACAAGAGTGGCGCATCCGCCGTCATGCTTACCCCCTCACCCACCGCCTTGCGGTCCCCCCTCTCCCCCAAGGGGGCGAGGGAAGGGGGGGGTGCGCGATCGCCATTTGCCCGAGAGCATTGGTTTCCAAACAGCCGACGGAAAGGAAGTTCTCGATTTTGGGCTGGTGGTTCTATTCTGACTCCTGGCTCCTGACTCCTTACTGCCAACATGCAAACTCTACGAGTCATCGCGGCAATATTCACCAAAGACCTCCGCGTCGAATGGCGGCACCGCGAGACGCTTGCCTCCATGTGCATCTTCGGCCTCCTGGTGGTGTTCCTGTTCAACTTCGCGTTTGAGCCGGCGCGGGAGGAGACGCTGCGTTTGCTGCCCGGCCTGTTGTGGATTGCATTCGCCTTTGCCGGTGTATTGGGATTCAACCGGTCGTTTGCGGCGGAGCGCGAGAACGGCGGACTGGAAGGCATGCGTCTGGCGCCAGTCGATCCGGGCGCCATCTACCTCGGCAAAATGCTGGCCAACCTGTTCTTTATGGCAATCGCCGAGGTCGTCGTGGTGTTCGCGGTGAGCCTCTGGTATAACTTTTCTTTCATGCCGGCGCTGGGCTGGTTCGCGCTCATCACCTTCTTTTGCACGTTGGGGTACGTGGCCGTGGGTACCACGTTCGGGGCTGTCGCCGCCAATACTCGCATGAGAGAAGTCATGCTCCCGGTGCTTCAGTTCCCGGTCGCCGTCCCCATATTCATTGCGGGGGTAGAAGGATCTACCGGAGCGCTCAAGGGTGACCCGGTCAGCGATTATGCCGGCTGGATCAAATTGGCGGCGGGGTTTAGCATCATCTTTGTGGTATTATCGTACATGCTGTTTGAGTATGTTCTGGAGGAGTAATCAGTCGTCCGTTGTCAGTTGTCCGTGGTCAGTGGTCACGTGGTACCGACCTTGTGGGCCGCAACGGACGACGGACAACGGACTAAGGACGATTCATGAGCAAAGTCTTCCCTCCCACTATTCATCTCATTGTGACGTTCGTTTGGCTGGTAGTGGCCGCCTATTTGATTTTTTTCTACGCGCCGCAGGAAGCCACGATGGGCGAAGTGCAGCGCATCTTCTACATCCACGTGCCGTCGGCATGGACGGCGATGGTCGCTTACTTCCTGATCTTCCTTGGCAGCGTGGGATATTTGTGGAAGCGCCGGGATGCAGCGGATGATTTCGCCCACGCCGCGGCGGAAGTGGGATTTGTCTTCTGCACTTGTGTGCTAGTGACGGGTCCGCTGTGGGCAAAGCCGGTCTGGGGAATCTGGTGGACGTGGGACGCGCGCCTGACGCTCACCTTTGTTTTGTGGCTTCTGTTCGTGGCGTATTTGATGCTCCGGAGTTACGTCATCAATCCCGGGCGCGCGGCAGTTCTCGCGGCCGTGGTCGGCATTATGGGCTTCGTCGATGTGCCGATTGATTACATGGCCATTCGCTGGTGGCGGACGCAGCATCCGCAGCCGGTGATTGCCGGGGGCGAGGGTTCCGGCCTTGATCCGCGCATGTGGGTGGCGTTACTGGTAAGTTGGGGCGCATTCTTGTGTTTGTTTGCCTACTTGATGCGGCAGTCTTTACGGCTGGCGGCGCTGCGTCGCGACGTGGCACGTCTCCGGCGACTCCGGGGATCGAATCTTGCAGCCTAGAGTCCCGACCATCGTCAGCCGGCGATGGTCATTGGAGCATTTCAGGAGGGAATGGCATGTGCAACGTATACCTGGTTCTCGCGTATGGACTCCTGTGGGGGATCTTTATGGTTTATGCCTGGATGATCCACGGTCGCCAGCACCGGCTGGAAAAGGAATTGCAGGAACTGAAAAAGGCGCTCGGCCAGCAGTAGCGCCATCCGCACCGCGTCTACCGTTCATCTGCTACACGCATAATTTGTGTTATGGTATCTTGGCGTTGCAGAAGAGCCATGAACAAAATCGGACGATACGACATCATTTCCGAGCTGGGCCGGGGCGCCATGGGCATCGTCTACCGGGCGTCGGACCCGGCAAACGGCCGCGAGGTTGCCCTGAAGGTCCTCTCCTTTAGCGTTTCTCCCGAGGAGGGATTCAACAGCCCACAGCAATTATTCATGCGGGAAGTCCAGGAGGCGGCGCGATTGTCCCACCCCTCCATCGCCGCCATTTACGACGTCTTCCAAGATGAGGAAACCCGCACCTGTTGCGTCGCAATGGAGATGGTACCCGGCGTGACCCTGGAGAAGATTCTCGACTCGCCTCCCCCCCTGACCAGCGAACAAAGCCTTGATATCCTGCGGCAGGTGGCGGAGGGGCTGGATTACGCTCATCGGAACCAGGTCATCCACCGCGATTTGAAGCCCGCGAACATTCTCGTGACTCTGGATGGACGGGTAAAAATCACGGATTTTGGGATCGCCAAAGTTCTGGCGCGCGAAGGCGTGGCGCGCACCATTGGGGTAACGGGAACGCCATCCTATATGTCGCCGGAACAGGTGAAGGGAAGCGAGCTTGACGCCCGCACGGACCTCTTCTCATTGGGCATTGTTGTTTTCACGATGCTCGCTGGTAAAAAGCCTTTCACCGGAAACACCGCCGCCGTGATGTTCAAAATCGTTTACGAGGAGCCGCCGGCAGTAGGCACTCTCAATCATGATCTCACGCCTGCGCTCGATGACTTGGTGAAGCGGTGCCTGGCGAAGGACATCAACCGGCGTTACTCGTCAGCTCGAGAATTGCTGGACGATTTGGACGCCCTTCAGCACGGCCGTCCGCTCGGTTCGCAGGCAGGAGTTCCAGCGCGGCCCCCGGCCGCTTCGCCGGCGCCCCCGCGCGCGCCAATCCTGGTGGCGGCTCCGCCTGCCCGCGCGGTGGCCACGCCATCTCCAGGCCAGATGAAGCCAGCAGCCCAAAACCCGGCGCCACTGCCGTGGCGGCCTCCCGCCGTTCCTCTGCAAGCCGCGGGACCAGCCACAATAGCGTCAGCGGGCTGGACGCCACCCGGTCAACCGCCCAGGCCCGTAGCCCCGCCACCGGTTGCGCCGGCGCCGCACGTGAATGCGCCCCCTCTCACGGGACAAACTCTACAGATGCGGACGCCGGAGGTTTCCGGCGTGATGCCCGCGGCTTCTGCGCGTCCTAATTTCGACGGGCCGACACTTTTGGGGCGAGGGCTCCCAGCGCAAGAGCCATCCGCGGGGCCGGCGCCTGCTTCCCAGCTATCGGAAAGAATGCGCACAACGCCGGCGCCGGGCGTTTCCACCGCGTCTCCGGTAGCCGGATCTCCCCCGCCGAACCTCGCACCTCAGCTTCGAGCCGATATCGCCCCTCCAGTGGAGTCGGCGGGGACCGCCCCCACGGCCTCGGGCGCGCCCAAGTCGAAAGTCGTCCCCATCGCTCTGGGCGGGGTAGCACTCGTCTTGTTGGCCGGCGCGATTCTAGGCTATTGGGGGTTTCACCGCGCAAGAAGTGTAGCCCCGCCGCCGGTGCAGGTGGCAGTGCAAACTCCGCCAGCACCAGAGCCGCCGCCCCCAGACACCGCCCCGGTTGAGCCTGTAGCTCCACCGGCCGCCACCACGGAACAGACGCCACCGGTAAGCGCGGCGCCCGAGGCGGTCAAGAAAACCTCCGCGCGTAAGCCGAAGCAATCGGCCGCGAAAGAACCGGCTGCGACGGAGCCGCCGCCGGTGGCCCAGCCAGAGCCTGCCGTCGCCGCACCTTCTCCCCAGCCCGCCGCTCCCAGCGCTGAAGACATTGCCAGGGCCGAGGCTGCCAGACTCGCTAATATTCCGCGGGTCGTCCAAGTCGTCTGCAATTATGGCTTGAAGGAAGCGACGCTTGTCTTTTCCAGCGGTGGGAAAGCCTTGTTTGAAGAGAGCTTGAAGGGGAAGAAGGTAAAGGGTGGATTCCTGGGGATAAAGGGCTCTTATCAGGGGTCGTTCTCCCACACCATCACCGTGTCGGCCGGCGTATCGGAGGTTTCCGTCCGCGTCCTGGCACGGGATCGAGCGGCGGACCTGACTAAAACGGTCAAGATGCTGCCGCCGGGGGGCTTTGTTCCCACGCTCGCCGTGGAAGTTGACAGCGACCACCTGTCCCTTGACTGGAAAGGGTCCGCCGCCAAATGACGTCGGCACAGTGGGATTCTTCCCGGGATGACTTCCACAGGATTAGCCCGCCATTCATCGCGGCATTTACATTCGCGCCGGAGCCTTGTAAAATGCGCGTTCGCGCGTAACGAAGGCGAAACGTACTCACAGGAGGAAAGCATGGCATTGAATGTGGTTGAGAAAGAAGTGAACGGAGTCACGGTGTTAATACTCAGCGGCCGTGTAACATTGGGTGAGGAGAGCAGCCAACTCCGCACCAAGCTCAAGGATCTCCTGAGCCACGGCAAAACGCGCCTGGTTCTTGACCTTGCCGATGTAACCTACATCGATAGCGCCGGCTTGGGCACGCTGGTGGCGGGATTCACCTCAGCGCAAAACCAAGGCGCCAGTCTGAAGCTGGCCAACCTGACCAAGCGCTTTCACGAGCAGCTTAATATCACCAAACTAGTAACGGTCTTCGACGTATACGATAACGTCGAGATGGCTGCCAAGTCCTTTGAATCGGCGTCGTGACCGCGCCAGCGCGCCGGCTATCATCCTGATTCGTGACCCGCGCCGGGGAGAGACCCTTCGGCGCGGGCGTGGACGACAGCTACGGAGACCGCACCTTATTCCCCGTGGGAGCTCGCGCACTGCACGCACCGGAGTTCCACGGGAGGAACCATGGGTCAACAAATCGGGTGGGGCCTGCTGCTGGTTTTTGTGGGCGGGATACTGAACGGGAGCTTCGCGGCGCCCATGAAGAGGCTCTCCGCTTGGCGTTGGGAGAACATCTGGCTGGTTTACGCGATCTCGGGGTTGCTGATTCTTCCCTGGGCGATCGCGCGGGCCACGGTTCCCCATCTCGGAAGCGTGCTGGCGCAGTCCTCCGGTATCGTGCTGGCGAAAATTGCGCTCTTTGGATTCGCTTGGGGAATTGGCGGTCTGTTGTTCGGCCAGGGAATCGCGCGCGTGGGGTTGGCGCTGGGTTTTGCTGTCATTCTCGGCATCACCTCCTCGTTCGGGTCGCTCCTGCCGCTGGCGATACTCCATCCGGAACAACTGGGCACCCGTCATGGTGTGGCGTTGATCGTGGGCACCCTGGTCATGACGGTGGGGCTCGTGCTCCTGGCGCTGGCGGGGATGCGCCGTGAACGCGAGCAGGCTGCGGGCGGGGCGGCTTCTGAGCGCTCAGGCTTCGGCGTCGGGCTCATCATCTGCATCCTCTCCGGCGTATTCTCCTCGATGCTCAACTTCGCTTTTGTGTTCGGCGAGGAAATGCGGCAGACCTCGCTGCACGCGGGCGCGTCCACAGCGATGTCGGGCAACGGCATCTGGGCGCTGGCCGTGAGCTGCGGCTTCCTGCCTAACGCCGCTTATTGTGTCTATCTCCTGAACAAAAACCATACTTGGGGTGTCTTTCGGGAGACGGGGACGGGCGCCAACTACGTCCTGGGCGCCACCTTGATGGGATTCCTCTGGTACATCGGCGTGGTGGTTTATGGTATGGGCGCCGACGCCCTGGGCACGCTGGGTGGAATCATCGGCTGGCCCGTCTATATGTCCGTGGATATCATTGCCGGCCTCATCTGGGGATTCCTGGGCGGGGAGTGGAAAGGCGCCAGCCGCACCGCTTTGGGATACTGCCTGACCGGGATCGCCATCCTGTTCCTCGCCATCGGCGTTATCGGCTTCGGCAACGCATCGTGAAAACGCGTCAGCTCACGTAGCATCGCTTGGTGGGGAACCTCCTGGCTGAACCGCCGGGACTGCCGGAATTGCTGTGGGAGCGGGCTTGGCGATCATGCGCCGCTTTGTCTTTCCTTTTCGGGCGCGCACCTTGATTTTTGTTTTCTTGGCAACCCGCTTTGTCGCGCTCCGTAATTTAGCTGCTGTAACGGGCACCGGGGCCGCGGCATCCGCAGTTTGAGCCATGTCCAATCCAAAGATCGCGGCAAGGTCTTCGCTGCCGAGCGTCTTTTCTGGCGCGAGCACTTGTCCACCGAGGGGCAGCCCTTGGCCGGCCTTGGCAATCAGTTCTTTCTGATCGACCTTGTGCAGCTTGAAGAGAAGCTCGGGCTGCTGGTCGAGCCTGGCGCCGATGGCATAAAGCACTGCCGCGACATGCTTGCACATCGAAGCCCAGTCCGGGCAACTGCACGAGAGTTTGATCTCGCCTGGTGAAGGGAATAGGCCGGTCCCCTCCTGGCACATGCGTTCCATGACGCCCTTGGAGAAGCGACCCTGAAGAAGTTCGACGAGGGAGTCAATGGCCCCGCCGCAGTCCGAGCATAGGGATTGCCAGCGAGCTTTCGAGACCGGCGTTACCTTCACCGCCACCTTGTAAATTTCCGAGCCGCTGACCAGGGCAGTGACCTCGCCGCCGCCAATCTGGAGATCCACCACCGAGCCGTTGCGCACGTAGGTCCGGCCGCGCGGCAGGCGGTTCTCATAGTCGCTGTAGCGCTCCAGGTTTTCGCACCATGCCTTGCCCCAGAATGTCTTAGCAATGGTGCGGCCTTCGATGACGACCGGTGAGACGGGATGTCCCTTCTTCTTGAGCTTCTCCATTTCGCGCGCGGCCTTTTGCCGCCGCTCTGCTACGGTCACATAGGGTCGCCATCCATAATCGTAGTACATGGCTCACGTCTCCTTCAGCGCGGCATTGATGTCGAGGGCAACAAGTTTGAGTAACTCATCATCTTTCATTTCAGTCAAGAGCAACTCGGCGCCACCCTCCAGCAAGTCCCGGGAGATCTGACGCTTCGACTCGATGAGTTGGTCGATCTTCTCCTCCACGGTTCCTCGGCACACAAACTTGTGCACCAGCACGTTCTTCTTCTGGCCGATGCGGTAAGCGCGATCCGTAGCTTGATTTTCTACCGCCGGGTTCCACCACCGGTCAAAGTGGACGACGTGGGAAGCCGCGGTGAGATTAAGACCGGATCCCCCAGCCTTGAGCGACAGCACGAAAAATCCTATTTCCTCGTCTTCCTGAAATCGGCGCACTAATTCCTGGCGCTTGCCCACCGGGGTTTCACCGTGGAGAACCAGGCCGGGGCGCCCAAACAACGATCCCAGGAAAGCCGCCAGCGGAGCGGTGACCTCGCGGAACTGGGTGAAGACCAGTACTTTCTCCTGCTTGGCGGCGATGACTTCGGCGATGTCGCGTAGGCGAGCCCACTTGCCGCTGTCATCCTCGCCCCAAGCGCCGTCGCCCAGCCACTGCGACGGGTGATTGCAGATCTGTTTGAATCGCATCAGGAATGACAGCACGACGCCCTTGCGCTTGATGCCGTCCGCGTCTGAGTCTTCGAGCTGTTCCGCCAATTCCTCGACTGCCTGCTGGTAGAGCGCTGCCTGCCGGCGGGTGAGCTGGCAGAACGCCTTGACCTCTGTCTTGTCGGGCAGGTCTGCAATGACCGTCTTGTCGGTCTTGAGCCGCCGCAAGATGTACGGCCGCACCAGTTCGCGGAGCGGGCCGTAAGGGTTATGGGGCTTCTCCGCCAGGCGCTTGATCAGACTTGTAAACTCTTTCGACGATCCGAGCAGGCCTGGGTTGATGAAGTCAAAGATAGACCACAGGTCTCCCAACCGATTCTCGACCGGCGTACCGGTAAGCGCAAATCTCGCCTGGGCATTCAGTTTCTTGGCGGCGCGGGTCTGCTTGGCGCCTGGATTCTTAATGGCCTGAGCTTCATCGAGCGCCACCAATCGCCATGATGTCTCCGTTAACCAAGGGAGGCGGAGGAGAGAGCCGTAGCTGGTAATGACCAGGTCCAGACCTTGGAGACGCTCGGATCCCACTGTTTTGAGGTCGGACGCCGGCATGGCTGAGGGATGGGCAACCAGCGCTTTCAAGCTCGGTGCGAAGCGGTCAATCTCGGCGGCCCAATTGGCCAGAAGCGAGGCGGGCGCCACCAGCAAACTCGGTCGATTCTTCTCTCTCGGTTCCCGCGTCGGGCCCCTGAGAGCGACCAGAAGCGCCAAAAGCTGTATGGTCTTGCCGAGCCCCATATCGTCGGCCAGACAACCCCCTAGGCCGAGCTGCGCGAGCAGGTAAAGCCAGCGCATACCTACCTGCTGGTAAGGCCGTAGCGTGCCATTCAGTGCTGTGCCGGGCTCGATGCTGGCCAACCCTTCTGGACCGCGAAGTCCTTTCAGCGTCTCGTGCAGCCAGGGTCCCGCCACCACCTGGGCCCAATCGGGGTCGGACCCGCCGTCGTCGGCCGCGACATCGGCGCCGGAAAGCATGCGCATCGCTTCTCCAAAACTGAGGCCGCCATCGGCGGCGGCGCGCTCGGCCATGCGGAAATGGTCAAGCATCCGGCTGAGCCGCTCGCGATCAATCTCGACCCAGCGTCCTCGGACCAGCGAGAGCCCATCCGACTTCGCCAGCAACTCTTCGATCTCAGTGGCGGTCAACGGCTCACCGTCGAGCGTGACTTCCATACGGAAATCCAGGAGTGCGTCCTTGCCCAATCCGCCGGGCGCCTTTCCTCCCACCGTCGCCTTCACTTGCGGACGGGGAGGGCGGTTTGCCCGCCACGTCGCCGGCATTCGCACCACGACACCAGCGCTCTCCAGTTGGGGAACATCCTGGAGAAGGCGGAAAGCGTCGTTGGGTGTCCAGCGCAGTGGATGGAAGATCTCGCCCGAGTCGACCATCGCTTTCAGCCACGGGCAGATTTCGCCTGCGCGCTGAACGGGCAGCAGCAACGACAACAAGCGATCCTTGTTCGTTGCGCCTGCGTATTCGCGGAGCGCCTGACCGAGCGGAAGATGCTGCGCTTTGGCGTGGGCGGAAAGCCGGGTCGTGTAAGTGGCGAGAAACGCGAACGGAGCCTGATCGTCCCTGCGATTTTCGGCGAGATTGAAGTGCACGCGGCCCACCAGGTTCCACGCGGGATTGCGGTGCTTAAGAAAGTCTTGGATCGAGCTTCCCGACTCCGATAACTCGATGGCGAAAGCGGCATCCATCTCCTGCCAGAGAGCACCGAGGACCTGCAATGTCAGGTACTCCGCCCCGGTCATCGGAGGCGCAGCCAATGCTAACGGTTCCAATTCCCCAGGGGGCGGGGCGGGAACATGTGCTTTCGAGGAATCTGTCGCCGCGTCAGAAAGGGTGCAGAGGGCCGTCACGTACCGCGTGGCAAGCTCTCGCCAGTAGGAGAACACTGGAGGAAGAGCGGTTCCAACCTCACTCGCGCCGAGTTGGAGAAGACCATGACCGGAGCCCCGAGCGAAGGCGTCGTGTAGACGCTGGACGAGACCGGGGTCCAGCGCGGGCCCCTCGGCCACTGCGCCTAAAGTAAGGCGACCGTGCGGTGTGAGGATCGGAGCCAGAAAGTTCGGGTCCATGGAAGGAGTCCAGCCTACGAGATCGAGCCGCGGCAGTCAAGGGTGCTTAACTACGGTGTCCTGCGGCTGGGCAAATAAAGAACCCCTCCCGTACGGAAATACGGGTTTCGTGCGGTTTCCTATTCAACATAACGACGGTTGTTGGGCAAATCAAACTGCCAATTCATCATGCCGTTAACACCGATCGTGAAAGTCCGCTCCGCGGCGATTCCATCTACTCCGTCTACTTTCAACTGAATTGTATAAGAGCCTTCTTCCGTAAAGGCGTGGTTCACTTGCGCGGCATCTTCCGTCGTGCCGTCGCCAAAATCCCAGTGATAGGCGATAGCCGGAACACCATCTGCCTCCGCCGTGGCTGAAAACTTCACTACCGCTCCTGTCTCTGCGGTTGAGGGAGCGTCTACACTGATGGTGGGCGCCGCGGCGGGCACGGAAGTATCGATGATCTTGATCATTCGCACTGAGTGCGCGGGTTGGTTTTCGAGCGTCAGCTTGCCGCCTGCAAACTCCACGGACCTACCGTTGTCAAAAACACTGGAGGCTTGGTAGGAATCGCCCATCGGCAACCCCAAATCGGCAAGGGTGAACGTGTGCGAACGTGCTCCGTCCGTCCAATTGAAAACCGTCAGCACGGCCTGCCTTCGGTCCTCTTTCAAGAGGTTCACACTGGGGATTTTGTCTTCGTCGTTATACGTCATCAGATCGATGGGCAGCGACGCGCGTCCGAGCTTCGCCATCTGTAGTAGATCGGGATTCTTCACGAGGGCCAGCCTTTCAGGCTCCGTGCTCAGCAGCGGCATATCGTCGCCGAGTTCGAACATGCCCCCGGAAACGGCCGCCAGGGCGATGGAAACTTCCGCGTCAGTGAGGGTGATGGGCTCCTTCGCAGTGTGCCACCTTTGGCCCGTAAACCGCTGGGCGCCCACCGTAAAGGCGTCGGGATCATCGAGGAACCAGTTGCGGTGCATATAGTAGCGCGCCGCGATGCCGGGGGCGGCGTCCCGGCTGGCCCGGAAGGCATGGCCGGTATCCACCGAAATGCGGCCGATGTCCACAATCCCCACCGGGTTCAGCATGGGGCTGCCGTCCTTGTCGAGCAGCACGTTTTCCCCGACTGCCTCACGGATAATCTGGAGGCCAATGCGTTGCGCTTCCAATGCCGTGGTGTTTGGGCGGTAGTGCAGACCTTCCACCGCCGTGTCATCCATGAAATCCATTTTGATCAGACGCACGCCCCAATCGCGCGTCAGCGTTTGATAGGTCTTTCGCAAGTACGCTTGCGCGCCGGGGTTCGTGGTGTCGAGCACAAAGATCGGGTCCGACTTGCCTTGTCCAACGAAACCAATCTCGATGGGTTTCCCCTGCCCGTTGTGGACCAGCCAATCCTGGTGATGCTCGTAGACCCAGGCGCGAGCTGTGACTTCAAATGGCGCGGTCCAGATGCCGAAGGTCAGTCCCTGCTTGCAGACCTGGTGGCCGACGTAGCGCATGCCGTCGGGAAATTGCGTGGCGTTGGGCGTTTCATATTCGCCTCGGGCGTACTGATATCCTTCGTCAATGAAGAAGTACTCGTAACCGAACTCCTTGAGGTTCTCAGCCAGCCAGCGAAGGTTAGTCAGCGTGGGTGCTTCACTGATCCCACCATAGAAAGCCGTCCAACTCCACCAGCCGATAGGGTTTGGGGCCGTCACGCGCGCGTGATGCAGAATCCGGATCGCATCGCCATAAGCTTCCAGTTGCGCGTGGTAATCGTTCCCCGCGGCAAACATCGTCCGTTCCGAAGCCAACTCCTGTCCTGCTTCCACGGGCAGGCTCAGCTCCATCTGGTCTTCCTTGGGGGAACCTTTCAGCGATTCTCCCATCTCGATTTCCGTCGTCCCCGTTGAATCTGCGGTGTAGGAGGTAATCTTGGGCTCACCGCCTCCGGAGTTCTCGACGCGCAGGTGAAAAACGTTCAGAAACCGCCGGGAGGTAAGTGTGGCCAGAAACAAGCTCTGCTTGCTCTCCCTATTGTAAATGAGTTGGCTGCCTGCCCCGCGGTGGACGCCGTCGGGTGCCTTCGCCAGGTCGAGAATCTGCATGACCGGGCGGTCTTCGCTGAAGCTGTCGGAAAGCACGCGGTCCGCTGCGGCAGCCCCACCAAGGTTGACCCGTTCTCTCCCGGCCGCCTCGACCATTCGAAGAGCTTCGACGATCAGCGCCTTCCCGGTTGTGTTGCGGAGGGTAACCTCAAGGTCTCCGTAAGGGTGATGGTCGTAAAGGCGCAACGAGCAAATCAAGTCCGGCTTTCCCGCCAGGCCGCTGAGAGTGATCTTGGCTACGCGCCCGCTGCCCAGGTCGTCTTCGAAAGAAGATTCTTCGGCTTCTTGCTTCGGATATTGGTCCGACCGCACCCAAGTATGATCGATCTTCGCGCCGACGCGCGCTACAAGCACCGGCTGCTCCAGGCCCTTTGCACGGATGGCATAAGATCCATCATGGATGTTCACGGTCACAGTCAACTGCTCGTTTCGGATGGATGCAGTTTGTTGCCCCACGCCGGAAGTTGCGCCACTCACGATCAGCAGCGCCGCGAGCGTGAGTTTACCGAGGCTCAGGGAATCAAGAAGCCGTCTGATCATTTCAGTCCTCTCCTCAACTATATAGAGAGCGGCATAAGTGATTGCGCATTTGGTTGTAGCGGCGGTCTCTGACCGCCGTTCGGCGCTCGGAGAGCGCGGCTACAATTTATGTCGCTCCGCATAAAACTTGCGCGCCAATGCGATTGTCTGATTTCACAAAGTAAGGAAGAAAAGCTCGAGCAAGCCTGTAAGCCGAATTTTGTTCCCCGACGAATCGAGGTGGCGATCATTCCTCTAGCCCCGCAATTGCTCGCGGGGTCCAGCGACCTACCCGAGGGTTGTAGCGGAACGGGCAGCCCCTCCCCTCCTATTTGGTCTTGCTCCGTGTGGGGTTTACCATGCCCTCGGTGTCACCACCGAGGCGGTGCGCTCTTACTTTGATTCCCGGCGACCCGGGACCGCACCTTTTCACCCTTACCGCGCCGGACCGCCCGAAGGCGCCGGCACGGCGGTACATTTTCTGTGGCACTTTCCGTTCCGGAGGCGTACATCCCGATCAACCGGAATTCCCCCTCCAGCCCTCGCCGTTAGCGAGCACACTGCCCTGCGGAGTTCGGACTTTCCTCTCCCCCGCCCCTGCCAGCCCCGGAAAGCGGAGCGCTAGGGCGAGGCAGCGATCACCCGGCTTGCTCGCGCAGGTTTCATGATAGTCTCGTGAGATGGGCCGGTCAAACGGAACAGGCGTGAATGGTGAAGAGTGAATAATGACGATGTGGGTAGAATGACGAGGGGCTGGCGGCGCAGACTGTGAACCGGGGTTTTGCCTTCGCGCAGCCTCGCCAAGAGCGTAGAGCGGAGCACTGCGCCAACCTTTTCGGAGGCGGTGTGCGAAGCACCTTGGACTGCGGCGGCTCGACGCCGCCTTGGAGTAACTGCGAGGACAATGGCAAACGCAGTTGCTTAATCCTGGGGGCGGTGACGCGAACGCAAAGGCGGCGTCGAGCCGCCGCAGTCCAAGGTGCTTCGCACAGTCGTGGGCAGCAGGCCGATCGTGGGGGTAGGCCCCGTCCGGGTGTCCAGCACAAAATATGAACAAGCCATTTTTACCTTTTGGAGTTCGATCTCTCTCGCGGCTGGTCTCTTTTGGCCTGCTGCTTCTATTCGCAACCGCCGCCGTCGCCCAGCAAGAAGCGCCTCAGCAGCTCCTTTCGCAGGCCGACGAAATTCTTCAGCAGATGAGCAAAATTACGGGACTGCCCATCAAGGGGCCTCTTAAGAAACAGGTCATCAGCCGGCCGGAAATCGAAAAGTATCTGACCCAAAACCTTCACCAGGAGATGACTCCGGCGGAGATCCACGCGCAGGAAGCCGCGATGCGCGCTTTTGGATTGGTGTCGAGGGATTTTAGCCTGGAGAAGTTTCTGATCGGCTTCTACACAGAGCAGGCAGCAGGCTTCTACGACCCCAAGCGCAAGACCATGTTCATCGCGGATTGGATTCCGGCGGAGACGCAGACCATGGTGCTCTCCCACGAACTTACCCACGCGCTACAGGATCAAAGTTGGGACCTGGAAAGTTATCTCCACGGCGCCCGCGACGATGACGATGCCACGAGCGCGCGCCAGGCGGTGGTGGAGGGATATGCCACGGCCGCCATGTTCCAACAGTCGGCCGGTGGGGCAGACCTCGGGCAACTACCTTCCCTTGCCCCGCTCATGGAAAAGATGATCCCCGAGCAGTTCGCGGAGTTTCCCGCGTTCTCGAGCGCGCCGTACTTTTTCCGAATGCAGGCACTTTTTCCCTACATGCAAGGCATGGGATTTATCCAAGCCGGCCTGCAACGCGGCGGCTGGAAGAACCTCAACGTATTATTCGAGCATCCCCCCGAAGACACCAAGCAAATCTTCGAGCCGCAAACCTATTTCGATCACCAGGTGCCGTCCCGGATCGCGCTGGCGCACCCGCCGGCGCTCGAAGGCGTGTCCGGAGTGCGGTTCCTGAGCGAGAACGCCATGGGCGAACTCGGCTACTACTCACTTTTGGGACAGCTCATATCAGAGGACGAAGCCAAGACGCTCGGCGAAGCATGGTTGGCCGATCGCTATCTTTTGTTTGAGCGCTCTGGCAGCGATGACTACACCTTGGTGGCGCGAACGCGCTGGACAAGCCCGGAAACGTCCCTGGCGTTTTTCCGCGATTACCATACGATTCTGGCCCACAAGTATGCGGAGCTTACCGCCGACAAGCGCTCGACTCCAGATGAGTTTATTGGATCGGCCTCGAACGGCGTGATTCTTCTCCTGCGAAAGGGAGATGAGTGCCTGTGGGCGGAGGGTATTCCCCCCGACAAGGCTGATGCGGTGCTGACGTGGCTGCGCGCCCTCTGAGGTAACATCCGACCCTCCGTCGGCAAGCATAGCGGCGAGTTTATCTGTTGGCTGACGGTCTTGCCCACGTGAGACCAGGGTTAGGATGGCCAGGCCACGAGCTTTTCCAGGGTCGCCGGGGGACGAACCGCGGACCTCAACGACAGGCGCTACACACCTCCGCGCGCGGTTTCACCGTCGCCGTGGCGGGCGTAGGGCATGACGTTTTGTCGCCCTCTCCGGCAAGCCTCGTAGCCCGTTTCCTACGGGTAGGAAAAACCGGGCCGGAATTGTAAAATCTTTTCCTACCGGCAGGAAACCGGGCGATTTTCCTGTTGACAACATATCTTGCCTCCGCGCTAGGCTGAGAGGGTGAGGAGCGCGCCGCCGGACGGAATTACTTTCGCGTGTAGCCCCGGCCTCCCGCCGGGACCCCGCCAAGCCGGCAAGATGCCGGCGGTACGGGGGTAACGCCGGCTTCCAGCCGGCACTGAGCCGCCAGGATGGCGGCGGTACATTTTCGTACGCTACCCCTCGGTTGGTGGCGGGTGACCACCCTGGCTCCAAGGCTCCGGCCTTCCTGAATCGGGAGGGGAGCCGTTGTTCGGCCCGCTCGGATGCGCGGCCTTCACCCTCGAAAGGCGCCGGCTATCCCACGATGTGTATGAAAAAACAGGGGCTTACAGGAGATTCGTGGAACTTCCAGGAAATTGTATGTGGCTGATGATAAATAACTTAGCGCACCGACTGGGTGTCGGCCAGGGGAAAAAAGGGGAATAAAAAATAAGGGATAGTCCCACGATGTTGATGAAAACAAAGGAAGATAGAAGTGACATATTGACTAATGCCACGATATTGATGAAAACAAACGGCTTATTTTTTCTATCCCACGATATGTATGAAAGCAAAGGGAGTTATCTCAAACCGCAGCGTACAACGGAGAAGGGAGCGCGCGCAAGATCGCTTTGGCTTTGCTGCGCCGGGTGGCTCAAAAAGTCGAAAATCGCCGCATGGCGGGATGCCCACGCTACCTTTCGCGGCATGGCCATCCTGGCTAGGAGAACACGGGCAGGATGCCCGTTCCACGTCGGCGGGATCCCGGCTTTCACTTTTATGTCGAGCACGCGTCTAAGGCTCAGAGATTCCCGCCGTGTCGATGCGTCCAGAACGTGAGACAATAAAAGGTTCGATAATTTTCTGAAGGAGTTGGAATAATGGCAAAGACACTTCTAATTAGTGGCAGTCCTAAACCCGACGGCAACACGGCGCAGCTCATGAATGAATGTGCCAAGGTGATTCAGGAGCAAGGCGTGGAGGCCGAGGTGGTGTCCTTCGCGGGGATGAGCATTGAATCGTGCACCGCTTGCGGAAAATGCTCTGAAACTGGCAAGTGCGACATCGAGGATGGCTTGAACGAAATCATCGAGAAAATTCGCGGAGCGCAGGGCTTGATCGTGGGCTCTCCCGTCTATTTCGGCACAGCGCGCGGGGATGTGATGTGCGCCCTCCAGCGCATCGGCTATGTTTCGATGAAGTCCGACAAGTTCCTCTCGGGCAAAGTTGGAGGACCGGTCGCGGTGGCGCGTCGGGGTGGGCAGACATTAACTCTTCAGGAAATGCTGATGTTCTTCCTCATCAACGATATGATCGTGCCCGGATCAACCTACTGGAATATGGTCTTCGGTCGGCTTCCCGGTGAAGTCTGGAAGGACGCGGAGGGAATTGACACCATCCGGCACTTTGCCTCCAATGTTGCAAACTTGGTTAAGAAACTCAATCCGCCCAAGAGCGAGTAGTGGGTCCGTCTGATGTAGAGGCGGCTTTATGCGGCCATTTGGTCCGTCTGATGACGGATAAACTTGCCGCTACGTCATGTGTTTAGGCGGTGGAGGGCAGTTGCGGACAAACTCAGCACGAGGGTAGACGGAATGTTAACTGCGGTTTTGTACGATTTCGATCGGTTGGTATTGGAGGAACGACCGATCCCCGAGCCGGGGCCCGATGAAGCCCTGGTACGAATCAAATCCTGCGGCATTTGCGCCACCGATTACAAGGCCATCAAGGGCATCCGGCGGAACGTGCGGTTCCCTCTCGTTCCCGGACATGAGCCCGCGGGAGTGGTGGCGGCGGTGGGCGCGCACGTCCGCAGCGTCAAGGAGGGCGACGAAGTTATTGTCTGTCCATCGGGTTATTGCGGATATTGCCGATACTGCCGGATGGGCCAATCGCACTATTGCGAGCACAACTACACGACGGGAGGCGACGGCCCTGAAGACGTGCGCCCAGGCAGCTTTGCAGAGTACATGGTGACGGGCGCCAATACGCTCTTCTCGAAGCCGGACAATGTAAGCTTCGACGCCGCGTGCCAGACCGAACCTCTCAGTGGTGCCTGGAAGGGCGTCATTCAATATTCGGAGATGCGCGTCGGCGATGACGTGGTCGTAATCGGAACCGGTGGAATCGGCATGTACTGCTTGATGGTGGCCAAAGCAGCGGGCGCCGGACGCTTGATCGCCGTAGACGTCAGCGATCACGCGTTGGACACCGCGCGAAAGTTGGGAGCCACCCATACCGTGAACCCCAAGGGCGGCGATGTTAAATCCGCCGTCTATGAGATTCTACCCCTGGGGCCGGATCTTGTTATTGAAGCCGCTGGGCCTATTGAAGCGGTCAATCTGATGGTCAGTCTGCTGCGGCGCGGTACGCGCTGGAACATCTTCGGTATCACGACTCATGAGAAGTTCACGTTGGATGGAGGACTGATGCATTTTCTGGAGGCGCGGATGGACTCTAGCTTTTCCACCAATCCGCTGGCGATGGAGAATGCCATCCGGCTGATGGAACGCGGCGTAGTGAACCCCGAGAAAGTCGTCTCGCACCGCTTTCCTTTAAGGGAGATCGGCAAGGCCATGGAAGTGATGGGAACTCCCGGCCGGAACAAGGTGGTCGTTAATCCTTAGCGCTCATTTACTGGGCTGTCTTGAGGATATTCGAAGCTGTGGTAGACTTGCGCAATGATTAACGGCGCCCACTTTCTTATCTACAGCAAGGACGCGGACGCAGATCGAGCGTTTTTCCGGGATGTTCTGGGCTTCCGCTCGGTAGATGTTGGCGAGGGGTGGTTGATTTTCGCACTCCCGCCCGCGGAAATTGCAGTTCACCCTGCAGGCAGGACTTTTGCGAAGCATCAGGGCGGACACGCGATGATGGGGACGGTCCTGTATCTCATGTGCAGCGATTTGCAGGGGCTCGTCAAGTCACTGACTGCAAAAAGTGTTAAGTGCACTGAAATTCGCGAGGCGCCTTGGGGAACGTATACGACCATTCTGCTCCCGAGCGGCGTCGAGATGGGTCTCTACCAACCGACCCACGCGACCGCGCACACCCTCAAGGGACGGTGAGCGGCGGCCAAACGTCAACGATCCTTCCTTAATGGGTAAGTTTGTTCGGCGCGTTTCACGTCTTTAACCACGAGATCATTCGATGATGACACCATCGCCCATAGCTCTAGTCACCGGCTCGTCACGCGGAATCGGAAGAGGAATTGCCCTTGCCCTGGCTCGCGCGGGCTACAGCGTTGCAATCAATTTCGCTTCGAATCGCGACGCGGCGGTGGAATGCCTGCAATTATGCCAAGCGGCATCGCCCGTGGGTTCCGGAGCCCGCTTCGATGCATTTCTGGGGGACATTTCCGCGGCGCGCGGCCGCGACGAGTTGTTGAAGGCGGTGATGGACCGGTTCGGCTGGATTGACCTGCTCGTGAACAACGCAGGCGTAGCTCCGGCCGAGCGCAAGGATCTGCTCGAAGCCACAGAGGAGAGCTTCGACCGCCTGATCCGCATCAACCTCCGTGGTCCGTTTTTCCTGACGCAAGCGGTGGCAAACTTCTGGCTGGCCGGGCTGGCAGAACATACGGAGCGCCCACGTCCCAAGATCATCACCATCTCTTCGGTCTCAGCCTATACGGTGAGCATCAATCGCGGCGACTACTGTGTGAGCAAAGCGGGACTCTCCATGATGACGCAACTTTTTGCCGTACGGCTGGCGGGGGAGGGAATTGGCGTTTACGAAATTCGTCCCGGCATCGTGGCGACGGACATGACCGGTTCGGTGAAAGAGAAGTACGACCGACTGATTGCCGAGGGTCTGACCCCCATTGCGCGATGGGGAACGCCGGAAGACGTCGGCCGCGCCGTCGTGGCTATCGCCCAGGACCACTTCCCGTTTTCGACGGGCGAGGTCTTCAACGTGGATGGCGGATTCCACATTCAGAGGCTTTGAAGAGGGAACAGGTTATAGGTGACAGGGAGTAGTCGATTCTATGGCACTGTGACCTGTTCCCTGTAACCTAAACTTCTATGATTCGCATCGACACAGAATTGACGTCGGAAAAGTTGCTTCCTCGCATTGTGCGCCTGTTCGATCTTTCCGCTAGGAAAATCCGGGATATTGCGACGGCGTTTGAGTCCACGCAAGGTTCGCCGGTTTTCACAGTTCAAGGTGTCTACGTCGGGCGTGACTGGACCGAGTGGACGGAAGGCTTCCATTACGGGTCGGCGCTATTGCAGTACGACGCCACTGACGATGCGTGGTTTCTAGATTGGGGCCGGCGCAAGACCGTGGAACGGATGGCGGCGCACATTACGCACACCGGCGTGCATGACCACGGATTCAACAACGTTAGTACTTACGGCAACCTATTGCGTCTGGCCACCGAAGGCAGGATCCAGGCGAGTGAGTTTGAGAAGCACTTCTACGCGCTGGCGCTGAAGGCGAGCGGCGCGGTCCAGGCGGCACGCTGGTCGCTCGCACGCGATGGCCGCGGTTATATTTGCTCCTTTAACGGTGCCCATTCACTCTTCGCCGACACCATTCGTTCCTTGCGATCGTTAGCGCTTGCCCACCGCCTGGGGCACGCGCTGCGGGGCGAGAACGACCGGCGCATCTCCCTTCTCGATCGTCTGGTGCAGCACGCGGCCGTGACGGCGGAATTCAACGTGTATTACGGGGAACGCCGCGACGCCTATGATGTGCGGGGGCGCGTGGCGCACGAATCGATCTTCAATCCTGCCGATGGCGCCTACCGCTGCCCCTCCACCCAGCAAGGTTACTCGCCCTTTACCACTTGGACACGCGCTCTTGCTTGGATTATGTGCGGATACGCCGAGCAATTAGAGTTTCTCGAAACAGTTTCCGACTCGGAATTGGAACCGCTCGGCGGGCGCGACAAGACCGAAAGCATGATGCGGCGGGCGGCGCAGGTAACGTGCGATTATTACCTCGCACAGACTGCCACGGATGGCATTCCGTATTGGGATACCGGAGCGCCGAATCTCGAAAAGATCGGCGACTGGCTCAACCAACCAAGTGACCCGTTCAATTCCTATGAGCCCGTGGATAGCTCCGCGGCGGCCATCGCCGCGCAAGGGCTTTGGAGATTCGGAACCTATCTAAATCACCGGTCCGAGCAAACCAGCCGTGGCGACGATTATAAGCAAGCTGCGCTCACCATCGCCAAAACGCTCTTCGACCCGCCGTATCTTTCCCACGACCCCAAGCACCAGGGACTCATTCTGCACTCGATTTATCATCGCCCGGGAGGTTGGGACTATGTCCCGCCAAGACAACAAGTGCCGTGCGGAGAATCTTCCATGTGGGGTGATTATCACGCGCGCGAGCTTGCGGTCCTGATTCAGCGCGCCGCCAAGCGGGAAACTTACCCCACGTTTTTCAATGTTCAAGAAGGAGGTGACTGAATTTGGCGGGATATCGTTTCGGCCGGTACTGCATCCGCCATTCGTTACGCCTCGGCCCATTGTTTCTTGATATAGGCAAGTGCCCTCGCTAATGCTGCCTCGGGATTATCGGTGGCGTTGCATTCCATGTTCAGCCATCCCGAAAATCCCCAGTCTTTGAGCGCCCTGAATCCCGGACGGTAATCGAACGGGAGCGAACCGGGCTCCGTACGAGCCTTACCATCGGCGAGGTGAACGTAGACGGTGTATTTGCCATACTGCCGCAAGGTGGCGGCAATGTCTTGCTCCTCCAACTGCATGTGATAGAAGTCGCTGAGCAGCTTAAAGCCAGGAGCGCCGACGGCCTCGATGAATCCGGCGGCTTGGCTCTGGAGGTTCATGAAGTGGGTTTCCTTTTTGTTGCACGGTTCGAGCATCAAGTTAATGCCCGTGCGTTGGACGTCCGGCGCCAACTCCTTGAGTTCAGCCACTAGCAGGCGTTCTTCAACCTCCCGCGCCGTCATAATGGGTGAAAGGTCTTGAAACCGATTGGGCCCGAACACGGGGACTTCAATGATGTCGTTGGCACCCAGTGCCCGTGCCATCTCCAGGCGCTTTCGGTCCAACTCCACACCTTGGGCACGAATCTGGGGGTCTATGTCTAATAGTTTGATCGAGCCCACGATGGCGCTGACGGCAATCCCAACGCCGGCCAGTTGCTCCTGAATTGACTCCACGGGCTGGTCCAACCATTCGCTGCCCAGCTCAATGCCGTCGTAGCCAAGCCGCTTGACGAGTTGTGCCCGCTGGCGCAAAGAGAGTTCTTTAGGCAGGGGCGTTCGTACTCCGAAGCGCACATTGCCCGCCTCGGACTTGGCTTTCGGGAAGTCCGTCTCCAACGGGTGTTCACCATGGAGTCGGAGTGACATTTTACGTGCAAGTTGCTGCATGCTAACGAGGTTTGCGGCGCTCGGGCAGTTTTTTGCGCGTGACTACAGCAATCTTCCGGTGCGGTAGTGC
>JBKQVI010000104.1:0-6738 GCA_052139985.1 Terriglobia bacterium
GTTTCTACATTTCAAAACACCCCCAAGGAAAAAATCCCAGCCCTCGCCCCCTTGGGGGAGAGGGTGGACCGCAACCCGCGCTTTCACCAGCGGGGGCGGGACGGGTGAGGGGGTCCAATACCGAGCGTGCTCAACCCAGAGCCTCCCGTAGCAACCACCCGACTGCCCACTTCTTGAACGAACGACTGCGCCCCCGAAGAACCAGGGTGCCGGGAAACTGCTGCCCTTTTTGTTATCGTAGGACGAAGCGCGGTGGTCTCTCCATCGACCTGCCGCGGGCGCGAGAGTGCGTGGCATGATGATCGGCATGCGGAGTATTCACAGCCCCGACCCCCTCACCCGGCGGTCCCCGGCTGATGACAACGCCGGATGCCCGGCACCCTCTCCCCCAAGGGGGCGAGGGCTGGGTACTCATACTTAACTCGGTCTCCCTTTACAACATTTGCGGTCGTCGCAAATGTAGAAACTCCAGGCCGTGGGTGAAACCCACGGGAAGGATTGCCGGGGTATATTCGACCCCGGCGGGGTCGCCGTAGGTTTCACCTACGGCTAATGATATTGCTCCCCTTCGGGGAACCTTGCTGACTCTGACGTGACACTGCGGCCGCTGGCAACAAAGGACCTACGCTCGGCGCTCCGCCCGTCTCCGTCGGATGTCAATTGCCAGGGTTCCCCGCTTCCCCTGGCGACTGTGCACTTTTGAACAGACAAGGGATTGCCGGCAATGTCCTAATAATGTTTGGGGTCGAAAAGTGAAGTGTTCGCCGTACCGTCAGCCAGCAGGGAACCCAAGTTGGAAACGTTGGCTGAGCTTTTTGCTGGAGCGCCAGCGCTAACAGTGCTAGACTTGGCGCGTGTAGCGGAACCTGCCACGTGGGGTAATAGGCCAGCAGACTGTTTGCATTCTTCGAGGACTTCCCCCATTCGTGTCACCTTGTCCGTTTACTGGTGTAAGCAGGAGCCAGGGGCCAAAGTAAGGACAGGGCTTCGGATCGAACTCAAAGCCTTGCGGTCAGTCTGCGTTGCAGCGCTGTTTGCAGCGCGCCCTGACAAAGAGGTTTCATCACTCTCGCTTGGGAGGGGCATTCATGAAAGTACTTCTGGTCTATCCGGAGTTTCCCGATACCTTTTGGAGCTTCAAGCATGCGCTGCCCTTCCAGGGCAAGCGCTCGGCATTTCCTCCCCTGGGACTGCTCACCATTTCCGCGCTTCTGCCCAAACATTGGCAGAAGCGGCTGGTGGATTTAAACGTTCAGCGCCTGAAGGATTCGGACTTTAATTGGGCGGACGTGGTGTTCTTCAGCGGCATGATTGTGCAAGGCCCTTCGATGAAGGAACAGATTGCGCGCGCCAAACAGCTCGGCAAGCGAACGGTGGTGGGCGGACCGATTGCCAGCGCTCACGATCCCTCCATTTCCGAAGCCGACCACACCGTAGAAGGTGAAGCCGAGGAATTGATAAGCCAGGTGGCCGGCGACCTTGAGCGCGGGGAAGCCCAACCGCATTATCGCGATCCGCATGTGGTTGACGTCACGCGCGTCCCGCTCCCCGACCTGCATTTGGCCCGGCTGCGCCGCTACAGTTCCATGTCGCTTCAGTTCTCGCGTGGCTGTCCCTTCACCTGCGAGTTCTGTGACATCATTGAAATCTACGGCCGCCGCCCGCGCACCAAAACCCCCGACCAGGTGTGCGCGGAACTCGACCAGCTTCACCGGCTCGGCTGGCGCGGCTCGGTCTTCATGGTTGACGACAACTTTATCGGCAACAAGAAAAGCGTGAAGGCTCTCCTCCCACGCCTGATCGAGTGGATGCGCAACCACAAATTCCCCTTCACGCTTTACACGGAAGCTTCCCTGAATCTGGCGGAGGACGAGGAAATGCTGGCGATGATGCGCGAGGCCCATTTTACGCGGGTCTTCCTGGGCATCGAAACCCCGGTGGCCGAAAGCTTGAAGGAAACCACCAAGTTCCAGAATCTCCGCAAGGATTTGCTGGAGAGCGTAAAACTGATCCAGGCCTACGGCTTGGAGGTCATGGCCGGCTTCATCGTGGGGTTTGACAACGACCCGCCCGACGTGTTTGACCGGCAAATTGAATTCATTCGCCAAGCGGCGATTCCGCTTTCCATGGTCGGCCTGCTCACAGCCCTACCCAATACCCAGTTGTGGCGGCGGCTCAAGGCCGAGGGCCGGCTCTTGAAGTCCAGCCTTGGGAACAACACGCTCGCGGATTTGAATTTTATCCCCCGCATGGATTCCCAGGTGCTTTTGGACGGCTACCAGCGCATACTTCAAACCATCTACAACCCCCGTGAGTACTTTCAGCGCGCTTCGGCGTTTCTCTCCCAATTGGGCAGCGGGTCGCGCTCGCCGCTGGTTTTCTCCGACGTCATGGCGCTCGGCCGCTCGCTTTTGCGGCAGGGAGTGTTCAGCAACTACCGCCAGGAGTACTGGAAATTCCTAGTTCAGTCCTTGCGGATTCATCGCCACCATTTCAGCAAGGCCATAACGCTGGCGATTATGGGCCACCACTTTTTTGCCCTCACCGGCGCCACAGAGATGAATTAGGCGCTGCGGCGCCAGGAGCACGTCAAAGTCCCATAACTGCAAGATAACAGGACTTTGACGTACCCCTGCCCCATCTCATCCCCATCCCGTCGGTAGTGTCCTAATTTGAGCCGTACCGCCGGCTTCCAGCCGGCACAGGAGCCGCCAAGATGGCGGCGTTACGCTCAAATTAGGACACTACCATCCCGTCCGCATTCTTGACTTTGCACTGAGCTGCGGCCTACATTGGCAGACTGCCCCTGGGCGGAGCGCTTACACTGAGATTGGGAGTTTGGCCTACATGCCGAAGCAGCCGGGGATGACCGTCCTGGACGAGATTGTTTCCGCACGCCGCCTCGCGCTGGAGCAAACGCGGTCGGCCGTTCCGCTCGCTCGGGTACAGGAAATGGCGGAGGCTCGGCAGGAGCGCCGCGATTTCGCCTCGGCCCTGGCCTCGGGCGCCCAGCCTGGCGCCGCGCCCGAGTTGCGCATCATCGCGGAGCTTAAGCGTGCGTCGCCGTCGCGGGGGATGCTGCGACAGGATTACGTTCCTGGCGAAATTGCCTCGGGGTATGCCGGCGCAGGCGCTGCGGCCCTTTCGGTGCTCACGGAAGCGCAGTATTTTTTGGGTTCCACTCAAGACCTGGTGGAAGCGCGCCGAATCGTCGACATTCCAGTGCTGCGCAAGGATTTCATTTTGGAGAGTTATCAGGTTTATGAGTCCGTGGCGGCAGGTGCAGACGCTCTGCTGCTGATCGTGGCGGCATTGCCGGATCGCGATCTGCAAAGCCTGCTCGATCTGTGCAAACAATTGCGAATCGCCGCGCTGGTGGAAGTCCACACGGAGCCGGAGTTGGACCGTGCGGTAGAGGCGGGCGCCCGGATCGTCGGCGTGAACAACCGCAATCTGAAAACCTTGGAAGTAAACTTGGAGACGTCGCTTGAATTGCGGGCGAAGATGCCCCGCGGCTGCCTTGCTGTCAGCGAGAGCGGCATCAAAACGGCTGCGGATCTGCGGCGGATCGGAGGGGCGGGTTTCAACGCCGTGCTCATCGGGGAACGCCTGATGACCCAACCGGACCCTGGGGAGGCCCTGCGCCAGTTGTTGGAAGAGTTTATTGGACAACCCCAATGATTCCGGATTTTAGATTTCGGATTTTGGATGGCGGGCTGCGGGTTCGCGAAGATTTTGTGGCACGGGCTTCCAGCCCGTGTCCGGTCACGGCCAAGATGGCCGTGCCACGTCTTGGACAAGACTAACTGGAATACGTGTGGAGGCGCGTATCTGACCGAGCGGATCTTGGTTCTGCCGGGCAAGAATCCAAAATCGCAAATCCAAAATCCTAAATCGACAAGATGTTGACACGCGTAAAGATTTGCGGCATCACGCGGGAAGAAGACGCGCAACTTGCCATCGAGATGGGAGCTGCGGCGTTAGGGTTTAACTTCTATTTGCCATCCCCGCGATATCTCCATCCCCAGGCCGCGCGCGCCATTATCTCGAAGCTCCCGCCGCTGATTTCGCCCGTGGGGATTTTCGCAAATGAATCGGATGCCGAGCACGTGGCGCATGTTGTGAAGGAGTCGGGGGTCGCCGCGGTGCAATTGCATGGCCCGCTGTTCCCTTCGCTCGACGGAGTTTTGGCGGATTTCCCCCGAATTCGCGCCATAGCCGTTAGCGAAGGATTCCGGCCCGAGATGCTGCGCGAGCTTGGTGGCGGCGCGCTTCTGCTCGATGGCTTCGACGCCAAACTCCGGGGCGGAACGGGCAAACCCTTCAATTGGGCGTTGGCCCGGGACGCGAACCGCTTCGGGACCATTATCCTGGCAGGCGGGCTGACACCCGAAAATGTGGGACAGGCAATCCGGGAAGTCCGGCCATTCGCGGTGGATGTGGCCAGCGGCGTGGAAAGTGCGCCGGGAGTGAAGGACGAGGCGAAGCTGAGGCGGTTCTTCGCGGCGGTCAAGGCGGCCGACAAAGTCACATACGGGGAAGAACTGGCCGTGTCCTAATTTGGACGTAGCGCCGCCCTTTAGTGCGGCACATGCCGGGCTCAAGAGGCCGCAGAAAAATGGCGCGGCGTGTTTTATCCCCGCAGGGGATGCATAAAATAGCCGGGGGCAACGCCCCCGGAACGCCCGTTCCACGGGAAGTCCGACCCTGCAAGGGTCGATTGCTATGGATGATGTGTACTCGTGGCCCGAATTTGTGCGACCCCTTCAGGGTCGGCGACATAAGGTTACCTGTCCCGGGGGCGTTGCCCCCGGCTATTATATTGCGCCCTTCCAGGGCTCGGCATGCCGACGAGTTCTTCCGCAGCCTGTCAAGCCCGGCGCTACTCAAATTACGACACTACCGAGGGGCTGGCTTGCTAGTCCCAGAACGCCGGTGCCTGTATACTGAGAGACGGCTGCGGGCGTAAGTAAACCCGATTCTTACGAGGTCGGTTCGCCTTCGCTAGCTTTCATTCGTGCAAAATGGGGGACCTGTATGGACGTCGATCGAACCATTGAGTTCTTACTCAAGAACCAGGCGCGCATGGACGCGCGATTTGACGCCAAGTTTGCCAAGGCCGACGAGCGCTTTGCCCAGGCAGAAAAGCGATTGGATCGCATGGAGCGAGGATTGGCTGAGAACAATCGGCTCTTAGCGCAGAATAATCGTATTGTGACTCAACTGGCGCGGTCCGGCGTGGGTTTGCGAAGCGACGTACGCAGAACGCAAAAGAACTTGGCCGAGGTGTCCGAGAAATTGAACATCCTCATTGACGTTGTGGACCACCACATTCGAGGCAATGGCCGCCACCGCTGAGCGCAAGCGAGGCCGCAAAGGAAGTGGCCTCTCGATCGGACGTTGCGAAAACCATGTCAACCACCACAGATCTGCTCATGAGCTGGCCCGACGCTAAGGGCCGGTTTGGCGAATTCGGCGGGCGTTTCGCGCCGGAGACGCTGATGGCTCCCATCGAAGAGCTGGAAGCGGCATACCTCGCGGCGCGCAGCGATCCGTCGTTTCAGGCGGAGCTGGCGCGATTGCTGAAAGACTTTGCCGGCCGGCCGACGCCACTTTTTCATGCGCGGCGGCTGACAGCGCGTTTGGGCGGCGCACAAATCTATCTGAAACGTGAAGACCTGCTGCACACGGGCGCCCACAAAATCAACAACTGCCTGGGACAAGGATTGCTCGCTCAGCGAATGGGTAAGACCCGCCTGGTGGCCGAGACCGGCGCCGGCCAGCACGGTGTGGCCACGGCCACCGTCGCCGCACTTCTAGGCATGGAATGCGTCGTGTACATGGGCGCGGAAGACATGGCGCGCCAATCGCCTAACGTCTTCCGCATGAGGCTGCTCGGCACGAAGGTTGTTTCCGTTTCCTCCGGGACGAAGACGCTGAAGGATGCGATCAACGAAGGGATGCGCGACTGGGTAACAAACGTCCAGAACACGCATTACCTGATGGGATCGGCGCTGGGACCGCATCCTTACCCGATGATGGTGCGCGATTTTCAACGGATCATTGGCCGGGAGGCGCGCCAACAGGCTCTAAACCAAGTGGGCAGACTGCCGGATTTGCTCTGCGCCTGCGTGGGTGGTGGGAGCAACTCCATCGGCCTGTTTTACGATTTTATACCCGATGCCGGCGTGAAGATGCTGGGCGTGGAGGCGGGTGGCCGCGGGCCCAAATTGGGCGAGCACGCGGCGCGCTTTGCGGGCGGAAAACCCGGCGTGCTGCACGGCGCGTACACCTATGTGTTGCAAACGGAAGACGGCCTGATCGCGAACACGCACTCGGTGTCAGCGGGGCTCGATTACGCTGCCGTGGGACCCGAACATGCCGAACTACGCCGCCAGGGCCGTGCGGAATACACTCACGTGAACGACCAGGAGGCGCTGGATGCGGCCAGCGTGCTGGCACGCGTGGAAGGAATCATCCCGGCGCTCGAATCGGCCCACGCTGTCGCCGAGGTTATCAAGCGCGCACCGGGAATGCCAAGCGACAGTGTTATTGTGGTGAATCTTTCGGGCCGCGGCGATAAGGATCTGGGGATTTTTCAGTCGGCCGGCATTCTATAATGATCGGTGGGGCCGGCGTATTATGAAGGTCCTTATCTAAAGGCGTTTCACACAAAGGCCACCGCGCGGCAGAGCCGCAACCAAAACGTGGCACGGGCTTCCAGCCCGTGACCGGTCA
>JBKQVI010000105.1:0-42378 GCA_052139985.1 Terriglobia bacterium
ATCACGAACGAAACTGTGGGAGTGTCAGACAACGTTCGAGAGATCGCTATAGGACCGCAGTAGAGTAGCGCGGACCCTGTTCTCTAGGTCCGCGGCTTTTCTGTGACATCGGCGGAAGAACCGCGGACCTACAAAACAGGTCCGCGCTACAGCCTGTTGCCGAAGGAGCTGTGAATGCCCAACATCTCACCGATTCTGCTGAAAGGCGCGATTGTTTCACTCGATCCGAACCTTGGGACTCCGCAGGGGACCATCACCTTTCAGTACAACCCGGACGAGGTGACGCGCAGCCTTAAGCCGCAAAGCGTGGGCGATGAACCGGACCGCACGGAGATTCTGCGGCTGAAGGGTCCGCCCATTGAGACCATCAAATGCACGGTAGAAATCGACGCCACCGACCAGCTTGCCGCGAGCGATGCAAATACCTTGCTGTATGGGATTCAACCGCAACTGGCCGCATTGGAATTGCTGGTCTACCCCTCCAGCGCGGTGCTGAATGCGAACGAGGTTCTGTCGTTCGTGGGCACGATCGAGATTCTACCCATGGAGTCGGCGTTAACCCTGTTTGTATGGAGCAAGACGCGCGTTACCCCCGTGCTCATTACGGGTCTGGATATTACGGAAGAGGCGTTTGACGCGCAACTGAACCCCATTCGCGCCAAGGTGGGGCTGAGTATGCGGGTGCTGAACGTGAACGATGTGGGATTCACGACGCCGGCCGGCGCGCTGTATATGGTCTACCAGGCGGAAAAGGAAACCCTGGCGGCGTTGTTCTAAACACGATGCGGGGAAATGCCCGCCATGTTGTCATCCTGAGCCCCGACGTACTTCATCGGGGCGAAGGACCTCGGTAGTTCGGTGGTAGTCAGTGCGCGGAGGCGCTACGGCCCTGTTCTAAACAGGATGTGGGCGAATGCCCCATCACCGTCATCCTGAGCTCCGACGTACTTCATCGGGGCGAAGGACCTCGGTAGTTCGTTGAGATTCAGAGTGAACTACGGGGGTTCTTCGCCCAAAGTGCGGGCTCAGAATGACAGCGTGTCAACGGGTTGCAAGGAAAAGCAGGAGGCGTAGCGCGGACCTGCTTTTTAGGTCCGCGGTTCGTCCGCGGGGTGCAAGGAAAAGCCGCGGACCTACAAAACAGGTCCGCGCTACGATCCGCGACCGATTGTGCCGCGGCTTGTAAATGGAGGAAGCTCGAATGGATGGCGCAATCAAATCGATGGTTTTGGCGGCGGCGGGCACGGGCGCGCCCACCAATCCCAGCAGCCGCTATTACGGCTTCACGGTGGAGTACCTTACGCGCCCCGATGGCGCTCAGGTGGCCTATTTGCAGCGCCGCATCATTCCCCAGCCGGATATCTACACCTCGACCCAGAGTTATGTGGTGGTGGACGGCGACCGTCTCGACAACCTGTCGGCGAAGTATCTCGGCGACCCGCTTCTCTATTGGACCATCTGCGATGCGAACGGTGCGACCGATCCGGATGAACTGACCGCGCAGGTGGGCAGCACCATTCAGATCCCCCTGGCTTCGGGAATTCCTTCGGGAGCGCGCAATGGGTAGTCCGCTGTACCTGACAATCCTGGCCGGTCCGGTGGAAGCGGTACCCGCCCCCAAACCGCTGATGGATGCTTTGACTTCCGTGGAGGTCACCGTCTCCGCCACCGGCAAGAGCGGATTTCAGCTTAGCTTCACGCTGGCCAACAATTCGCCGGCGCAAATCTTTTTCCTGCTGGCGTCGGGTGCGCCCATTCCCTTGATCCGAGTAGTTTTGGTGGCAACGTTCGGCGGCCTGCCGCAAGTGATTATGGATGGCATGGTGAAGCATACGGAGGTTGTGCCGGACGCCATGCAGGGTTCCTCGAAACTCGTGATTACGGGTGAAGACCTTACCGCCGTTATGGACTTGGTCGATTTCTCGGGAATTCCGTATCCGGGAATGACGCCCGATCTGAGGGTGCTGACGATCCTGGGCAAGTACGCCATGTTTGGCATCGTGCCGAATGTCGTTCCCGTCATCACTCCCGACGTTGAAGTGCCGGTGGATAAGATCCCGAGCCAGCAGGGAACCGATTTGGCGTATATCCGGCAGTTAGCGAAAGAAGCGGGCTATGTGTTCTACATTCAGCCGGGGCCTGCGCCGGGGACGAATCAGGCCTACTGGGGGCCGCAGGTGAAGATTGGTGTGCCCCAACCGGCCTTGAACGTGAACATGGATAGCTGGACCAACGTCGAGAGCCTGAGCTTTCGCTACGAGCCGCAATCCGCTATTACCCCGATTGTGTATATCCAGGATCAAACGACCGGGATGACGGTTCCGATCCCGATTCCCAGTGTGAACCCGCTCGATCCGCCGCTCGGAGCGGTGGTGCCCACGCCGCAGACGATCGAGTATATGGACGACACAGCCAAACTTCCGCCCGCGCAGGCGTTGATGCTGGGCTTGGCCAGGGCCTCGGAAACCGCGGATATCGTGACCGGAGACGGTACGCTCAGCGTTTTGCGTTATGGCGGGATTCTCCAGGCGCGCCAGTTGGTGGGGGTTCGCGGAGCAGGATTGGCCTTTGACGGACTGTACTACGTGGAAAGCACCAAGCACCAAATGAAGCTCGGCGAATACAAACAGAGTTTTACGCTGAAGCGGAATGCGCTGGTTTCAAATCTGCCGGCCGTTCCGACCATGCCGTTTTAGCGGCGGCGCTGGTCGGTGCTGATCATTTGTAGGCCCTTGCTGGCCGTTGTCGGCCGTTGTGGGCCGTTGTAGGCCGTTGTAGCGCCGGGCTTGAGCCCGGCACGTGCGGACGTAGCGCCGGGCTTTAGCCCGGCATGTGCGGACGTAGCGCCGGACTTGAGCCCGGCATGTGCCGCCCTAAAGGAAGGCGCTACAAATGCATCTGCAGGCTGAAGGTCGGCGTAACAAGTGGGCGCATTTTCCAAACGCAACACCAAGGGAAACGAGATCACTCGTGGGTAAATATTACGGCAAATATCGCGGCACGGTCCTTGACAACGTCGATCCTATGCAGATGGGCCGCATTTCGGTGCAGGTGCCGGATGTGTCCAACGTACTGCCTTCCACCTGGGCCATGCCCTGCGCGCCCTTTGCCGGGACTCAATCCGGCTTTTTCGCGATTCCGCCGATTGGCGCGAGCGTCTGGGTGGAATTCGAACAAGGAAATAGCGATTACCCCATCTGGACGGGAGGCTTCTGGGGTTCCTCGGCGGAAGTGCCTCCGTTGGCTTTGGCTGCGCCACCCGTTTTGCAGACCATCGTTATCCAATCGGTCGGCCAGAATACCCTGATGATTAGCGACGCGCCGGGGCCGACGGGCGGGATTCTGCTGAAGTCCACAACCGGGGCCATGATCGCGGTCAACGACACGGGAATCACTATCGATAACGGACAAGGGGCCACGATCACGCTCACGGGGCCGAGCGTGACCGTAAATCTAGGGGCGCTCGAGGTGACGTAAGTGATGTGCCGCCGGCTTCCAGCCGGCCTGTGAGCCGGGCCTTCGCCCGGCAGGTGCGGAGGCAGCGCCGGGCTTGAGCCCGGCACCGGGGGCTCTAGCGCCGGGCTTCAGCCCGGCATCGGGGGCGGTAGAGCCGGGCTTGAGCCGTTGCCCGGAAATTCGTGGCACTGTCATTCTGAGCCCGTTTTGTGGGCGAAGAACCCCCGTAGTTTGTTTTTTCGTGCGCCCCGCGAACTACAAGGGCCCTTCACCCCGAGGAAATACGTCGGGGCTCAGGATGACAGCATTGCAGCACTTGTCGGCAAACTCTTTGGCCCCGCATGTGCCGCCCTAAAGGACGGCGCTACAAATGCCGCCAATAGGGCGGCGCCACAGATTGCACGGCAGAGGAGATGCGGTCATGGGTGGTTTTCTGCTGACTCAGGGGGCGACGGTGATGTGCAGCCATGGAGGTCAGGTGCTGCCCACGGTGCCTAATCCGCGGGTGACGGTCATGGGTCAGCCGACGGCTCTGCTTTCCGCGCCGTGGGTCGTGGCGGGGTGTCCGCTCGTGCCTCCTCCGATTCCGCCGTGTGTGACGGCACAGTGGCTGATCGGGACGACGCGGGTCACTTCCAACGGCCAGCCGCTGCTGAATCAGACCAGCCAGGCGATCTGCACTCCCACGGGAACGCCGGTGGTCGTCGTGGTGACGCAAACGCGCGTGATGGCGTTGTGAGGAGACGTGGCACGGGCATCCTGCCCGTGTTAGCTCATGGCCAAGATGGCCATGCCACGAGGCTAGCGTCGTGAGGCCTTATGAATGTGAATTACCCTTACGGGTTCAATAGCAGCGGGCATACGGCGCAGACCGACTTGCCGAGCCACATCAGCCAGATGATCGAACAGATTCTGTTGACTTCGCCCGGCGAGCGCGTCAATCGCCCCACCTTTGGATGCGCGGTAAACCAGTTAGTGTTCGCGCCCAATAGCGATGCCCTGGCCGCAACGCAGCAGCAAGTGATTCAAGCGTCCTTGCAGCAATGGCTCAGTGACCTCATCAAGGTGAACGCGGTGAACGTGACGGCCGAGGATTCCACGCTGCTGATTACCATCACGTACACGATCATTCAATCGCAGCAGCAACAGACCCAGCAGTTCGTTTATGGCGGAGCAACCGCATGATCTATTTTTGCTCACAAAAGAACCGCCGTGCGTTGGTGTTGCAGAGCGCCAACCTCAACGGCATCGATTATCTGGAGGTGGCCAACGATGAAAACGGCTGCGGCAAGGAGCTTGTGATTACCTTGCTGAAGGACGGTCGCGGCCTCAACCTGGGCGCATCCCAGGTGCAGATTACGGGAGGAACGGAAGCCACACAGGTGAGGGTCGCCTCCGTTGCGGTGGGCACGCACGCTGCGCCGAAGGTGGTCACCGTGCAGCTTAACCAAACCGGCGACTTCTCCACGTACACTCTTTCGCTGGTGGCGAATTCTTCCACCACGGACCCGCCGGACGGCTTCGATCCGCAGCTTTCCACCGTGGATTTTTCTTTCAAGGCCGGCTGCCCGACGGTGGCCGACTGCCTTCCGTGCAATTGTTGTCCGCCGGACACGACGCCCGAGCCGGACATCAACTATCTCGCCAAGGATTTCGGTGGCTTCCGTCAGGTGATGTTGGATCGCATGGCCGTGCTTGCTCCGGCATGGAGTGAGACTCACCCCTCCGATGTCGGAATTGCCCTGGTGGAATTGCTGGCCTACGCGGCTGATCATCTCAGCTATCAGCAGGACGCCGTAGGCACCGAAGCATACCTGGGAAGCGCGCGCAGCCGCATTTCGCTGCGGCGGCTGGCGAAACTCGTCGATTACCAGATCGGCGAAGGCAGCAACGCGCGAACCTGGGTTTACCTGAAGACCGCGACGGATGGCGTTTCCATTCCTGCGGGGACATTGCTTTTTCCGCGCGTTCCGGGCTTTCCCACGGTGATACAGCCAAACACTCCGCAGGCCGCAACCCTGCTGAGCAGTCCGCTCGGCTTCGCCACGATGCAGGACGCACAGCTTTATCTGGAGCAGAATGAAATCCAGTTCTATACCTGGGGCGATGCCAACTGCTGCCTCGCGAACGGCGCTACCACGGCCACGCTGATTGGGAATCTCACCACTCTAAGCCCCGGCGCGATTCTCGTTTTTGAAGAAGTGATGGGGCCGAACACCGGCGATCCGGAAGATGCGAATCCCAACAACCGCTGGGCAGTCTGTCTGACCGGAACTCGGTACACCGACTATTTGAATCAGCCGCTGAAGGATCCGCTGAATGGACAATTGATCACGCAGATCACTTGGGCTTCCGCGGACGCGCTGCCGTTTCCATTGTGCATTTCCTCCACCACCGACGCCGACCATGGCTCCATCCCACTGACTGCGGTAAGCGTCGCGCGCGGGAATATCGTTCCGGTCGACCATGGCGCTTGGCAAGACCAGACGATTGCCGGGACGGTGGCGCTGACGAGCGGGTCAGAGACCGTCACGGGAACCGGCACGATTTTCAACAGCGTTTTGCAGGCTGACCAGTGGCTGGTGTTCGCATCCGACTCGACCCAGACGCCCTACCAGATCAGCGCCATCGCGAGCGATACCAGTCTGACCCTGGCGGCGCCGTATGCGGGCGCGACGACGGTGTCCACCGCGGCGGCAGTGCTTGAGGATTTAGGCCAGGTCCCCGCGCCGCCACCGTCCCCCGTGACGGAATCGAGTTGTGCCTGCACGTGCCAGGGGACTCCGCCGCCGCCGCTCCCGAGGTATTATCCAAAGCTTGCCAACTCGCCCGTCACCTTTGCCTACCCCATTACCGCCACGCCGGCTTCCGGCTTCCTCGCGCCATCTTCTTCCGCCACGTCCCGACCCCTTCCCCAAATTGCGGTCTACGACGATCAAGGTCAGCAGTGGGATGTGCTTGAAGATCTACTGTCCAGCACCGACTCCCAGCGTGTCTGCGTGTTGGAGATCGATTACACCGGCGCGGCGTTCCTGCGTTTTGGCGACGGCCAATATGGCATGGCGCCGGAGCAGGGCACGGATTTCCAGGTGCGCTATCGAGTTGGAAACGGCAGCGTCGGCAACATCGGCCGCGACTCGCTCGGCCACATTTTGACCAGTGTCCAAGGCGTCACGGAAGTGCGTAATCCCCTGGCAGCCGCGGGTGGGGTTGACGCGGAAACCATGGACCACATTCGCCAGCAAGCGCCGTTCGCCTTCCTCACTCAACTTCGCGCCGTGACGGAAGACGATTACGGCGTCATGGCCCAGCAAGATCCTGCTATCAGTGAGGCGCGCGGCACACTGCGCTGGACGGGGAGTTGGCACACCGCGTTCGCTTCGGTTGATACCGTCGCGCCCAGTGGTCCCAGCGCCACGCTGCTGGCCTCGACCCAAACGCGCCTCAATATGTTTCGCATGATGGGAGTGGACCTTGCCGTCGAGGGCGCGGTGGTTGTGGGACTGCGCATCGAGATGAACATTTGCGTTGACCCGGACTTCTTCCAGGCGGATGTTTACACCGCGCTGATGGACCTGTTCACGACCGGCAACCTTTGCACGGGCCAGCCGGGAATGCTGAACCCGGACAACTTCACTTTTGGACAAACGATTTATACCAGCCCATGCATCGCCGCCGCGCAGGGGGTGCAAGGTGTGACCTCGGCGACGATGACGTTGTTTCAGCGTATGGACGATCCCTCGTTGGATGGCGTTGCGCTAGGCTATCTAACCATGGGACGGCTGGAGATCGCACGTTGCGACAACGATCCCAACCGGCTCGACCACGGCATTTTGGTGTTGCACATGGATGGTGGAAAATGAACGGGTCCTGCGAGTCTCCCGAACCGACGCTTTGCGGCTGCTGCGCGGGTGTTGGCACCGAAACGCCCGAACCGATTACCAATCGGCCCGGCCTCAGCGCCATCAGCTATCGCGTGGGCACGCATCGAACCTTCTTGGCCAGCCTGCTGGCGGCGCTCTCCAGTTCAAGCGCGCCGGCGCTCGCGCCTCTGCGCACCCGCGACACCTCGGATTTCTCCATCGCCATTCTCGATGCTTGGGCAACAACTCTGGATATCCTCACCTTTTATCAGGAACGAATCGCCAACGAGTCGTACCTGGAAACGGCGGTGGACGCCGCATCGGTCTTCGCGCTGGCTCAATTGGTGGGGTACCAGCCCTCGCCGGGCGTCGGCGCGTCCACATTCCTTGCGTTCACGCTCAACAGCGCGCCGGGAGCTCCGGACAATGTCCTGATCCCCGCGGGAACGCGCGTTCAGAGTGTGCCTCAACCTGGACAGCAGCCACAAGTCTTTGAAACCTCATCAGACTTGACCGCGCTGATCGCCAGCAACGCAATTCCTGCCCAAACCACCATTCCGTGGCAGCTTTTTGGATCGGACGTGAGCACATGGATTCAAGGAGCCGCGAACAATATCAACATTGGTGATGTGCTGCTTTTTCTCACCGCGCAGTCGGGCCAGCCTGTGGCCACGGGACCTGGCGACGTTCATTACGTGACGGCCGTGAGCATCGATTCGAATTCCGGCAACACGCAGATCTCTTGGGATCAGCCGCTTTCGTCGTCGTTCACCCAGGGCATGACGGCGGACGGCGTATCGATCTTTGTCTTTCGCAAGAAGGCTGCCCTGTACGGTGTTCAAGCGCCCAACCCCTTAACCCTTGGATCCAAGACCTCCAATCCTAATCTTAGTTCGATTCCCGGCTATCCCACCAGCTTTGGTACGGGCGCCGATTGGAGCTTCTACTACCAAGACTATAGCTACCAGATCAATCTCGACGCCTCATACCCGGGACTCGCTCCCCAAGCCAACGCCAATTCATCGTGGATCGTGCTTACCGGATTGGGCTACACATCATTTTTCCAGATCACGCAGGCGGTGGACTCGAATCCAGCCCGCTACACGTTGACGACAAAAACCACGCAGCTCACCCTTGCCATGGGACAGATCCTCACCGGCGATACCGCACTTACTCTGAACGAAGTGCTTTGGGAATTCGTACAGGAGACTCGCAACATCACGGCTTACGTCCAAAGCGTCGCGCTTACTCCGGCTGACCTCCCGATCACCAATTGGAATGCTACTACGACGTATCCACTGGCGCCCGGCATGATCGTACCGGTGCAGGGAAGCTCGCTGACCATCGTTGGAGGTCTCGGGATTGCCTCGGGTCAACCGATTGGCGTTTCCGGCAAGCGGGTTCGCCTTCAGGTTCTGCCATCTGCCGGGGCAAGCTTCATGCCTGATGGTTCCTCCGCCGCGCTCGCGGTTACCGATAATCAAATCTTCCTCATTGATGCCTACCCGCCGGCAACCGATGCCGCGACGGGCATTCCGCTTTGCTCAGTTCTGACCACCAGCAACGTTTCCGGTTCACTGCTGGTTAAAGCCGAGTATTTGCAGCTTCTTCCGGCGGACCAGAGTGACCCTCCAGCCGGAGAGGCGGTGGTGGTCAGCACCACTCAGGTGCAAGGGGACGCCAACACCCTGGGGCTCGAGTCACCCCTCGCGCGCATCTACGACGCGACCACGGTGAACGTCAACGCCAATGCGGTGGCGGCCACGCAAGGCGAGACGATGAATGAGATTCTAGGCAGTGGCGATGCCACTAACCCGGCTCTCCAGTTCACCTTGAAGCAGTCGCCTCTAACCTACGTCAGTTCGCCGCTCAACAATGGCGCGGTTTCGACGCTTCAGGTTTGGGTGAACAACCTGCAATGGCACGAGGTGAATAACTTCCTTGAATCGGGCTCCAGCGATCGTGTGTTTATCACTCAAGCCGACGCCAATCAAAAGGTGACGGTCCAGTTCGGCGACGGTGAAGAGGGCGCGCGAACACCCACCGGCCAGATGAACATTCGGGCCGTCTATCGCAAGGGCATCGGATCCGCCGGCAACGTCCAAAGCGGCCAGTTGTCGCAGGCGCTCGACCGGCCCCAGGGGCTTAAGGGTGTAACTAACCCCGACCCCGCAACGGGGGGCGCCGATCCCGACACCGCCGCCGACGCCCGGGCCAGCGCGCCTTTGCACGTCTTGACTTTGGATCGCGTGGTATCGCTCGAGGACTATCAAAACTATGCGCTGACCTTCGCTGGCATCGCGAAGGCGCTTGCCACTTGGACCTGGTCCGGCAGGACAAGAGGAGTTTTCCTGACGGTCGCCGGTGCAAACGGTGGTGTGTTCCAGTCGGACGACCTCACGATTACCAATCTCAAAACATCCCTGTGGAACGCGGGCAATCCCTATGTTCCGCTTCAGGTCGTCTCGTATACTCCCGTCCTTTTTGAAGCAGGCGCGAATGTCCGGGTTGACAAGACTAATTACGATCCCACCGTGGTGCTGGCGCAAGTCTGGCAGTCGCTCCTGACCGCTTTCAGTTTCAATGCGTGCCAAATGGGTCAGGGTGTGGCCCAAAGTGAAATCATCGCGCTGATTCAGCAGACGCCCGGGGTGATCGCGGTGGAACTGACGGCCTGCAACCGGCAAGGCGAGCCCCCGACCGTTAACGGCCAGCTTCGGACGGTTCTGCTTGCCGCATCGCCGGTGGCTGGCCAACAGGGCACGCCCGCCGGCGCCGAGATGCTGTTGCTCGATCCCGCGTCGCAAGGAAATTTCGAGGTTTGGTCATGAGCCTGGACGCCACCCAGCTTTACAACCTGTTGCCGGCCATCTATCGCACGCGCGATGCCGAAAACGGCCAGCCGCTCCAGGCCTTGCTTTCGGTGATGGCAGCGCAGGGGGCCATCCTGGAAGAAAACATCCAGCAGCTCTACGATGACCAGTTTATCGAGACGTGTGCACCGTGGGTCATTCCGTACATCGGCGACCTGATCGGTTACAACACGATTTATGAAATAGGCGGCGCCCTAAGTGGCCGGCGCGCCGAAGTGGCCAACACCATCGGCTACCGGCGGCGAAAAGGCACTCTAGTGGCTCTGGAACAGGTGGCCATGGATGTCTCCGGCCTACCCGCCGCCGCGGTGGAGTTCTTCCAGCGACTCATTACGACCGAAAGCATGCGTCACGTTCGACCCTGCCACTCGTCGACCGTTGACTTGCGCAGGGGCTTGCAGTTGGACCGCATCGGTTCCGCCTTCGACACGCTGAATCGCACGGTGGACGTGCGGAGAATCTCCCCACGCGTCCGCATGGTCTCCGACCCCGACCCAACTCCTTTGGCTATCAATCTTCACGGCGGCGGAAAGTTCAACATACCGGACGTGGGTGTTTACCTCTGGCGATGGAAGCTCTTTCAAGTGACTCAGGCCCCCCCGTTTCGTGTGGACGAACGGCGATACATGTTCAGCCCCTTGGGACAGGACATGCCGCTGTTCAACTACCCACCCCCGCGCGCGTCATTCAGCCGGTTGACCACGCGCCTCGATGTGCCGCAGCCGATTTTACGGCGCGAGTTCTACCGGAACCTCGGGGAGTTCTATGGGCCGAGCAACAGCGTGGCGGTCTATGCAGATGGTGTGCTCATTGATGAAGCAAAGATTTGCTGCCGCAACCTCTCCGATTGCCCGGACCATTCGTGGGGGTGCACGCCGTCGGGGATGGTCGGTATCGATCCGGTCCTGGGACGGATTCAACTCGCGCCAGACTATTACCCTGTGCCGAAGCAATTGCAGGTCAGTTACTGCTGCGGATTTCCGGCTGAAATCGGTGGCGGGCCGTATGACCGCACCCCGAACCTTCCCACTCTCGATCCCAGCCAGTTCAATTTTGTCGCCCAGGTCGGCTCCAGCGCGGCGCCCACGCTGGGAGCAGCCATCGCCGCCTGGAACTCCCTTCCGGCGGGCTCCCAAGGACTGATCGTTCTGCCGGGTTTCGAGACGCTCGATGTGAACCTCACGGGCGCATCCGCGATTGTGTTGCCCGCGCAGAGCCAGCTTTGGATTCTCTCCGCCCAACCGCATACGTCGGGCATTAACAACTTTACTTATGATGATTCCTGTGTAGTTCTGCGCGGCAATATTGAGGTTCATGCGCCGGCGGTCGCCGTCGCCGACGGCGCGAGCACTCCCCCTGCCGGGCAGCTCTCCATCAGCGGCGTCTGGATTTCCGGATCACTCCGGATTCTCGGCGGCGCGGCCAACGTCCAATTAATGGATAGCACGCTCGTTCCCGGAATCGCGCTCGATCGTTGCGGCAAGCCCACGAAGCCGGGTGAGCCGAGCATTATTGCCTCCGCGGCCGAAGTAACCCTGAGCCTCATTGGGTGCATCACCGGGCCGGTTGGTGCTGCGGTGGGAGGAACCACTCGGATCTGCTCGAGCATTGTTGACAGTGGTTCGCGCTGCGGTGTCGCTTACGCCGCCGCGGACATGGCTTCGGAAGGTGCGGATCTTCACATCGAGGACAGCACGGTCATCGGCAAGGTTCACGTGCGCACGATGGAATTGGCGTCGAATACGATCTTTCTCGCCCGCCGCGCGAAGGCCGATTCGTGGGGAGGGGCGTTGTGGTGCAGCCGCCAGCAGGCCGGATGCGTGCGCTTCTGCTTCCTTCCGGCCAGCGCTATTACGCCTCAGCAATTCCACTGCCTGCCGGGTGACTCTACGCTTGAAGACACTTTTCTGCCCAAATTCGTCACCCTTCAATACGGGCATCCGTCTTATGGACTGCTCGGCGGCGACTGCCCGATGGCGGTTTGGACTGGCGCCGATAACGGTTCTCAAATCGGCGTTTACAACCTCCTGCAAGAGACTGAGGCGGTACGCAACGTCCAGTTGCGGGCGCAGGAATATGTGCCATTCGGGCTGGAGACGGGAGTCTTTTTGGAACCGTCCCGTACGGTCGTCACCTTGCCGGAGACCTACCCTTACGGGTACGGCTACGGGTTCCAGCTACGGCCGTGGAATCCATGCGGTGGCCCGGAAGAGGACGACCTGCGATTCGTGGGTGTCGGCGCGGCGTTGATCTAGGAAGACGCAAGCTGCCCTTGTAAAACAGGAGATGCTTACCATGAAAGGCGACTTTAGCAGGCTGCGATTCAGTCCCAACAAGAATTACACTTCCGTGCTTCAGCAGCAGGGGCGAGTGTCGCTCGATGCCGACTCGAACGAACAGTGCGCCATCAACGATTATCTTCGCACTACGGAAACCGTTGACGTCGTCGGGACAGTGGGCGGGCCGATCCATGACGAGGGCTTCCAAATCTCCGTCGTAGGCGACGCCATCACGATCGGGGCGGGGCGTTACTACGTGGACGGGATTCTCTGCGAGAATGAGGATCTCCTGTACTATGCGGACCAGCCCTACCTGATCAATCCGAATCCGGACGGTCCCGAGCTTCTCGCCATGCTGCGCGAGGGCTCAATCAGCGCCATCCAGCTTTACCTCCAGGCCTGGCGGCGGTTGGTGACGGACCTTGACGACCCCTGCTTGCGCGAGCCGGCAATCGGGCAGGCGGATACCACCGCCCGGCTACAAACCGTTTGGCGGGTGATCGCCCGAACGGTAGCGCCGCCGACGCGAAAGCCCCTTACCAACGAAACGTCAGTTCGCACGTCTGAGCTCTTGGCCAATGCTACCGAGACCTCAACCGGCCTCGCCGATCTTCCGACGCGCAGCAATTGCTGTGCATCCATGGACACCGGTCCCGTGCTGGTGCGAGACCCGGGCGCCATGAGTGCGCAAACCAGCGGCGGTACGGGAAACTGCTCGTGCCAACCCACACCCGCGGCCGGCTATCGCGGTTTGGAAAACCAGCTATACCGGGTTGAAATCCACCATGCCGGCGCCGCTGCGGAAGCAACCTTTAAGTGGTCTCGGGAAAATGGCTTCCTGGTCGTGGCGGTTACGGGCGTCTCCGGCAGCCAGGTTTACGTTGATAGTCTCGGCCCGGACGCCAATCTGGGATTCGCTCCAGGACAGTGGGTGGAAATCTCTGACGACACTAACCTGTTCGGCCAACCTCCCAACCAGCCGGGGGATCTTTATCAAATCCAGAGTGTAAGTCCGGAAACGCTGTGCGTTACCTTCTCGCAAACGGTGGCGTCAGTAGACCCCACCAAAAACGCACGCATGCGGCGCTGGGACCAGTTTGGATCGTCCGCGACTTCCAGCGGCGTAGGCCTTTCGGCAAATTCGTGGCTCGATTTGGAGAATGGGATCCAAGTCCAATTCCGTGCGGGTACGTATGAGTCGGGCGACTATTGGCTTATTCCGGCGCGCACCGCTACCGGCAATATCGAATGGCCGCCCTGCAATAGCGACGGCAATCCCTTCCAGCCGGCGCATCGCACCGAGATATACGCTGCTCCCCTGGCTTGCATTCAGTGGGACAGCGATAAGCGTGCGCCCCATGTGCAGGACTGCCGCAAGGCCTTTTACCCGCTTACCGAGTTGACGCCCCCTCCCTCAGCGACTGCACTGCATGTCTCAGCGATTAGTTGGACCAACGATGATGTTACGACCTTTGATCAGTTGGTGGCCAATGGCCTCACGGTCACGCTCGACCAGGCGCCGACCGGTCCCATAAACGGCGCGAACTTTGTCGTCACGCTTGAGCCGGCGGCTCCGCCCACCGACACCCGGGACGCCACCGCATTGGCCAGTTTCCAGGCCGCGGCTGAGGGATTACCGTCCACGATTCTGCGTGGCATCACCATTGTGGATGCGGAAATTACGGTAAAGAGCACCACGCTCGCCTGGCAACTGCCATACGTCAATGCGAACTTGGCACAGCGCCTCACTATTTTGTATTTGGATGGGCTGCTTTCCTTTGGCGCACCCTACCGGTGGTTCGCACGGATGCGCGTCCGATTGTTGGGCCGCGCCATCTTCTCGGGAAGCGGCGCAAGTCAGCTACTTCTGGATGGCCAGAGTTTTGGGCAAGCAGCCACACGCGCAGACGGCACAACGCCGCGCGTCGATCTGCAACTTCCATCGGGGAATGGGGAGAAGGCCAGTGACTTTGAAAGTTGGTTCTATGTGGCGCCCACGCTCCTCCTGGTCTCCGTCGTGGTGAACTATCCCACGTTGACCGTCGTCGTGAACTCCAACAACGCGGTGACCTGCGTGCAAGTTACTCCGGCGCCTGGTGGCCCCCCTCAAACCGTCACCCCCGAGGCCAAAGTTACGGTGAGCTATCCCGTGATTGCTGCCACGACAGTCAATCTGGCCCTCTCGGGAGCAAGCGGCGTGGGCTCCGTGGCTACCATACCCTCCACCGTGACGGTCAACGAGAATGGCCTGAGCGCCATCTTCCCCATTTCGATTCTGAGCAATCCCGGCGCGAACACCACTCTCACATTTCAAATCACCGCGTCGCTGAATTCGGCGCTGGGGCCGGTCTCTGCCCAGACCGCCTCGTTTACTGTGGCCGGCGTTCAGCCACCGCCGCCGGTAATTCAGTAGAGGGACAGGGGGAAACGGAGCTATGCGAGCCGTCTGGTCTTTCTGGAGCCGGCCGTTCCAGACCTACTATGGCAACATCTGGTGTAAGCCTCTGCACCATCTGTTGGCTTGGGGATTGTCCGTACAAACCGCGAGCAGGCATTATCCCGACACAATCCTGATCACCGACCGGCTAGGGAAAAGACTGCTTATCGATCGACTCGGCCTTCCGTTCGCCGAAGTCTCGACAGAGCTCGAGCGGTTGAACAACGTTGACCCTGGCTGGTGGGCGTTGGGCAAACTCGCTGCCTATAGCCTGCAAGATCGGCCCTTCGTTCACCTGGATTCGGACGTTTTCTTGTGGAAGCGATTGCCCCGGCATCTCCTTGACGCCCCCGTCTTCACCCAGAACCCCGAGGGCTTTCACCCTCATGATCCCCACTACCGTCCCCAGGACATTGAGTGGGCGTTCGCTGAAACATCCGTGAAACTCCCGGAAGAATGGGAATGGGTACGGTCCAATCGCAGTCATTTCCCGGCCGAGAACTGCGGAATCCTGGGTGGCTCGCACGTGGAGTTCCTGCGCTACTACGCCCAGACTGCCGTTGATTTGGTTTTACGGCCGGAACATGCCGCGGCTTGGTCACTCTTGCACGACAAGCGGGGCTATAGCGTGGTCCTGGAGCAGTTCTTCCTTTCGGCCTGCGCGGAATTCCATGCGTCCCAACCAACCTCTCCATACCACGGCGTGCGAGTCAGCCACCTCTTCTCGACCGGGAAAGACGCCTTTGATCCGAACCACGCCGCCCGCCTTGGATTCACCCACTTGATCGGAGGGGCCAAGTCCCATCCCGCGGTCGGTAAGCGCCTGGAAGAGCGCGTGCGCCGCGAGAACCCCGCATACTTCCGTCGTTGCGAGCAGGTGTTGGCGAAGGGTGATCGGTTAATGTGAGCTGAGTCGCCTTGGAGGGGCTGAGCGCTTCCGAAGTGAGTTCGGAAGCACTCAACTCTCGCCGAGGAGCCGTTTGCGCAGATTATGCGATTCCACCGTGCGCTTGGGCCGGGTTTTGCTCGGGTGGAAGAGATCTGCTTGCTGCCAAGTCCTGCGCGCAGTAGGGGCAGTACTTGTCCTCCAAACGCACTTCCCGCTTGCACTGCGGGCAGGAAGGCCGGAGATTATGCTTGCAGCTCGGGCAGAAATTGAAGCGGGCGTTCACGATGGCGCCACACTCAGGACAAGTGAAGGGAAGCGGCTCGCGCATCGAGAAATAGATAATTAACCCGATGCAGTACGGCACAAAAATCGCGAGTAGCGTCCACAGGGTGGAATTCATTCCGCGCCGTTTGGCATCGCGATTGACATAGCCGAACAGCATGAGAACAAAGCTGATGATGAGCGCTGCCACTGCCGCACCGCCTACGAAAGCGATTAATGGATCCTTGCCGGAATCGAAGTGATAACCGATCAACGCTGCGATTTGCCCAACGACGACCAATGTGATCGCCAGGCATTTGATCCAGCGGGGAATAATTCGAAACTCGTCCGCAAAGCGGAAGTTCTCGTGCGCCATGCGCCAACGGATCATTCGCACCTGTTCTTGCACGGTCTTTTTTTCTTCGGCCATGGGATCATTCTCACTTTCTCCAGACTCCGGCCTGGTCTTGCCCGTCGTCTTGCCTCTGCCGGGCTGTCCGCTGCTCAACGAGGCAGCGTCGTATAGCTCTCCTGGTTCGCGGCGCGACGGCGCTGCGAGGCGAGGAAAGCCGCCACAACGCCTGCCGGCAACAGCCACCAAAGCGCGAAGGCTGCCACCCATATCATTTTCGGCAACGAGGCGTGGACGCCGACCCACTGGAAGGCTCGCCAAACCAACGGCGCACTCGCCACGCCCAAAATCCACGAGAGTGCGCAGGAAATCCACAGTGCGCGCATTCGCACCTGATTCTCGTGCAGCTCACGCGCTCGCCAACGGACCCGGGCTTGCGTCGCGCTGACGAGCGCTGGATCGACGATTACCGAATTTGACCGCAACGCCTGAAGGGCGCGCTCGTTGGCACTCGACCTGGCTTGACATGCCGTGCATTCCGCCAGGTGCGCGTCCAGCCACTCGCGCTCGGTGGCGGAAATTCCTTCCACGTGCCAGGTGTCGATGAGGCGGCGAGCCCGCTCATGGATTTCCTGATTCATGCTTCCTCCTCCAAAAGGTTGCGAAAAGCCTCAAGGCCGCGATAGAGCCGCGATTTCACCGTCGAGAGCAGGGCCTTCACCACTTCTGCAATTTCGCCTAATTCCATGTCTTCCTGGAAGCGCAGCGCCAGCACTTCACGAGCCCAGGGAGGAAGGCGCCGAAGCGCGGCCTGCACGCGCGCGGCCTGCTCGCCCGCCGCCGCGGTCTCAAACGGCGTCGCCGATTCGCAGTCTGGCCACTCTCGTGCCGAATGCTCATCGCCCTGGCCCAATAACGCTTCCAGACTCTCGGGCTGGCGTCGGCGCATCAAGTCGATCGTGAGGTTCCGGGCGATGGAGAACAGCCAGGCTTCAAATCGCCACCGAGGATTGTACTGATGACCTTTCTCCAAAACCCGAATCCAGGTCTCCTGGAAAAGGTCCTCGGCCAACTCGCGGCTGCCGGTGAGGGTCCAGAGATAGCGGGGCAACCGGTATTGGTAGCGCCCGATCAACTCGTCGAGCAAGTCAGGATCGCGGCGCCGCAGCCCCCGCGCGATTTCTCGGGTTTCCTGTTCCATCGAATTCACAAAGAGGCAAAGGCTGTTTTCCATTCTAGTTGGAATACGAATCAGCCTATAAAAAAGACGCAGGAACGGAGCTAATCCGCAGATTACGCAGATTCCACGGATTAACTTCCGGTGCCTACTGCTTACTGCCTTCTATCAAACGTTCGTATGTTGGCGGGTCGTCCACATCGAGGAGAATGCCGGGGTCGCCAACTTCGAGGAATTGTGTCGCATGGCGATAATTGCGAATGACGGTGTTGGCGGGTTCTTCCGGTTGGAGCGAGAGCAGTTCTGGAAATAACCTCTGGCTGATGATAACGGGGTGGCCACGCTCTCCGTTATGAGTAGGGATAAGGACCGGCGGGCGTGTGGATTTGAACCGCTCCGTAAGTTGAACAATGACCGCGGCGGAAATGGCGGGATGATCGACGAGACAGAGAACGATGGCCTCCGGCGAGTCCGCCATCGCTGCTGCCAACCCCAGTTGCAGCGAAGACGTTTGTCCCTTCAGGTAATCGTGGTTGATGACTACGCGCACAGCCGCCAGGTTCACCGCGGACTGAATTGTTTCCGCGTGATGGCCCAAAACCACGGTGACCGTGTCGATGCCGGCGGTCTTAAGATTATCGATGATGGTTTCAAGAAAAGTTCGTCCGTGGTAGGTCAGTAGGGCCTTATCGCGTCCCATGCGGCGGGATTCGCCGGCGGCAAGTACGAGGCCGGCAATCATGTGGTGTGTTGGGCTTTTGGATTGTACGCTAGGGAAGGTGCGCTGGGCTCGACGTTACGCCGCACCGAGATCATCTCCGCGACGATGGCTACCGCAATTTCTTCCGGCGTGAGCGCGCCGATATCGAGGCCGATGGGTGAATGCACGCGCTCGATTTGTTCCGCTGGAACGCCTTCGCGCTCCAGTACTTTGCAAATCTCGATGAACTTGCGCTTGCTTCCGATCATGCCAAGATAACGCGCCGGCGTGGTGACGGCCCAGCGCAGACAATCGAGGTCGCCTTTGTGGCCGCGCGTCACGAGTACCAGGTAAGCGTGTTCGTTAATGTCGATCTTCGGGAAGATCTCGTCCCACGGCCCGGCGATGGTTTCCGAGGCTTCGGGAAAGCGCTCTTGATTGGCAAAGGCTTCCCGGTCGTCCGCCACGACCACGTCAAATCCTGCGATCTTCGCCACTTTCGCCACGTTCAAACCCACGTGCCCGCCGCCCAGAATGAATACCGTGGGTGTGGCCAGAATAGGTTCAACGAAAATGTCGAGCGAGCCGCCGCAGATCAGGCCATTGTCATACTCAGGGTTGGCGTTCAGATTGAAGTGCAGGCGCCGGGGCTTCTCCTCGCGCATCACCTCCTGCGCCACCGACCACACCTCCGCTTCCACGCAGCCGCCGCCCACGGTGCCGGCAATCGAGCCGTCATCGCGAACAAGAATCTTCGAGCTTTCGTGGCTGGGAATCGATCCCTGTACCTCGACAATCGTGGCCAGCGCGCCTTTGCGCCCTGCTTTTCGCAGCCGAACGATTTCTTCAAAGATGTCCATGCCCGAATCCTAGATTATGCGCCACGTGCCGCAATGTCAACGCGCCTCCGCTTGGGACGACGGGCGCCGGGCTGGCCGGAAGTTGCTACCAGCCTGGCCAGCTAAAGAGTAGAATCCGTGGTGGGAATACCGAGAGTCTCACCGGTCGGCTTCGGACTTGAATGCGGAAAGAGGATTCTGGTCAGGAGGAAAGGGAACCTATCATGAAGGCAATCCGATTTCACCAGCACGGCGGCCCCGATGTCCTGAAGTACGAGGACGCGCCGGAACCGAAGATTCTTGCCAACGAAGTCCTGGTGAAGGTGAAGGCTTGCGCGCTGAATCATCTGGACGTCTGGGTACGCGGCGGTGTGCCGGGATGGCGCATACCGTTGCCGCACATTGTGGGCGCGGATATTTCCGGCGAGGTTGCTGAGGTGGGGTCGCTAGTCACGCGCGTAAAACCGGGTGACCGCGTGCTGCTCTGCCCGGGTGTCAGTTGCGGCCAGTGCGAGATGTGCTTCAAGGGCTTGGACAGCGCTTGCCGAGAGTTCACGGTCTTTGGCGTCTTCATCGATGGCGGCTACGCGGAGTACGTGAAGGCTCCCGAGATGAACGTGCTTTCTATCCCCGGTGACCTCAGCTTCGACGAAGCCGCAGCCGTGCCGCTGGTTTTTCTCACTGCGTGGCACATGCTTTTTACCCGCGCGGGCTTGAAGACCGGTGAGGATGTTCTGGTAATTGGAGCGGGCTCAGGCGTGGGGAGCGCGGCGATTCAAATTGCGAAACTCGTGAACGCGCGAGTGATCGCCACGGCGGGCGCGGATTGGAAGCTCGATAAGGCTCGGGCGCTGGGCGCGGATGAGGCGATCAACCACTCGCGCCAGTCGATTGGCGAAGAAGTGAAGCGCCTCACCCACAAGCGCGGCGTTGACGTCGTCGTCGATCACGTGGGAGCGGCGGTTTGGGAAGCGTGTTTTGATTCCCTCGCAACTTATGGCCGACTCGTGACCTGTGGCATGACCACCGGCGCGGAGCTAAAGCTGAATGGCCAAGGCCTTTTCGGGCGCCAGCGCACGATTCTTGGCTCGTTCATGGGCGGCAAGGCGGAACTTATCGACGCCCTCAAGTTCATTGCCCAACGTAAAGTGAAGGCCGTCATCGATTCCGAATTCCCGCTACAAGAAGCGGCGGCCGCGCAGAAGAAAATGGAAGGACGCGAATTCTTTGGCAAGATTCTGCTGCATCCGTAGAGTATGCTGGCAGCGAGATTTACCCCGTCCGCGGCAAGGTGCGGGAACAATCGGCTTACATCATCCTAAGGGAAAAACTATGAAGGCATCGGTTTATGCAATTCGGTTCCTGGTTTTCTTGTGTGCATTGGTCCCCTTGGCATCTGCAAGTTCAGCCTTAGCGCAGGAGGGCTATTTTCGCGTCGAGGCCCGCAACGGCATCTGGTGGATCATCGACCCACGCGGCGCACCTATGCTTTCCGTAGGCATGGACCACATTTCCTACGAATCCGACCAGATCAAAGGCGCTGCTTCCTGCCCATATGCGGAAGCGCTCCACCAGATCTACCCTGACCGTAACGCCTGGGGGCTGGAAGCGTTGGCCCGGATTCGGCTATGGGGTTTCAACACCGTCGGCGCGTGGTCAGACCCCGAACTTTGGACGCACAGCGTTCCCTACACTGTGATCCTGGATATTGCCGCCCGCGCGGGGGCCAACTGGCAGAGCGGCATACCGGTGGATGTTTATGATCCGCGCTTTGAAAAAATAGCACACGATGTTGCCGGGGAAATCTGCCAATCTCGCCGGTTCGATCGTGCGCTTCTGGGATACTTTAGCGACAACGAGATGCGTTGGGGCGGGGACTGGCGCGGCAAGGAGACAATCCTGGACATGTATCTGAAGCTGTCGGCCAGCGCTGCCGGCCATCAAACGGCAGTCGAATTCTTGCAGGAAAAATATGGCCGTGACATCCGCAAACTGGACCAAGCGTGGAGCGTAGGCGCAGCGGGGTTTGAAGACGTGCAGGTTGCCGGCACAACGGATGCCTACCGTTCCGATGCCGCGGAGTTTCTCGAAAAAGTCGCAACCCGATACTTCGAAGTCTCGGAGCGGGCTATTCATGGGGCGGATCCGAATCATCTCTATCTCGGTGCTCGGTTTGCCGGCGAACCTCCTGACGCCGTCCTGCGAGCCGCCCGCAATGTGGATGTGGTTTCGATTAACATCTACGACTTCGACCCTCGCCCGGCTGTCCACGCGGTTTTCAAGGTGACGAGCCGCCCGGTTCTCGTGGGGGAGTTTGCCTTTCGCGCTGAGAATTCCGGCCTGCCCAACACCCACGGCGCGGGCCCGAAGGTCCCCGACCAGATGGCGCGGGCGAAGGCCTATACGGATTACGCGACCCGCCTTGAGAGCCTACCCGAGGCCGTCGGCTACCACTGGTTTGAGTGGGTCGATGAGCCCAAGGAGGGCAGGTTTGACGGCGAAGATTCGAATTACGGTGTTGTGGACATTCGCGATCGTCCCTACCGGGAATTCGTCGAGGGCGTGAAGAAAGCGAATGCGGCAGCTCTGGCCGTGCACAGGACAGCAGTGGGCGAATGAAGGCGGAGTTGAAGGAAGACGCCGAGAGTGGCATAATGAAACGTGTATGGGCACCCCAACTTTAACAAGCGATCAATCCGGATTTGAAGGTCTTATTTTCACCAAGCTCGATCAAGCAGTGAACTGGGCGCGCAAGTCTTCCATTTGGCCCATGAGTTTCGGCCTGGCCTGCTGCGCCATTGAGATGATGTCTACGGGCGCCTCGCGCTTTGACCTGGCGCGTTTCGGTGCGGAGGTTTTCCGGGGATCGCCCCGTCAGGCGGACCTGATGATCATCGCGGGCCGCGTGGCGCAGAAGATGGCCCCGGTGATTCAACGGCTGTATGCGCAGATGCCGGAGCCCAAGTGGGTCATATCCATGGGCGCCTGCGCGACGTCTGGCGGCGTATTCAATAATTACGCCATTGTGCAAGGAGTCAACCAGTATATACCCGTGGATGTTTACGTGCCGGGGTGCCCGCCTCGGCCCGAACAGCTTATTTACGCCATCAATATGCTGCAAAAGAAGATCGAAAACCAGCGCGGCACATTCAAAGAAGCGGTTTTCCACAGCAAGTAATCGCAGGAATCACTTTTTCCCGTCCCTCAATCTACTCAAACCTACTTTGGCGCCTGCAAGGAGTTTCTTCAATCGAGGATTCGGGTGGACGGGAGGGAATTCTTTCAGGTGCGATTAGCTGCGCCGCAGGTAGGCTGAAATTAGTACTACCACAACTCCAAGGATGAACGCCACGAGGAGCCACGTCCGCCGCCGGGCCCGCAGGGGTTCGAACAATCTGAAGGGAATGGTGAGTCCAAGGACCACGCCGAAGAGCACGAACGACAGGATCACTTTAAGGGCCAGAAACTTCCACGCCCGATCCCACGGTTCTTCCCAATAGTAGCGGCGAACGTTGTAGAGACCTGAGATTAGCAGCAGCGCGACGGCGCTCCAACTCGCCCATCGAAATCGACCCGCCACCGCCTTCGAGAGGCCTTCGCGTTGTTCGACGCTGAGAACCCCTAAAGAAGGAATCAAGATGAGCAGCAGAAAGCCCATCCCTCCCAGTCCGACAATCGCGGCCATCACGTGAACCCACTGCATGAACGTTGTCATAATCCTTGTCTCAAAGGCGAGTGGATTCTATGCGCTTTCCACCCGCGAGGACAAGGCTTTACTTTGAAACAATGACGAAACGGAGACTTCCCCTAAGGGAGGATGCCAACGTGATTACCGGCCATATCCAATCTTCCCGCGTGGCGGAAGGAGGTGGGTCAATTAAGCCCTGACTGGACCTGATCTATTTTGCGCGCCAGGTCAAAGTCCTTCTCGGTCACTCCGCCTTCGCTGTGGGTCGAAAGGCTGATGCCCACCACGTTGTAGTTGATGGTGATATCAGGATGATGCCCGGCGCTTTCGGCCGCTGCGGCGATCTTGTTGACAAATTCGATGCCTGGCAAGAACGATTTGAACGTGAACTTCTTGTGAAGCTCTTTCCCCTGATAGCTCCACCCGTGGATTTGTGCCAATCGCTGCTGAATCGCTTCGGCGCTGAGTGTGGCCATGGTGCCTCCTTTGTTTTCGAATGGAGACAGATACTTTCGATTTGCAAAACTTGCCCTGAACCAACCCTTAGCGAGTATAAAAATCCGCGTTACCTAAGTCAACCGGACCAGCTACGAGGAGAAATCGGTTTGTTCGCAGCTCGGCCAGAGCCCCGAAAGCGGCTTCCTTGGCAGACCATTCCGCCGGATTCGAATATCGGTAGTACTATGGAATCTCTGAACTCGCTGCGATCCAGTTATGAAAGGTGGCCCTGCGTCCATGATTCACGAGATTCTTCCGGTGGGAATGTTGGCCTGTAATTGTTCCGTCCTTGGTGATGAGACCACGGGCCAAGCGGTAGTAATCGATCCGGGTGACGACATCGAGCAAATCCAACAGATTCTCGCGAAGCACCAGCTTCGGGTGAAGTACATTGTTGCCACTCATGCACATATCGATCACGTGGGAGGAATCGATAAGCTCAAGGCAGCCACCGGAGCTGCGGTGCTGATGCACCAGAGTGATTTGCCCCTCTATCAAAACCTGACGATGCAAGCCGAGTGGTTGGGCGTTCCAACGCCCGGGGTTACGGACGTGGATCAGTTTTTGAAAGAGGGTGACTCACTGCGCTGTGGCTCGCTGAATTTGGAGGTTCTGCATACGCCGGGGCATTCTCCCGGCAGCCTTTCACTGCATCTGCCCGGCGAGAACCAGCGCATTCTGAGCGGCGACACCCTGTTTCAGGGCAGCATTGGCCGCACCGACCTGTGGGGCGGCTCACTGGATGAGATTCTGCGGTCCATCCGCGATCGGCTGCTCATTTTTCCCGATCAGACCCTGGTGTTCCCCGGGCACGGCGCGCCAACGACCATCGGCGAGGAGCGCGAGCGGAATCCGTTTCTTCAGGAATTAAGTGACAAGTGACGAGTAACCAGTGGAAAGCAAGCAGCGTTTCCTAGCGCGCTGCGGTAATTGGCACGCCTCAAAATTGGCCTACTTGGCTCTTTACAATGCTGGATTAATGGCGTAAATTGGTCTGGTCATCAGGCCAGAGGAGCCAAGAGACTATGCTTGTTACGCTGGATTCGAATTTGCGCAAGCCGCTTTATGTGCAGATTCGCGATCAGATTCGCGACCGCATTCTGAATGGTGGGCTGAAACCGGGCGACCGCCTGGAGCCCAGCCGCGAACTCGCCCATCATTTGGGAGTGCATCGGACGACGGTGGGGAACGCTTATGCCGACCTTGAATCCGAGGGCCTGATTCAAGGGACAGTGGGACGGGGAACCTTCGTAACGCCGTTGGGTGAAACGCTCCGCACTCCTCGGGGCGGTGCGCGCGGCCCCTCTCACGACCTTTTCTGGGAGAGTTTCTTGCCCGAGGAGGCGCGTGACGATTCCCTAGGCCGATTGATGGCGAGTTCCGTCGAAGACGGTATCATATCGTTCGCCGCCGCCCACGGAGCGGACGAGCTGACGTCCCCGGACCTCGTGCGCCGGGCCGCGGATGCCGTCCTGCGGCGTGAAGGCGGGCGCCTCGTGCAGTACGGTTCCACCACTGGGTACCAGCCCCTGATCGCTTATCTACAAACGCGGTTGCGGCGCGACGGCATCCCGGTTGAGCGCGACGAAATTCTGGTGACCCACGGTTGCCAGCAATCGCTCGACCTGCTTCGGCGCGGGCTGGTATCCCCCGGGGAAACGGTTGTGTGTGAGAATCCCACTTACACGGGCCTCTGGAATGTTTTCGAGTCGCCCGGAGTCCGTCTGATTGGCGTACCGGTTAACTCGGAGGGCATGGATCTCGACGCACTCGAATCTCTGCTCGAGCAGACGCGCGTGAAACTGATCTTTTGTAGCGCGACCTTCCAGAACCCCACGGGCTTCACCATGCCGCTGGCGGCTCGTCAGCGGCTGCTGGAGCTTGCCCTGCGCTTTCAGGTCCCCATTGTCGAGGACGACGTTTATGGTGCGCTGCGATATCGCGGCCGGCAGATTCCTCCCTTGAAGGCTCTCGACACGGCGGGGCTGGTCATCTATTTAAACAGTTTTTCCAAGGTGGGGTTCCCCGGTTTGCGCGTGGGCTGGATGGTGGCTTCCCGTCCCGTCATCGAACGCTTGCGGGGGGCGAAGCAGCGTGCCGACTTGCACACCAATCTGCTCGGCCAGGCCGTCGTGCAGGAACTGGGTGTTCGCGGCTTGCTGGACAAATGGATCCGCAAAACTTGCAAGGTGTATGCCCGCAAGCAGGACGTGTTGCGGAGCGCCGCTGAGCGGCATTTCCCGCCGGATGTTCACATCATCTATCCGGACGGTGGCATGTCCGTCTGGGTGGAACTGCCGGCATTTTTGGATGCTGCGGAACTTTTGGTGAAGGCGCGCGAGCGTCATGTGGTCTTCGCCCCAGCGCGCTACTTCTATTTTCAGAATCCCAAACACAACGCGCTGCGGTTGTGTTACACGGCACTTCCCGATGATAAGATTGAGGAGGGCGTCGCCACCCTGGGTGAACTGCTGAAGGCGGAGATGCGCCGGGCGAGGAAAGGGAAACCCAGTTCTACGGTGGCTACAAGCGTGGCGCTGGTGTGAGCGCATCCCTGGCACACGGAACGAAGTTTTGGAGTGCGGCAGCTTGCTGCCGCTTTTTCGCCAACCAGCTTGCTGGTTGGTCTGACGCTTCCGCCTTCGCCAGCGAGCTTACCGGATGGGAATTGTGATCTCGGTTGAAACCCCCGCGAGCAAGCTCGCGGGGGGGAAAGCGGCGGCAAGCTGCCGCACTCCAAAAGCTTCGTTCCGCATTAGCGCCTAGGTTGCATTACGACGAGGCGGACGCGAGCGATTGGCGCAAGGGATCAAAATCATGGCAGCCATCGAGTCCAATCAAATGGCGGAACCACGTAATGCTCCCCTGGAAATGAAACCGGAGGAATTTCGCGCCCTGGGTCATCGCTTGGTGGATCAGCTCGCGGAATTCCTGGGTTCGCTGCCCGGTCGGCGAGGGAGCGCGGGCGAATCGCCACGTGAAATCCGCGCCATTTTAGGAGATTCTCCGCTGCCCGAGCGGGGGACCGCCGCCAAGCCGCTGCTGGATGAGGCGATGCGACTGATGGTGGAGCATTCGCTTTTCAATGGCCATCCGCGCTTTATGGGTTTCATCACTTCGCCCGCCGCTCCCTTGGGAGCATTGGGAGAGTTGCTGGCTGCGGCGATCAATCCCAATGTAGGAGGCTGGATACTCTCACCGATGGCGAGTGAGATCGAGGCGCAGACCATCCGATGGATCGCGGAGATGATTGGCTACCCGCGGGATGCTGGCGGCATACTCGTGACGGGCGGGACGATGGCGAACCTTCTGGGGTTCCTGGCCGCGCGCCACGCCAAGGTAACCTGGGACGCACGCACCCACGGCCTTGCGGGGGAGGGTGCGCGGCGGCTGCGCGTCTACGCCTCCACGGAAACCCACACTTGGATTCACAAGGCTGTGGACTTGTTCGGCCTGGGGTTGGATTCCATCGCATGGATTTCTGTGAATTCCGACCAGCAAATCAATACAACGGAGTTACGTGAACGGATCGCCTCGGACAAAGCCAAAGGTGACTTGCCCATGATGGTGATCGGCACGGCCGGTACGGTAAGCACCGGTGCCGTGGATCCGTTGCCGGAGATTGCGTCCATCGCCCGCGAGCATGGACTCTGGTTCCACGTGGATGGCGCGTACGGGGGCTTTGCGGCTATGGCGTCAAATGCGCCGGCGGATTTGCGCGGCATTAGCGAAGCTGATTCCGTTGCTGTAGACCCGCACAAGTGGCTCTATGCGCCGCTGGAAGCCGGGTGTGCGCTGGTGCGTGACCGCAACGCCCTGCACGATGCCTTTACGCAGCATCGGCCTTCATATTACAAGTTACTGCAAGATGCGGATGAAGCGGTTAATTACTTTGAGTATGGGCCGGAAAACTCCCGGGGTTTTCGCGCGCTGAAGATCTGGCTGGCAATTCGTCAGGTTGGGCGCGAAGGCTATGCCCAAATGATTGGCGATGATATTCGCCTGGCGAAAACCCTCTTCGAACTGGCTGCGGCACATCCCGATCTACAGCCTTTCCGGCAGGGGTTGAGCATCGCGACCTTTCGCTACGTGCCGCGTGATCTTCAGCCCGGCAGCGAAAAAGTGGAGGAGTATCTCAACCAGCTCAACACCGAATTGCTGGGGCGCTTGCAGAAGAGCGGCAAAGTCTTCCTGACCAACGCTGTCATTGGCGGAGCTTTTGTCCTGCGAGCTTGCATTGTGAATTTCCGAACTTCGCTCGCCGATATTCGCGTGCTTCCCGATATAATTGTGCGTTTGGGCGCCGAGGTGGACGCGGCGCTCCGACCGGGGGCTTTAATTGGATCGGCTTGAAAACGTTGATCGGTAGCGGCGCTCTATGAACAAGCCTGTCCAAATCAGCCAAGGCACGAGGGACTGATGCAGACGGGTTTCAGCCTTGTTCCCCGAAGGGGAACAATATCATTAGCCGTAGGTGAAACCTACGGAACGGAAGCGTCGAAAACAGGTTCCGACCCCGTAGGCGTCGTATATTCGACCGCTTCGGGGTCGGGAGCCTTTTCTTTTGTGATCGCTGTCCGTAGGTTTCACCTACGGCTAATGACATTCCTCCCCTTCGGGGAGGGTCGGTGGGACCGCGCTGCATGTAGTTGCAAATAAGTCATTCGGGGAGCTGGCAGCGGCCAAGGAATCTTTAATCTAATAAGGAGTTATGCCATGTGGGAATATGACCAACAAATGAAGTTGAAAGTAGGATTGGCGGAAATGCTGAAAGGCGGCGTCATCATGGACGTTACCACCGCCGAGCAGGCCAAGATCGCCGAGGACGCGGGCGCCACCGCCGTCATGGCGCTGGAGCGGGTTCCGGCGGACATTCGCAAAGAAGGCGGCGTGGCCCGCATGGCGTCCATCAAAATCATCAAGGAGATCATGGCGGTAGTGACCATTCCGGTCATGGCCAAGGCGCGCATCGGCCACTTTGCCGAGGCGCAGGTGCTGGAAGCCGTGGGTGTTGATTACATCGATGAGAGTGAGGTGCTGACGCCGGCCGACGAGGAAAACCACATCCTCAAGTGGGGTTACAAAGTGCCGTTTGTGTGCGGCGCGCGCAATCTGGGAGAAGCATTGCGGCGCATCGGAGAAGGCGCGGCGATGATTCGCACCAAGGGAGAAGCGGGTTCGGGCGACATCGTTGAGGCCGTGCGCCACATCCGCGCCATCACTAGCGAGATCCGCCAGCTTACCACCTTGCGGGAAGAGGAACTGATGGCGAAGTCCAAGGAACTCGGTTCGCCCTACGATTTGGTGAAGTGGGTCAGCCAAAACGGCAAGCTTCCAGTGCCGAATTTCTCCGCGGGCGGGATTGCCACTCCTGCGGACGCCTCGCTTGTGATGCAGCTTGGGGCAGAGGCCGTGTTCGTGGGCTCGGGCATCTTCAAGTCGTCGGACCCGGCGCAGCGCGCCAAGGCTATCGTTCGCGCCACGACCCATTACAACGAACCGCAAGTCGTAGCCGAGTGCTCAGCCGAGGTCGGTGAAGCCATGAAAGGCCTCGACGTGCAGAAGATGGATCCCAAGGAGTTGTTGCAAACGCGGGGGTGGTAGGAAGGGCAGTCAACAGGTGACAATCGACAGTTAACAGTTGAAAGCACAAGGACATGGCCCGTCGATGCTGCTGAGGTTCGATAGTGAAGAACCAATTCTTTGCGGACAAGCACGATTACTTTAAATACGACCTCTGGCTTCAGGTTGCGGAAGCGAAGAGAGTAAAGAGCCTGACTTTCATTCCCATGCTCACGCCAAACGACACAACGAAAGAAGGACGCAGAGTCTCGTACCAAGAGGGGAAGCGTCGAAAGCGGTTGTACTGCTTTCTTCAATTCTGCCTGGTGCCGAAACGCAGGTCGATCACTCGTCTTCGAGAATTCCTGTGTGACGAACCGTTCGAGTATCATCCTTACCGTGATGATGACGACAAGGGTTTTCAGGATGGGTCGTGGAACGCTTATTTCAACGCCGTGCCACATGAGTGGTTATCTGATGCGGCCATCTTGATAGACCCGGATACCGGAATGGAAACGAAAAAGGATTTTTGGAAGAGAGACCCCGAGAAGTACATCACCTATCAAAACATTGCGACCGTCGTTAGTCGGTGTTCCGGGGACTCAGTAGTTGTAGTCTTTCAATTCCTCCAGAAAATGGCGGACCTCCGTGAACGTGACCTCGAACACCGGAGAGAAAGGCTGCAGGAGACTCTGTGCTCGGGGCGAAAGGTCGGTGGATTGGTTCATTGGATAGCTGAGAAAACCAGCAAAGGGCTGGGCGATCTCGCCTTCTTCGTCATTGGTATTGGCCCGGACAGGCCAAACCGCCTCGAAATACTCCTTAAAGACTACGCGGAAGCCCACGGCTTGTGCGTCGGGCCACCTAAAGTAGCTCAAGGAATTGCTGCTCTGTAAGTCCGGCACGTTTGATTTGTGACCGGAGAAGAAACGGCGAGACTTCTCGATGCAGGGGGATGACCAGTATGGGGAAGCCTGGTTTCCGAAGTGCCACGTGGCTCCCTTCGGGCTTGCTCGCCACAAAGCCGGCCCGCTCAAACGCACGGACGACCTTGCGCCCTGGAATCCCAGCCAGGCGCGTCACACGCGGACCTCAACTTGGCTGGTGAGCACTTCAGGGAGCGCAGCAATTTCTTTCTGGCGTGCAACCTTGAGATAGACGGTGATGGCCTTGCGAACATTCTTCAATGCTGTCTCAACGTTCTTGCCTTGCGACATGCAGCCAGGGAGTTGCGGCACGTCAGCGACGTAGCCGTGGTATTCCGTGTCAAAGATCAGGTTCACAAGAAATTGTCGGGTTTGAGCCATGCAAGGATTCTACAACAAATGCGGTAACATGAATTAATGATATCTTTTTGGGCGGGGGGATACAGCCGTGGGTAACTGACCGCCGATACCGGACAACTGACCACTGACAACTTTCTTTCCCCATGAACAACGGCCACAAACCCGTAGGAATTCTCGCTATTCAAGGCGATTTTGCCATGCACGGCAAAATGCTCGACGCTTTGGCGGCCCCATGGAAACGTGTAAAACATCCCGCGGACCTCGGGGCGGTAAGCGGACTCATCATGCCGGGCGGAGAGAGCACGACCATGTTGAAACTCTTCGAGCTTGAAGGCATCGGTGCGGCCATCAAGGAATTTGCCGCCCAAGGCAAACCAATTTACGGCACGTGCGCGGGCGCGATATTGCTCGCGAAAGAAGTCCTAAACCCGCCGCAGGCGAGACTGGGACTGATCGATATCGCTATCGAGCGCAATGCCTACGGGCGGCAGATTGACAGTTCCGTGCAGGCGGGAGAGTGTCCCGATCTCGCTGATCACCCCGTCGAGATGGTTTTCATCCGCGCGCCTATCATTCGCCGTGTGGGAGAGGGCGTGCGCGTGCTCGGCCGGTGCGGCGACCTGCCCGTCCTGGTGGAGCAGGGAAATATCCTGGCGGGGACGTTTCATCCTGAACTGACGGATGACCATACGGTGCATCAGTACTTTTTGAAGAAATTGAGTGATTAAGCGATTTGCCGCTTGAGAGGTTGATCCCATGATGGGCAGAAACGCTGAGGAAGTGTAGCGCGGACCTGTTTTGTAGGTCCGCGGGTTTTTCATGCCCATCGGGAACGAGCCGCCGACCTACCAAACAGGTCGCCACACCGGCTTATAACCCTTTGGCTAAATCACTCTATCACCAAATCACTCAATGACCCGATGATCCGATGACCCGATGAATCAATCTATCAGCCCTCCCGTTAAGATTCTGTTCGTCTGCGTCGGCAACGCTTGCCGAAGTCAGATGGCAGAGGCGTGGGCAAACCACTTTGGCAAGGGTAAGGTGCTTGCTTCGAGCGCCGGCTCGCATCCTTTCGGCTCGATCGTAGACGATACTTATACCGTAATGAGCGAGAAGGGGCTTTCCCTTGACGGGCAGTGCTCGAAGGGCTTGGCTGATGTCGCCCTGGCGGACATGGACGTCGTCGTCGGCATGGGATGTGAAGTTGAGTGCCCTGTGCCCGCGGGCTTTAAGGGACGCGTGGTCGATTGGGAAATTCCCGACCCTTACGGTCGAAGCGTCCAGTTCTTCCGGAATGTACGCGACATGATCGAACGGAAGGTTCTGGAGTTGCTCGCTGAGCATATTGCCCCTGAAGCGCAGTCGTAGTGGATGCCGGCAGTGGTGCGATTATATTCCGTGATAAGATGGCTCTTTGCAGAGGATGCAAGGCAACGGTGAGGAGCACCCTCTGACTGTTGGATCTCGCAGCGAAGGTTTTCGATGGGAACTCTCAGGGAGGGCTGTGTGAAAGAGCATCCTGACAATTACGACGCAGAGTTGTTGCTGCGCCTTTATGATCTGCGGCGCGAGGCCAAGTTGCGGCAAGGGCGTGAGTGGTTAATCCGCGAATTCACCGCCAAGTCTTTCGACGATTATGTCGCCCAAGCCCCGCCGGGCTCGGAGAAGAATGCGCTGTTCCGAATGACGATCACCTACTGGGACATGGCCGCATCGCTGGTGAACCACGGGCTCATCAAAGAGGACCTCTTCTTCGAGAACACTCCGGAGTTTTGGATCATCTGGGACAAGGTTAGGAGCGTGGCGCCAACGCTGAGGGAAAGAAACAAGAACCCCATGGTTTGGAAAAACCTGGAGACGCTGGCGGAGAAGTACGAACAGTGGATGGCCAAGCGGGCGCCGGAAGCGTTGGAATCCTTGCGGCAGCGGCTGGCGGCCCCCGCTCCCAAGAAAGGCTAGCCTGGATGGGTCGGGCGAAGTCTGTAGCGGGCCGCTCGGCGGCAGGGACGGTTGGGGACAGTTTTTCTCTTGACAACCGCGTGCGGATAGGCTATCTTGTCGGACGCTATGAGGTCTGCCGCGCGCAGGAACTGGGGACTGGTGGCGCTGCTCATGCAGGCGGAAGACCCGAAGTTGAAGGGTGACTTTACGTCCGCTGGATCAGCGAGAGTACCAAAAAAACGAAGCTGAGAAGTTGCTGAAAACAAAGGGCCTGAAAAAGGTACTTTCAAAAACGAAGCTGAGAACATACTAAAACTAAACCTCTTACCAAAATCCATATAAAACGAAATATAGCACGACAAAATGTTCTTCCGACGGAATGCTGCCAGATGCGCTGCATTGGACGATAACCAGGACCGACGCAGAATCTGGACCACCCGCAGAGGCGCGGTTCCGCCCTTTGACACGGGCCATCGCCCCGAACAAAGCCGGGGCCAAGCGTAGTGGAACGCCTGACCCCGTCAATTCCGACCCAGCCTTCAGAGGTCCGACCGCCGGTTTCGGACCCCGGACGCCGGGCTTCGGACTCCGGACTTGTTTTTAGTTGGGCAGCTTTACAGTAACGGTCTTGACCTCGGTATACTGTTGTAGGCCGTATTCGCCGAGCTCCCTCCCCATGCCCGATTGCTTAAAGCCGCCGAAAGGCGCCGCAGCGTCGAACACGTCATAGCAATTGATCCACACCGTTCCGGCCCGCACGCTGTTGGCGATGGCATAAGCTTTTCCGATATCGCGAGTCCAGACGGCGGCCGCCAAACCGTATTCGGTGCGATTCGAGCGCGCCACAACTTCCTCAATGTCTTTGAACTTCATGATGCTCATAACGGGTCCGAAGATCTCTTCTTGTGCGATCTTCATGTTGTCTTTGACGTCGGCGAACACGGTGGGCTCAATGAAAAAGCCGCGATTGCCCACGCGGTTGCCACCTGCAAGCAGGGACGCTCCATCCTTCTTTCCCGCCTCGATGTAGCTCATCACTTTCTCGAACTGGATGTCGTCTACCTGAGGACCTTGTTCACTGCTGGGGTCGAAGGGGTCGCCCACCTTGCGCGCTTTGGCTCGGGCGACGCTCTTCTCCACGAATTCGTCATAAGCCTTTGCTTCGACAAATAGGCGCGAGCCCGCGCAGCAACACTGGCCCTGGTTGAAGAACAGAGCGAAGTGAGCGCCTTCGATCGCCTGATCCATGTCTGCATCGGCAAAAACAATGTTGGGGCTTTTGCCGCCCAGCTCCAGTGTGACCCGTTTCAGGTTGGACTTCGCCGCCGCTTCCATAATCAGGTGGCCGACTTCCGTCGAACCGGTGAAAGCAACTTTATCGACATCGTGATGCCACGCAATGGCGGCGCCCGCAGTGGGTCCGTATCCCGGCAGAATATTCACCACGCCTGGCGGGAACCCCGCTTCCAGAAGCAGTTCGCCGACGCGCAGGGCGGTGAGCGGCGTCTGCTCCGCGGGTTTCAGCACGACGGTATTGCCCGCAGCCAGCGCCGGTCCCAGCTTCCAGGCTTGCATCAGGAGAGGGAAGTTCCAGGGAATAATCTGGCCGACTACTCCGACGGGTTCGTGGCGCGTGTAGCAGAAATAATCTCCCGCGATAGGAATGGTTTTGCCTTGGATTTTGTCGGCCCAGCCTGCGTAGTAGCGATAGCAGCCGATGGACAGCGGCAGGTCGGCTGCCTTGGCAACATGATAGGGTTTGCCATTGTCGAGCGATTCGAGCCGGGCCAACTCGTCGGCGTGTTTCTCGATCAGATCGGCGAGCCGGTGCAGTAACTGCCCGCGTTCCGACGCCGCCATCCGGCGCCATGGCCCCTTTTCAAAAGCCGCACGCGCGGCGTGGACCGCCTTATCCACGTCGGCCGCATCGGCTTCCGCCACGGAACAGATTTCCTGCCCGGTAGCGGGGTTGATGGTGGAAAAGCGCTTCCCCGATGTGCTTTCCACCCATTGGTTGTTAATCAAAAGCTTGGTCGCCCGGACGGCGACTTGAGCTTCTAACGCAGCACTTGTGGTCGCCATAGATTCCTCCTTAAGACTTGAATTGAAAATGCCTGTATGAAGATAGGAATCCAGGAGCTAGGAATTGGGAGTCGGAAGTCAGAAGAAATCCGCCCGCAACTGTGCTCCTTCGCGAAGCTGTAACGCCGAGCCTCAGCTCAGCAGTAAATTCTACGTTCCAACACCTTTAAACTGTCGATGCCCAGCGATCAAATACGGCGTCGGAAATGTTCTGCAAGATTGGCAAATACCGGGGAGTTTGCTCGTTAATCTCCGCAGCATTCCCGCCTGATTCATGCAGTTCATCTGCGAAGTCAAAAAGCATTTGGGAGATTTGTTCCGACGTCACTTCCAGATGAAACAGAATTCCGTAAGCGTTCTTACCATAACGGAACGCCTGGCATGGAGTCTGCTGGGACGAAGCCAACCCTACGGCCTGTCTTGGCAGCGAGAACACATCGCCGTGCCAGTGGAATGGATAGAACTCAGGCCGGACGGCGGCAAAGATTGCATCCTTGGCGGCGGCCTCGGTGAGCGCCACCGGATGCCAACCTAGTTCCTTCTTTTCGCCCTTCTTCACCTCGGCGCCCAACACGGCCGCAAGCAATTGGCTCCCGAGGCAAACTCCCAATACCGGTTTGCCAGCGGTGAGGGCGGATTCAATCAGGCGCATTTCGCCGCGGAGGAACGGGTACTTCGCCTGTTCGTAGACTCCCATCGGTCCGCCCATTACAATCAGGCCAGCCTTGCCGGCTATCTCTTTCGGCACTGATTCGCCCGCATAAGTTTGGATGTAGTCAAACCCGATCGGGTGGCTCCGCAGGGCATCCTCGATGGTGCCCAGCGTTTCGCTGGCAGTGTGCTGCAAAACCCAAACGCTGTGCACGTCGTCAAAGTCCTTCCGCGTGAAGTCCCGGCATTGGATCTCTCAGTGCCCGTCCCGAAGCGGTCTGACCTCTACGGCAGCGTTACCACCTCGATGCTTTCCACCATGCGAATCCAGCGTGCTCCCTTTTTCTCCTGTGGAACCACGATGCGCACGGGGCCTTGCTTTTCAGACAGGGGCTTACCGTCGGCAGTGTCAGCGAGGATGATCTGGAGCGCCGCGTCCGTGAAGTCCGGGTCGAGTTCGGGTAGCGCAAAGACCACGCGGTAACCGTCGCGCGCCGTTACCAGTACGTAGGTTGCCAGAGCTTTGCCGTGCATCTGCTTTCCCAGTGGCGCGCCGGCTTTTTGCAGGACTTCCGCCAGCGCAACGCCCTCGTAGGTCACCGCAGTACCGTGCTCCTGCGCTTTAACCGTGGTGCGCGGCATGGCGGATAAGTCGTGAAGGGATAAGCTCAAGGGCTGGGTTACCGCCCCGCCGACGCGCAGAACCGCGCCGGTGGGAAGTTGGGCCGCCGGCCCAACCGCCTGGAGCGCAATGATAAGAAGGATGGTTGCCCCCATCGGATAAAAGCTAGCACCGTTTCCTGCCAATGACAACCGTTAAGCAAGGGACCCCTAAGCCATTGCCCCTTCCGGTGTCGATCGACAACTACCACGATATTCTCGCCATCGAGCACCCATAAGTCAGGTATGATTCTCGGCGCCAACCGCAACCACTGGCTTAGGGGGATTCATGCGGGCCTATGCTTTTGCAGTGCTTAATTTCATTCTGCTTCTTTCCGTTGCAGCGCCGGCGCAACAGAGCCCGCGGCCGATCCCGCGAATTGAGCGTACCGGCGCTCAATACCGCCTGGTGGTGGACGGCAAGCCCTTTCTGATTCTCGGCGGGCAGGCGCACAATTCCAGCGCGACGAATCCGCAAGATCTCGAACCCGTGTGGCGCTCGCTCGTCGCACTTCATGCCAACACCGCGGAAGTGCCGGTGTATTGGGAGCTCGTCGAGCCACAACCCGGGCAGTACGATTTTCGCCTGGTGGATGAGGTTCTGACCGGCGCGCGGCGGAACCACTTGCGGCTGGTGCTCCTGTGGTTTGCATCTTGGAAAAACGGGGAAATGCATTACACGCCGGAGTGGGTAAAGCGCGACAAGGCCAAGTTCCAGAGGGTGATGGGTCCGCGCGGTGAGGAGTTGGCGATCCTCTCGCCGCTTTGTGAAGCCGCACGCGATGTCGATGCGCGCGCCTTTGCCGCGTTGATGGAACATCTGCGTCGCGTCGATGAGACGGATCGAACCGTCATCATGATGCAGGTTGAGAACGAAACGGGGCTGCTGGGCACGGACCGCGACTATTCCCCCGAGGCCACGCGACTATTTGAGAGTTCTGTGCCGGCAGAGTTGATGAGCTATCTCGCGGCGCATCGGGACGCCCTGACGCCGAGTATCGAGACCGCGTGGGCTGCGGCAAAATTTCGAACCGCGGGAAATTGGACCGAGATCTTCGGTGAACTTGCGCCCGAGGTCTTCAGTGCGTGGCATATCGCCCGTTATGTGGACCACGTCGCAGCGGCTGGCAAGCGGGCCTACCCACTCCCCATGTACGTAAATAACTGGCTCATCAATCCTGGCAACGAGCGTGCCGGCCGCTGGCCAAGCGGCGGTCCCTCCGTACACGCGCTCGATATCTGGAAAGCCGCCGCGCCGAATCTCGATCTTCTCGCGCCGGACATTTACCTCCCAAAGTTTAGAGAAACATGCAGCGCATTCCGGCGTGCGGACAATCCCTTGTTCGTTCCCGAAGCGCCGTTGACTCCTCACATCGCGGCGGATGCCTTCCTGACTCTCACCGACTTTAACGGACTCGGTTTCAGCCCTTTTGGCATCGACGACGCATTCGAGAACGGGAATGTGACCGAGAGGGCTGCTGAGTTGGAGGATACCTACCGCGTGCTCGATCCACTCCTGGGCCTGGTCGCTGCGAAACAGGGAAGCAATAAACTACATGCCATCGTTCAGGACGAGGATTCAGCGCAGGCCGTCCGATTGGATGGCAGCCTTGCGCTCGTCGTGAATTTCACGAAGCCTTATACGCCGGAGGGCGCGCGAGGACGCGGAATGATTATCGAACTCGCCGCCGACGATTATGTCGTAGTGGGGGCTGGGTTCGAGGTTCAGTTTCGCGAGCTAACGGGCCCACCCCGTGACGCCGAGTTCCTTTCCGTGGAGGAGGGCACCTTCGAAGGTGACCACTGGATTCCCACGCGACGCCTGAACGGCGACGAGGTTTGGCGGTTAGAGTTTCCCGACAAAGCAAGAATACTGCGCGTGCGCCTTCTGCGGTAAAGCGTGAGCCGTGCTCCCCTACTGGCCGGCTTAGGCTTTGTCCAAAAATGACTCCAAAATCTGCTAACCTTTGCCCGCTGGCATAGTCAAACTACGTTAAGGAGAAAACCCGATGTACAAGGGCAAAAATCGCTTGGAGTACCCTGTCGTCCGATGCTTAAAGCCGTCGCCTGTGGCAGTGACTTACGCCTCACGCCTTGCTGTTTGGACGGGTGGCAGCCGCCGTCAGGCGGGCAATCCAGACGGCCTGAGGGGTGAGCCCCATGAACTGGCTTAGCGAAGTAGGAAGGCGGGTCTTCATGCTGTTTCGCCGTCGACGGTTTGACAGCGACCTGGATGATGAGATGCACCTGCACCGCGAACTACGAGAGCGGGAACAAATCGAAGCGGGCGTGGCGCCCGAGGAAGCGCGCTACGCGGCACGCCGGAGATTTGGCAACGACCTTGTGTTGAGAGAGGAGAGCTGGGATATGTTGGGATGGAGTTGGCTGGAAAACTTGATTCAGGATGTTCGCTACGGCCTACGCACGTTGGCAAAGAATCCCGGGTTTACCACTGTGGCGGTGCTGACACTGGCACTGGGAATCGGGGCGAACACGGCGATCTTCAGCTTTGTGGACGCAGTGCTCCTCGAGCCGCTGCCATTTCCACATTCCGAACAGATTGTGCAGGTGTGGGAGAAGCCGCCGGACGGCGATCGCAATGTAATCTCAACCCTGAACTTCCTCGATTGGAAAAATCAGAACACGGTTTTCGAAGCGATGGCGGCGCAGACGGGCGGCGCCCTGACGCTGACTGGCGGCGACGTCCCGGTGGAACTCCGGACCGCGCGCGTTTCCGCAGCGTACTTCAACATTCTTCGCGCCGAACCCCTGTTAGGGCGCACCTTCGCCCCCGACGAAGACCAGCTTGGCAAGCAACACGAAGTGATTCTGAGCCACCGGACCTGGGAGAACCGTTTTGGCGCGGACCCAGGAGTCGTCGGCCGCAGCATTCAGCTCGATGGTGAGGCTTACACGGTGATCGGAGTGATGCCACCGGGAATGTTCGACCGCGAAGGGCAGGACCTGTGGACGCCGCTTGCCTTCGAGCCCAAAGAGATGACGCGCGACTACCACTGGATGATTGCATGGGGCCGATTGAAGCCCGGCGTGACCCTGGAGCAGGCTCGCCAGCAGATGAAGACCATCGCCGCCCGCATCGAGCATGACTACCCGAAATCGAACAAGGGATGGAGCGCGACCGTTGACCGTTACAAGGACCGGCTGGTTGACGATAATCTGAAAACATCTTTATTGGTGCTTCTCGCCGCGGTCGGTGCGGTGCTGTTGATCGGCTGCGCCAATCTGGCCAATCTGCTGCTGGTGCGGGGCGCGGGGCGCGAGCGCGAAGTGGCCATCCGCTCGGCGATGGGGGGAGGCCGCGCCCGCCTGGTTCGGCAGTTCCTTACCGAAAGCATTTTGCTGGCAGGCATGGGAGGGGTTGGCGGCGTCCTTATGGGCTGGGGATTGATGCTGGGTCTGAAAACCTGGATTCCCCAATTCCTCCTGCCGGCCGAAGCCAACGTACGGCTCGACGGCCGCGTTTTGCTATTTACCGCGGCGATTGTGGTCGGCACCGGAATCCTGTTTGGAATCGCTCCGGCGCTCCACGGCGTAAGGGTGGACCTGGTGGAGTCACTGAAAGAGGGAGGGCGGGGATCGACGTCGGGGGCGGGGCGGAGGCAAGTCCGCAACGCGCTGGTGGTGGCCGAGATTGCTTTGGCGTTTGTCCTGCTGTCGGGAGCGGGGCTGTTGCTTCGCAGTTTCTATCAGCTCCAACAGGTCAACCCGGGATTTGACTCGACCAGCGCGATCACCATGTGGCTGCCCATGAACTTAACGCAATACCCGGACGGGCCGCGGATCGTTAACTACCAGGAGCAAGTGATGGAGCATATCAATGCGGTGCCGGGCGTGCGCGCCGCCGCCGTTACCAGCGCGCTCCCCCTCGAAGGCTGGTCCGATGGCATGCATTTTCTGATTGAGGGGCGGCCCTTTGTGGACCCGGCCAATCGCCCCGACTGCGGCTTCAAAAGCGTCAGTCCGTCGTACCTCTCGGCCGTCGGTATGCACATGCTCAAGGGACGCTGGCTGGAGGACACTGACACGGCGCGAGCTTTGCCAGTAACGGTGATCAATGCGAGCATGGCCGAGCGAAACTTCAAGAATCAAGACCCCATTGGCCACCGCATTTTGATTGAACAAATCATTCCCGGCCAGCCGGCGGTGGGACCGGAGATACCTTGGCAGGTGGTGGGTGTCGTTGCGGACGAAAAGGTACACCGTCTCGACGGTACCAGTGCGGGCTTGTACGTCTCCTACCAGCAAAGCCCGAGTTTGGGGACGGCGCTAGTGGTGCGCGGCGCTTTGGACCCCACCCGTTTGGTGAAGTCTATCCAGGCGGCCGTTTGGCAAATCAATAAGGATCAAGCGTTCGCCGAAATCAAGACGCTGGAACAGATCAAGTCCGACTCGCTCGGTGAGAACCGGATGCGGACCGTGCTGCTGGGCGCCTTTGCCGGACTCGCGCTGGTGCTGGCCGCCATTGGCATCTACGGGGTGATTTCCTACTCCGTCGCGCAGCGTACCCATGAAATGGGAGTGAGGGCGGCTCTGGGCGCGAGTCGCGGGGATCAGCTCAGTTTGGTTCTAAAGGGTGGGATGGCCTTGACCGTGATCGGAACGGGAATTGGCATCGTGGGGGCGCTCGGCCTCATGCGATTGCTCGCGAGCCTGCTGTTTGGCGTCAGTCCGCACGACCCCTGGACTCTAGCGTTGGTGACTGTAGTGTTGGCTGTCGTCGCGGGCGTCGCCTGTTACATCCCTGCCCGCCGCGCGACCAAGGTCGATCCCATGGTGGCGCTGCGGTATGAGTGATGGCAGTAGTCAGTGGTCAGTACGCAGTTTTCAGTAAAGCCGAAGGGCGGACGGTGTCTCCGGGCGAGGAGGGAGGGCTCGTGACTGGCGACTGAGGACGAAGAACCGTGCCCATGTTCACTGAAGTGGCAAGACGAATTCTGATGCTGCTTCGGCGCGGGAACTTCGATGCGGACCTGGACAAGGAGATGCGCCTCCACCGGGCGTTGCTGGAGCAAGAACAGATCGAAGGGGGCGTGGCGCCTGAGGAAGCGCGCTACGCGGCACGCCGGAGATTTGGCAACGACCTTGTGTTGAGAGAGGAGAGTCGCGACATGTGGGGATGGAACTGGCTGGAAAACTTGATTCAAGATGCTCGAATCGGCCTGCGGATGCTGGCGAAGAATCCCGGCTTCACGGCGGTGGCGGTGCTCACATTGGCGCTGGGAATTGGGGCCACTACCGCCATCTTCAGCGTGGTTTACGGCGTGCTCCTGAGGCCACTTCCTTTTTCTCAGCCGGACCGGCTGGTGGAGTTGCGGGAAGTGGATGGTCATGGGGACCTGGAGAGCTTCGACGACCCCAATTTCGCGGACGTGCGCGCCTCGAGCCGGGCGCTCGACGGTGTGGCGGAGTACAGCGCGGGCCTGGAGTCGGTGGCGGGCCCCTCCGAACCCACGCGCACCATGACCGCTTCCGTCACGCGCGATTTCTTCCCGTTGCTTCGCGTGCAGCCGTGGCGGGGCCGAGGTTTCGCGCCGGAAGACCAGCGTTTCGGAGGTGCCCCTGTGGCGCTGGTGAGTTATGCCTTTTGGAAGCAACACCTGGGCGGCGCGTCCGACCTCTCCCGGGTCAGTCTGATCATTGAAAATCGAGCGACCCCCATTGTCGGGGTGCTGCCCGCCGGGTTCCGCTTTCCCTTTGACAGTGACATTTGGGTGCCGCGCGAATTGGGGGAATCCCTTACGGTTCGCACTGCGCACAACTGGCAGGTGCTGGCGCGCTGGCGCGAGGGCGTAACCCTGGCGCAGGGGCGTAGTGAACTTACCAGTATCGCCCGCCACCTCAAGCAGCAATACGGCCGTGACACCGAGATGGTGGATGTCTCCGCCGTGCGGCTACAGGACTGGCTCACCGCCGGCGTGCGGAAGCCGCTCTACATATTGCTGGCCGCGGTTGGATTCCTGCTGTTGGTGGCATGCGCCAACGTGGCCAATCTGCTGCTCGCCCGCGTTACGGCGCGCGAGAGGGAGTTTGTCATTCGCGTGGCGCTGGGGGCGGGGCGCAGCCGGCTGGTGCGTCAGTTCCTCACCGAGGCCTTGTTGCTGGCTCTTGCGGGCGGAGCGCTGGGCCTCCTGCTGGCGCAGGCGGGGGTCCACGCGCTGCTCGCGATCGCTCCTTCGAACCTCCCGCAGGCGGAATGCATCTCGGTCAACCTGCCGGTTCTGCTCTTCACGTCGGTTCTGGGAGTAGGGGTGGCGCTCAGCCTCGGCTTCTTCGCTGCCTGGCGAGCCGCCTCAGGCGGCCCCCGGGGGGCACTGGCCGAACGCGGCCAAGGGTCCCTCGTGGCCATGCACGGCCATCGGCTGGGGGGCCTGATTGTGGTCGCACAATTGGCGATAACCCTGGTTTTGCTGGTGGGCGCGGGGCTGCTCGGGCGCAGCCTGCTGCGCGTGCTTTCCGTCGATCCGGGCTTCCGCACGGATCATATCCTTACCATGGACTTGGCGTTGCCGGGAACCGTGAACGATGCGGACAAGGTTCAGCGCGTGAGATTCCTGACTAGCGTCCTTACGCAATTGCAAGCGCTTCCAGGAGTGCAGGAGTTGGGGGGCACCGCTCGCCTGCCGCTGACCCCTTTTCTGCGGAATGGCAGATATCTTGTGATGCACGCCGGGGAGAAACCGCCGGCCCTGCAGGACCTCGAGAAGATGTACCAGAACGCTCCGCGAATTGGCGTAACGCCTGCGGCCCCCAGGCCCACCAGTCGACCGGATTGTGCTGGTGCTGCAGCAGGTAAGGGCTGGTCTCGCGCGCGAGACGGTTTTGCTGGGTAGATGGAATAGACGATGGCTCGGTCATGAGAA
>JBKQVI010000106.1:0-11221 GCA_052139985.1 Terriglobia bacterium
GCCCATCACAATGAAAAGCCGCGGACCTCAAGAACAGGACGCGCTACCTTGCTCGACCATGTGCCCAGCAAAGGGTGGTCAGGTCCCAGGAAGCGGTAAACGCCCGCGAAATCGTTGAACACGCGAACGTCATTGGCCACGATGACGGAGAGTTGCTTGCTGAGGAAGGCCGCCGAAAGGTAATTACAGTGACCCTGCACCGTCATGGCCACAGTGGTAGGATTAAAGCGATTCGACCCGTAGCCAACGCGGCCGCGGCGCCCACCGGTGCCAAAGGGAAGCACCTGCCAGAAGGCATCGAAGAGCAGCGGCACGTGCCGTTCCTCCAGATGCTGGGCCAGAACATCCGGGAAAGTCATTGGCGCGGCGCCTTCCAGCCACATCCGTAACCGATCGGCGGCGACTTCTCCCCGCGCACGATATCGATCGGCTAAAAGCTTGGAGATATGCTCGAGTGCTGCGAGATCCGTCATGAGCTTCGCCTTGTCCAACGACTTTGAAACAACGATTCTAATATGAATGCTTAACGGAGTGGCGTTCTATGAGCGGGCAGGCGCCAGCACGGCAAAAAGACTTTTGACATTCCTAGATTTGGACTAGACTGTCGCCATCTTCGCGCGGAGGAGAGACGGTTATGGCGGGAACAATCGAAGTGGTGATTGGACCCATGCGTAGCAACAAAACGGCGGAGTTGATCCGGCGCGTCGCCATGCGTGAGGAGTACGCACACCAGGCCGTCATCCTGTTCAAGCCGAAGGATGACACCAAGAGCGCGCAGGGCGTAGTGCAAAGCCGCAACCAGCTCAGCCACCGGCAGCGGGAAGCGGAGGAGTTTGATTCCTCCAATCCGTGGGAGATGTTTACCTGCATAGGTGAGCGCGAGAGGATTATCGGTAAACCGGTCAATTGCGTTGCCATCGATGAGGGTCAATTCGTGAATGAGTTATTCGACTGCGCGCGCGCCCTGCTGGACCGGGGCTATGACGTGATCGCTGCGGGGCTCGACTTGAATTTCCGCGGCCAGCCCTTTGGTGACATGCTCGCGCTCACCTGGCTGGTGAATACTTATGGCGGCAGCGTGACGTGGTGCATCGCTTACTGTGAATGCGGGGCGCGGGCATTTTTCTCGCAGCGGCTCATCAATGACCAGCCCGCCTCGTACGAGAGCCCCACCTTGATGCCCGGCGATTCCTACCGGCCGCGCTGCGCCAAGCACTTCGTTCTTCCCGGACGGCCCAAGCGGGCGAATATGCCGGCCGGGGAAGAAACGGCCTAAATCCGGGACTCGGGGTTAGGGATTCGGTGCGGGATTCGGAATTCGGAATCACGGGTTCGGGACTTGACTCGGAATCGTAGACGACCGTGGAGGAAGCCGAACTCCTAACCCCGAATCCATAGTCCCGATTCTCTTAAACGACGACCCAAGGGAGTGATTATGCCAAAGAAGATTGCGGTGGTGGGAAGCGCGAACGTTGACCTTGTAACTTTCAATGACACGTTTCCCGGGCCGGGCCAAACGATTTTCGCAAAGAAATTTGACATGGGGTTTGGCGGGAAGGGTGCCAACCAAGCGGTGGCAGCGCGCCGCTGCGGCGCCTCCGTCGGCATGGTAGGCAAGGTGGGCAGTGACTTGTTTGGTCCCGCTACGATCGAGAATTTCAGGTGCCTGGACATCGATGCCAGCCATGTGCGGATTGCGGTCGGAATTTCCACTGGCGTTGCGCCCATCTTCGTGGACCCGGCGGGCCAAAACCGCATCCTGGTCATCAAAGGTGCGAACGAAACCCTCTCTCCCCAGGATGTGGATGCCGCCGCACCTCTGCTTAGCGAGGCGGACACTATCCTGCTGCAGTTTGAAATTCCCATGGCCACCGTCTACCACACGGTTCACTTTGCCAAGTCGAAAGGCATTCGCTGCATCGTCAACCCCGCTCCCGCTCAGCTTCCCGACTTCAAAGAGGTTGCCGCAGCGGATTACTTCGTGCCCAACGAAAGTGAAGCGGAGGCCATGACTGGTATTCCCGTTCACACCATCGAAGATGCGAAGAGGTGCGCGGAAGACTTGCTTGCGCGGGGACTCACGAAAGTCGTTATTACGTTGGGCCAGCGAGGCTCACTGCTGGCGACGTCGAAGCGTTTCGAATTGATTCCCGCCTTCAAGGTCGAACCCGTTGACACCACCGGCGCGGGCGATGCCTTTATCGGAAGCTTTGCCGTGTTCCTGGCGGAGGGTCTGACCGACAAGGAAGCCCTTACCCGGGCCAGTCTCTATGCGGCAATTTCTACGACGCGAGTGGGAACGCAGAAATCATTCCCCAGCCGGGAAGAATTTGACAAGGAATGGGAGAACCGGGGAATTACCACTTAAGCAGCAGCCGCCGGCAGTCCTCCAGGATGTCTTTGGTCCGCGAGGCGCCTATGCGCGACACCCCCAAGGCGCGGAAGGTCAGGAGCTGATCGAGATCGCGGATGCCTCCTGCCGCCTTCACTTGAACACGCGCGGGCGAGTGGGCGCGCATCAATTTCACGTCCTCGATGGTGGCTCCCGACGCGCCGAAGCCTGTCGACGTTTTCACCCAATCGGCGCCGACTTTTGCGCAGATGTCGCACAAACGAATCTTGTGGGTGTCCTTCAGGTAGCAATTCTCAAAGATCACTTTCACCTTCTGGCCGCGGGCGTGCGCGACGTCGATGACGGCTTTCAGGTCCTGAAGTACGTAGGCCCAGTCTTCGCTTAACACTTTACTGATGTTGACGACCATATCCAGTTCCTGGCAACCGTCGTCCAGGGCCCGCTCCGCTTCCGCAACCTTAATGGCCGTGGTGTGGCCGCCGTGCGGAAAACCAATGGTGGTGCTTGCCTTCACCGTGCTGCCTCGCAAAATTTCCGCGCACCTTTTGAGGTAATAGGGCATGATGCAAACACTGGCGCAATTGTATTCCAAGGCCATACGACAACCGTATTCGAGCTCCTGGTCAGTCAGCGAGGGGGGCAACAACGAGTGGTCAATCATCTTGGCAATGTCTTCGTAGGCGTATTCCATATTGTGCTCCATCGTGGGTTAGGGTGTCCTCGCCGGCGTCCGGTAGAAATGGTCGATTTCAATTCCCTCTCGAATTTAGATTGTATGCCCAGCGGCCCATGGGCTCAAGCGTCGATCCACCGCAACCCCGGGGTGCAGGAATTACGCACTCCTCCCTTCCGCCACGCAAAAAGAGGCATTGCCGATGACGCCCAGGGTTGTACACTAGCATCCGACCATGGACACGCCTGAAATAATCCGCAAAAAGCGCGATGGCTTGGTTCTGACCAAGGCAGAAGTATTCGACTTTGTAGAGCGCTACACCCGAGGTGAGATCCCCGACTATCAAGCGTCGGCCCTGCTGATGGCCATCTACTTTCGCGGCATGGACCGGGCAGAAACGGCCGAACTTACGGAGGCGATGCTCCGGTCGGGCCGAGTGCTCGATTTCTCCGACTTGCCGGCCGCGAAGGTCGACAAACATTCCACGGGTGGTGTAGGCGATAAGACTTCTTTGATCATCGCTCCGGCGGCAGCGGCGTCTGGAGTGCTGGTACCGATGATCTCCGGCCGTGGCCTGGGACACACGGGCGGCACGCTCGACAAGCTGGAGGCAATCCCCGGCTTCAGCCCTCGTTTGTCAGCCCAGGAGTTTCATCGCGTGCTCGAAACCTGCGGCCTCGCCTTAGGTGCGGCCACGGAGGAATTCGCGCCAGCCGACCGCAAGCTGTATGCCCTTCGCGACGTCACCGCGACGGTGGAATCCATCCCCCTGATCACCGCTTCCATTATGAGCAAGAAACTCGCGGAGGGCATTGACGGCCTGGTGCTGGACGTCAAGACCGGTACCGGGGCGTTTATGAAAGAATTGGAGAACGCCCGGGCACTGGCCACGAGCTTGGTAAACACTGGCTCTGCGCATGGCAAGCGCGTACATGCGTTGATCACCGCCATGACCCAGCCGCTGGGAAATGCGGTGGGGAATGCCTTGGAAGTCATCGAGTCGGTGGAAACGCTGAAGGGCCGCGGGCCGAGCGATCTGGTGGAGCTTTGCCGTGAACTGGCGGCCCACATGCTGGTGTTGGGGAAGGTAACCGATTCCCTGGATGAGGCGCGTGCGCGGTATGATTCTGTCATCGCCAGCGGCCAGGCGCTGGAAAGGTTTGCGCGCGTCGTGGAGGCACAGGGCGGCAATCCGCGCGTAGTGGAGGATTATTCACTGTTGCCCCACGCGCAATTCGAGGATTCCGTCGTGGCGCCCGCGAACGGGTACATTGCCGGACTGGAAGCTCGCGCGATGGGCGTAGCGTCGATGGTTCTCGGCGCGGGGCGTGAGCGTTCAGACGCAACCATCGACCCTGCGGTGGGCTTGGTCTTCGAAAAGAAGGTTGGAGACTTGGTCCGCGCCGGCGAGCGGGTTTGCAGTCTCTATTCCAACGACCGCTCGCGCCTTCCCCGCGCGCTGGAAATGATCCGCGGGGCGATTACGATTTCTCCGGCCCCGGTTTCTTCCCAGCCATTGGTCTTGGAGCGCATACTGCAATCTGAACGCCCGCAGCCGTGACGGAGCGAATGGCGGAACTCTTGGGAATTTGGCGAGTTCTTGAATTTGCCGAATCGCAGACGATGGGTCGAGCACGGAGCTGGAGTAGTGGAGTGATCTAGCGATTCTTGCGTTTGACCAATCGCTAAATCCCCAAATCGCGAATGTCTATGACACGCTTGATTCCAATACTCGGCATGCTGGTGATACTTTCGGCAGCGGTCCTGCTTTCCAACAACCGTAAAGCCATTCCTTGGCGAACGGTAGGTTGGGGTCTGGCGTTACAAATCCTCGTAGCGCTCTTCGTCCTGCGTACGGGTTTGGGCTATTGGCTGATGTCCGAGGTCTCGAGCGCGTTCGTGAGCGTTCTGAACTGTTCCTTTGCCGGCTCGTCCTTCGTGTTCGGCGCGCTGGGGGAAAAGCAAGGGAGCTTTGGGGTAATCTTTGCTTTTCAGGCCCTGCCCATGATCATCTTCGTGGCGGCGCTGATGTCTATCCTTTACTACCTGCGCATCATCCCCGCGCTGGTTCTGCTGACGGGCAAAGCGATGGCCAAATTACTCGGGACGAGCGGGGCCGAATCCCTGGAAGTTGCCGCTAGCATTCTGATGGGGCAGACGGAAGCACCGCTGGTGATCCGGCCGTATCTGGCGGACCTGACGGAATCTGAGTTAATGACCATCATGACCGCGGGCATGGCGCATATTGCCGGTTCGGTCTTCGGCGCGTATGTCCTTTTTGGCGCCGAGGCGCGCCACCTGTTGACCGCGGTGGTGATGACCGCTCCCGGAACGATTGTGCTGTCCAAGATGCTGGTTCCGGAAACCGGACATCCCAAAACCTCAGGCAAGGTCGAACTCACCGAGGAAGGAATGCCCATCAACCTTCTGGATGCCGCATCGCGTGGCGTTTCCGACGGCCTTCACTTGGCGCTGAATGTTGCAGCCATGTTGGTGGCCTTTGTCGCGCTGATATACCTGATCAACCTGGGCTTGAGTACCGTTCACACGACCCTTCAATCCCTGCTCGGTTATCCCCTGGCCCCGGTGGCATGGTTACTGGGTGTTCCCTGGAAGGACGCCGTGACGGTCGGGAACTTGATGGGAACCAAAGTGGTGGTGAATGAGTTTGTGGCCTTTTCCGTGCTCGGTCCGCTGAGGGGCCACATTGCCGAGCGATCGTTTACGATCGCCACGTTCGCCCTTTGCGGGTTCGCCAATTTCTCTTCCATCGGGATTCAAATCGGTGGGATCGGCGCCCTGGCTCCCACGCGGAAACAGGACTTGGCGCGACTCGGATTCAAGGCGCTGATCGCGGGCACATTAGCCAATTACCTGGCGGCGGCGATTGCCGGACTCCTGTTGGCGTGACCTTAACAGAGCACTCCGTGCGCTCTGTGCTTCAAAAGATCTAACACAGAGTTCACGGAGAGTCTCAGTGACCTCTGTGTTGAGTCTTTTGCTGACACAGAGAGCACGGAGACACCGGCCAGAATATTCGCGACACCAAAACGTCCTCGCTGCGAGCGGTACTGAAAGCTTGAAGGTGAACCCTATGCCTCGTCGCAAGTCGACGGATAGCTGTTACCCTCCCCATGGCTACGAAGAGGCGGAACAAGCCGCCGCCTACATACGCTCTCGAGGTTTCGCCCCACGCGTTGCCATCACTCTCGGTTCTGGCTTGGATGAAGTCGTAAGCCGGTTGCATGCGCAAGTGCGAATCCCTTACAAACTCATCCCCCATTTCCCCGGGACGACGGTGCAGGGGCACGGCGGAGCCCTCCATCTGGGAACCTGGAAAGATGTCCCCGTCGCCATTCTCGCGGGCCGCGTGCACTGTTATGAAGGTCATGCGCCTTCCACCGTGGTGTTTCCCGTGCGTGCCCTGGCGCTGGCCGGGGTTCGGACTTTCATCTTGACCTGCGCCGCGGGAGGCATCGCGTCAAGGTCGAAGCCCGGTGGCTTCATGGTTCTCTCCGACCACCTGCACTTGCAAGGAGTCAACCCTCTCGTGGGGGTTCACGACCCACGTTGGGGAGCGCAATTCGTGGACTTAACTGATGCCTACGACCTCGAGTTGCAAGGCATCGCGCTGAAGGCGGCTGCCAAATTGCGCGTGCCGTGCTTCGAAGGCGTGTATGCATCGTTGCTTGGACCCACCTACGAGACGCCGGCGGAGATCCGTGCCTTGAAGGGCATGGGCGCAGACGCAGTGGGAATGTCCACCGTACCGGAGGTCATGGCGGCGCGGCAATTGAAATGCCGCGTGCTTGCCATTGCGACGATTTCCAATCGCGCCGCGGGACTTGCGGGGAAGCCCTTGTCGCACGAAGAGGTGCTCGCCGCCGGGCGCTCCGCGTCGCGCCACCTCGCAGACCTTCTCGATGCCGTGCTGCCGCAACTGAGTGAGGGGAGTGGGAAATCATGAATGTGGAAGAACTCATCGCGTGCGCCGTGAGAGTGCGGGAGAATGCCTGCGCCGACTATTCTCACTACAAGGTGGGCGCGGCATTGTTGGCCTCGAGCGGCCAAGTCTATACGGGCTGCAACATCGAGAACTCCAGTTATGGTCTCACGGTCTGCGCCGAGCGCGTCGCCCTGTGGAAGGCCCTCTCGGAGGGTGAAAGGGCGTTCACCCAAATCGCTGTTGTGACCTCCAGCGACGCGCCTGCCTCACCCTGCGGAGCGTGCCGTCAACTCCTTTGGGAGTACGGTGGCAACCTCAAAGTCATTCTCGCCAACCTGCAAGGTTTTCGGAAGACTCTTCAACTCGCGGAACTCTTCCCTCATCCATTTGATCGGAGTTCTCTGTAGGAGGCGGTGCGCCGCAGGTGACCCCCCTTTCGGCGCTGATGCGGTTTCCCTCCGCCTGTCACACTCCACTGACGGGAGGAAGATTCTCAGGATAGCGGATTCTGGCGTAGCCGGGTTTTATGGCCGTGTAGATGATGCGGATGCGCTCCGCGTAGGGAAGAAATGAGCTTTTCATCGCGTTGATCGTGATCTTTTCGAAATCGTCCAGGCCCAAGCCAAACGTATCCATTGCCACCTGAAATTCGTTGCTCATACTGGTGCGGCTCATCAACCGATTGTCGGTATTCAGCGTAACCCGGAATTGTTCGCGGTAAAGCACCTTGAACGGGTGATCGGCGATGGTAGGAATCGCCCCGGTATGGACGTTGCTGGAAAGGCAGATTTCCAAGGGAATGCGCTTGTCGAGGACGTACTGTGCCAAGCCTCCCAGCTTGACACCCGCTCCGTCCGTCACCACGATGTCGTCAATCAGCCGCGTCCCATGGCCGATGCGGTGCGCGCCGCAATACTGGATGGCTTGCCAGATGGATTCTTTCCCGTAGCCCTCGCCTGCGTGAACGGTGATATTGAAATTCTGGCGCTGGATGTAATGGAACGCGTCAACATGCTTTTTGGGGGGATAGCCGCCCTCTTCACCTGCCAGGTCAAACCCCACCACTCCGCGGTCCCGGAAATCCACCGCCAGTTCCGCGATCTCGAGCGATATTTTCATGTTGCGCATGGCGCAGACGATCAATCCCACCGGGATTCGGAAGTCCCTTCGTCCCCTCTCTAATCCTTTGAGCACGGCAGAGACCACGTCCATGTTGGTCAGCCCTTTTTTGGTGTGGAAAATGGGAGCAAACCGGGTCTCAAAGTAAACCACGCCATCGTTCCTCAGATCCTCCACCTGCTCGTAGGCGACACGCTCCAAGGCCTCAGCCGTCTGGGTTACCGCGATCGTGTGAGCAAAGCCTTCCAGGTAGCCGCCCAAGTCGCCGCGGTAGGCTCCTTGATAGAACCAGTCCGCCAGCGCTGCCGGGTCGGCCGTGGGCAGCTTGGTGTATTTGGCGTCCTTGGCCAGTTCAATGATGGTCTGCGGACGCATGGAGCCATCCAAGTGCTCATGCAGCAAAACCTTGGGAAGAGCCTGAAGCGTGGACTTGTCTAAAGGCATTAGGGGTAACCTCCACCGCCCAGTGGGGCGATGATCATTATATGAAATTGCAGCAGAGGCGGGGCGGAATTAAGTCCGCTGGCTGTGAGCAGTAATCGGATTTCAATTGGCTCAGCGTTACGGGGAGAAGGAAAGAAATCCCGGGGGCGAATGCTGCCATCAGGAGTCGCTACCCCATTTGCGTTGGCTTCAGACGTGAACCGGTATAACCTATCCTTGCAAACGACGGGAATATGAATATGGAATTCGTAACCGGACTTCAGTGTGTTTTTTGCGGCGAGACGCATTCGACGCGCATTCCTTACACCTGTCCGGCGTGCGGAATTACCGGCATTCTTGACGTTCAGTACGACTATCCGGCGATTGCCAGGCGTCTGACCCGCCGGAGCCTGGCCAAGCGCACGGAATATTCCCACTGGCGATACCGCGAGCTGCTGCCCATCCGCAAGGACGCTGTGCTGCCGGGGCTTCAGGTGGGGTGGACGCCGGTCGTGCGGGCGAATTCCCTGGCGCGGCACTGGGGACTCAAAGCCCTCTATATCAAAGACGACGGACGCAATCCTACTGGATCGTTAAAGGATCGCGCCAGCTCTGTGGGCGTGGTCAAAGCACGCGAGAAGCGGCAGAAGATTATCGCCTGCGCCAGCACCGGAAACGCCGCCTCCTCCCTGGCAGGAATGGCAGCGTCACTGGGGCTGCGGAGCGTCATCTTTGTGCCCGAGCGCGCTCCCGAACCCAAGGTCACACAACTGTTGATCTTCGGTGCTACCGTCCTGCGCGTGCGCGGCAGCTACGAGGACGCGTTTCAAATGTGCCAGGGCGCCTGCGAACGATGGGGCTGGTACAACCGCAACAGCGCCATCAATCCCTACCTTGTGGAGGGCAAGAAGACGGTGGGACTGGAGATCGGTGAACAGCTCGCGTGGCAGGTTCCCGACTGGGTGGCGGTTTCTGTGGGCGACGGCTGCACGATCGCCGGCGTATGGAAGGCCTTCCACGAAATGAAGATTCTTGGCCTCATCGCACGCACACCCAAAATGTTGGGCGTGCAAGCGGCGGGCGCAGCGCCGGTGACCGCCGCTTTTCGCAGCGGCGAACCGCTTAAGCCCATCGAGCCCCGAACGATTGCAGACAGCATCGCCGTGGGTGTGCCGCGGAACTGGAAGAAGGCAGTGTCCGCCATCCAAGCGTCCAAGGGAACCATGATTAATGTGCCGGACGAGGAGATTCTCGAAGCCATGAGATGCGCCGGCCGCTTGACCGGCATCTTTGCCGAACCTGCCGCGGCCACGGCGTTGGCCGGCGCGCGCCGCGCGGTAGAAGAAGGAATCATCGGGCACAAGGCAATCGTTCTCGCGGTGGTTACGGGCAATGGCCTGAAAGACATTCGCAGCGCGCAGTCCGCGGTCGCGAAACCCTTCGACATAGCGCCGGATGGAGCCGGGTTGGAAGACATTATCAAGCACCAAGGGCTTGTTCCTTAGCGGTAACACGGACCTCAATAACAAGCCTGTGCTCGGCTTATCGAGGCAGGCGAGAAGCAATCCCGGAACCTCGGGCCGTCCGCCAGAAGTCGTAAGCTAGTGCTATAATCTGTTTCCAGAGAGGAGGGGTTACCCTCGATGCCGACGACCGTCACATCCCACATCGAAATCGACGACTGTGGAGTTGCATGGATTACGGGCGCGAATACCAAGGTGATCGAAGTCGTACGAGATAAACTTGCGCACGGTTGGGGCCCGGAAGAAATGCACCGCGAACATCCTCATCTTTCGCTTGCGCAGATTCATTCCGCGTTCGCGTACTACTACGAGAACAAGGAGAAAATCGACGGGGAAATTGACCGTCGGGGGCGTGAGGCCGAAGAAATAGCAAAGCGGGCTGCCGACCCCACCCTGCGCCGCAGACTTGTTGATATCAAGAAGCACGCTTGAGCCTTCGATTCTACATGGACGTTCACATTCCATACGCTATCACCATGCAGTTGCGGCGGCGTGGTGTGGACGTTTTGACTTCACAAGAGGACGGCACGAAGCGGCTTGACGACTCGAAGCTGCTTGACCGCGCCTCGGGTTTGGGCCGGATACTCGTGACTCAGGATGACGATCTGTTGCGCGAGGCGGCATCACGCCAGAATCAATCGTTGCCCTTCGTGGGCGTAATTTATGCTCCGGCCCTCCGCGTTACTCTCGGAGAGATGGTCGTTGACTTGGAACTCCTGTCGCATGTGTCGAACCCGGAAGATTGGGTCGGCCGTGTTGAATATCTGCCCCTGAAATGAGCCATGACCAAACCTAAACGCGCCACATCATCCCTGCTCATTCGCGACATTCACACCTTGATTACCATGGACGCACAAGAGACCGTTCTGCGCGGCGGCTTCATTTACGCCGAAGACGGAGAAATCAAACAGATCGGAACGCGTCCGCCCCACGGACTGCGCGCTGACCGCACGATCAACGCTCGATACTTGGTAGCACTGCCGGGATTGATCAACACCCACCACCATCTTTGCCAGACGCTGACGCGTGCTTGCGCGGCGGCCGTGGACATGGAGCTCTTTGACTGGCTCCGGACGCTCTATCCCCTTTGGGGACGCCTGGAGGAAGAGTCAATGCACGTGGCCGCTTTGGTGGGCATGGCGGAGTTGCTGCTCTCCGGTTGCACGACGACCACGGACCATCAC
>JBKQVI010000107.1:0-8241 GCA_052139985.1 Terriglobia bacterium
TGTTGAAGCACGATCTCCGTACGGCGTCCTCAAAGCGATAATCGCGACATCACTCACTCTCTCTGGGAGTCCACCCACTCAATGCCACTCGACGGGTACGAAACTCTCGTATGTGTTTGGCCGAGCCACGCCCGGCACAGACGACTCCCGCGATCCTTCAGGTTTTCGCCACCCAGTGATGGCTGCCTTGCCGCTATTGAGTCGCGCCGCGTTAGCGCGGTCCCACGGCATCTTGTACTGAGAAATGATCGGAAAGGAGAAGATCCAAAGCGGAGATGCATCTGACGATTGCTGGAGAATCTGAGCCACTTCGTCATGGCGGCCACCCCGACGACAAGAGCGACAACACTCAGTGCAATAACTACCGATCGATACGAAACGCAATGTAGTACTCTTGGGGGGGTAACGTGTCAAGAGAGAAATTGAACAAGATATGATTATTACGAAGATTTAATCTCATTTGGGTCATATTGTCTTAGGTACGGTGCAAGAGCCGTTATGCCGGCCGTGACGGAGGGGCAATTTGGCGGGACAGAGCGGCACTTTGCGTGGGTACCAGTTACCCTCGACTGGACGCACCGTCAGCGGACAAGATGTCCCCCGGCGGGGGTCGGCCGGCACCCCAGATGGGAAGACTTGAGAACCGAAAAGGACAGCTTCAGACCCTTTGGAAAGAACAAACCTGCGGGGATCGAGCACCGGTGGAGCATTCCCATGAGGCGCGCGTGCGGAAGTCAGGCGTTTGTCAACGCGAACGCGGAATGAAAATCCGCACAGGAACCCAAAAAACGATTGTCAGACGCGCCGGCCGGCCCGCTCGGCGGTAGTGTCTTGATTTCGGGTGTAGCGCCGGGCTTGAGCCCGGCATGTGCCGCCCTCAAGGGCGGCGCTACATCGAAAATAGGACACTACCCGCTCGGCTCAAAACTCGACACTCGGATGAGTAGCGCGGAGGTGTTTTGCAGGTCCGCAGTTCCTGCACGAATGACAACGAAAAGGCGCGGACCTATCGAGCAGGTCGCGCTGCCGTGCTTCATGTGTCGAAACCGCGCCCCAAGCCTTCAGCGTTCACGCGCTTGCGTCCGCGGGTTGGATCTCCGCCAAGCCGCGCGCCACTTCCAGAAATCCCTGCGCTGCGGCGGACAGGGAGGCGTGGCGGCGGAAGGTAATCCGGAGTTCGCGCTGGATGCACAGGTCGGTGACGGGCACGGCGACGCACTCCTGGCGCGCCAACTCTTCCTGAACGCACGTGCGGGGCACAAAGGCTACACCCATTCCCATACCGACAAATTTCTTGATGGTCTCAAGGGTGGGCAGCTCGGCCACAATCTGGAGCGGCGTGTGGTGGCGGGCAAAAGCCTCGATGACGCGCTCGCGGTAGGGCGAAGAGATGTTGTGCGCAATGAACTGCTCCTGCCCAAGGTCGCGAATTCCGACGCCCGAGGAGAGAGCCAGCCGATGGCCGCGCGGCACGATCAGGCAAAGTTCATCCACGCTGACTACCGCGGATTCCAGGTCGGGATTCTGCGGGTTATAGGAGAGAACGCCCAGGTCAATTTCATAGCGCAACAGGGCGCTGGGAATTTCGCGCGAAAGACTGCGCTTGACGGCTACCTGCACGCGCGGATGGCGCTCGCGAAATCGCTTGAGGACGGGGAGCAGGTAGAGCGCCGTGCTTTCGTTCGCGCCGATGGTCACCTTGCCGCTCTCGAGCGCTCGCAGTTCCGCGAGCGCCGCGCGGGCTTCCTCCCGCAGGTTCAGAACTTTCTTCGCATAGTCGTAGAAAAGGCGGCCGGAAGCCGTCAACACGCCGCTTTTGGTCGAGCGGTCGAGCAACGGCTCGCCGGCCCACTCCTCTAGGCGATGGACGGCTTGGCTGACCGCCGGCTGGGTGCGCAACATGCGAAGGGCGGCGCGCGAAAAACTCTTTTCTTCCACCACGGCCACGAAGGCCTCAAGCTGGGTAATCTCCATGATCGGCTCCCATAACGATTGATTATGATATCAGAAAAATTATAAACTTGACGCCGCCATCCGACCGGTCGGACAATCAGCGGACACGGACAGCCGTCAGGGAGGGAAAAGCGGCGAGTTGTGGGGAGTAGCGCTTTATCCACGATGGTCACTCATCACCGCTCTGGGGAGGGAAGATGCCAGACAGAGTTTTTATATTTGACACGACACTGCGCGATGGCGAGCAATCTCCCGGTTGCAGCATGAACCTGCCGGAGAAAATCGAGATGGCGCACCAACTCGATTGCCTGGGCGTCGATATCCTGGAAGGCGGCTTCCCCATCGCGTCGCATGGCGATTTTGAAGCCGTGAAAACCATCGCGGCGGAAATCCGGCGTCCCATCATCGCGGCGTTGGCGCGTGCCAATGAACTTGATATCGACCGTGCCTGGGAAGCGCTGAAGGACGCCGCGCGGCCGCGCATCCACACCTTTCTCGCCACCTCGGACATTCATCTTCAATACAAGCTGCACAAGACACGCGAGGAAATCCTGAAGATGATCAGTTGGGCCGTGGGGCACGCCAAGTCAAAGTGCCAGGACGTGGAGTTCTCTCCCGAGGACGCTGGGCGCACGGACCGGAGCTACTTGATCGAGTGCTGCCACGCTGCGGTCGAAGCCGGCGCCACCGTGCTGAACCTTCCCGACACAGTAGGCTTCTGCCTGGAACCCGATTACGAACAGATGTTTCGCGACGTGCAGACGCGCGTACCGGGAATGGACCACGTCACGTTGAGCACGCACACGCACGACGACTTGGGCATGGCGGTGGCGAATACGCTGGCGGGAATTCGCGGCGGCGCGCGCCAGGTGGAATGCACCATCAACGGCATCGGCGAACGCGCGGGTAACGCGGCGCTGGAAGAAGTGGCCATGATCATCCACGTGCGGCGCGATTCCCTTCCCTTCTTCACGGACATCCGCAGCGAAGAGCTCTACGCTTCCAGCCGCATGTTGACCCGCTTGACAGGAATGAACGTGCAACGCAACAAAGCCATCGTGGGACGCAACGCCTTTGCCCACGAAGCGGGAATCCACCAGGATGGCGTGCTCAAAAACGCCATCACGTACGAGATCATTACGCCGCAGACCGTGGGCATGCCGTCAAACTCCATCGTGCTGGGAAAACACTCCGGCCGGCACGCTCTGGCCAAGCGCTACGAAGATCTGGGATATCAACTGACCAAGCCCGAACTCGAGCGCGCGTACGTTCTTTTCACCCAACTGGCGGACCGCAAGAAAAACATCTACGACGAAGATCTGTTGGCCATCGTCGATGAGGGGTTCCAACATATTCCTGAAATGTTTTCACTCAAACTTTTCCAAAGCGTCTCATCGAACGACGGGCGCTCCACCGCCACCGTGGAACTCGAGAAGGACGGCGAGACCTTTCACGATTCGGCCACCGGCGAAGGTCCGTGCGATGCGGCCTTCCGCGTCATCGACCGCATCACCGGCATGCCGGGAACAATTTCCGACTTCTCGGTACACACCGTGGGCCCTGGCACCGATGGCGTGGCGGAGGTGCGCGTCCGCGTTCGCTTCGAAGGGCGCGAGTTCGCGGGAAAGTGCACAAGCCACAGTGTGGTCGAGGCCGCCGCGCGCTCCTACTTGCAGGCTGCGAACAAGGCCGCGTACGACCTGAAGCGCCAGGAGGAATCGGCGACGGTGGGCACGGGTTCGGTCCATGAGAACGAAGCTGTCGATAGGTTCTTCCCAGGTGGCTACTGAGAAACTTGTTAAATTGCTCTTTACTTCGCCCGGCGCAATGTGTGGAAGTTCCGGATTGTGCCCCGGGGCTCGTCTCCAATAACCTAATGGGATCGTATGTTTTTGTTTCCGCAGGTTCAAAATGGCCTCAGGCGGTTCGAATGAGACGGATTTCAACCCCTTCTAGCGCTGTAATCGCAAGAAAATAAGCATGTTATGTCAATTGCTTAATAGGTGTATTCGTTGTTTTTTTGCATCTTCGTCACCCTCAATAAAACCTTGCAATTTGTGGGGGTAATCCTGTAAGATATAGATAATTAAAGATATGCAGAGCTTCTATCGGATTGCGGTGTTGGCGGGGGACGGGATTGGGCCCGAAGTCACGGCGGAAGCCGTGAAAGTCCTTAAGGCTATTGAGGAAATCGTTGGTCCAACCTTTCGCTTTCAAACCGGTCTAATCGGCGGGTGCGCCCTCGACCAGACCGCGTCTCCGCTTCCTGCGGAAACTATTTCCATTTGCAACAATGCCCATGCAGTACTGTTGGGCGCTGTGGGGGGTCCGCAGTGGGACACTCGACGGCCCGAGTTGCGCCCGGAGCAAGGGCTGCTGCAAATCCGGCAGCGCCTGGGGCTTTTTGTTAATCTGCGGCCCGCGAAGGTGCTGGATGCGCTTGTCAGTATGTCGGCGCTGAAGCCCGATCGCGTGCGGGGAACCGATCTCGTAATCGTGCGCGAGCTGATGGGCGGAATCTACTTTGGTAACCCGCGTGGAATTTTTTCCAAGAACGGCGAGCGCTATGGCGTGAACACGGAAATCTATCGCGAGCACGAAGTTGAGCGCGTGGCGCATCGGGCTTTCCAATTGGCCCGACTCCGCCGCCGCAAGGTGACGTCCGTCGATAAGGCCAACGTGCTCGAGTCATCCCGTTTGTGGCGCGAGGTGGTGACGCGCATCGGCCGCTCTTACACGGACGTCGAACTGAATCACCTCTATGTGGATAACTGCGCCATGCAGTTGATCGACAGGCCCACCAGCTTCGATGTGGTTCTCACCAACAACATGTTTGGCGACATTCTGAGCGACGAAGCCGCGATGCTGACCGGCTCGATTGGCCTTCTGCCCTCGGCAAGTCTGGGCGAGCACTCTGCCCTTTATGAGCCGATTCACGGTTCAGCGCCTGACATCGCGGGACGCAATCGCGCTAATCCTCTCGCCGCTATCGCTTCCGCGGCTTTGATGCTGCGCTACACCTTGCGCATGGAAACCGCCGCGTCAGCCATCGAGCAGGCAATCGAGCGCATTCTGAAGCGCGGTGTGCGTACCGCTGAGCTTCCCGGCAAGGCTCGCCCCACTTCTACAACTCGCATGGGCGACCTCATTGCCGAGACTACGCAGAAGATCCTGAAATCCGCTAACTCCAAAAAGTAGCTGACAGCCGATAGCTCACAGTTGCGGGAGTAATCTTCCGGCACGACGCTGAGAAATTCCCTTACACTCCTCCAAAGAACACTTCCATTTCATTCCCAAAAGCAGTAAGTTCTCGCTGCGGCGTGTTGCACGTCTTTGCGCACTGAAGTCGTTGCGCGAAGAACTATGATTGTTTCATCCCGTCGCAGGAGGTTCGCAGATGAGTTTGACCAGGCGAAGCTTTTTGGAAACCACGGTAGGCGCGGGAGTGGCTGCGTCCGGGCTGATGAAAGCTGACATGGGCGTTGCTTCACGGCCGGATGAAACGGTTATCGCCGCTCCCACTGGTGAGTGGATGGCCAACACTCCCGCGAGCGCGTACCGAGCCTATCGTTCGAAACCCGCGAAGACCGCGGATGCCGCCACTTGGCTCCAGGTTGATCTCGGCGAAAGCCGGCCGATTGATTTCGTCAAGCTTTACCCGGCCAATGAAAAAGGCTATCCCGGCCGCGATGAGCACTACGCGGGTGAGGGTTTTCCGGTCCGCTTCAAAATCGAGTGTTCGAGCGATGTCGACTTTCGTAACCCCACTATCATCGTAGACCACACTTCTGCCGACTATCCCAACCCGAAGGGTCACCTTGAAGAATATGCTGCGCGGGGTGTCGCGGGCCGTTACGTACGGCTGTTGGCTACGCGGTTGATGAAGGTTGCTGCGGGTGGTTTCTCCGGTGTGAGTGGTGGTTACTACCTGGCCTTAGGAAAGCTGGAGGTGTACTCGGGCGGGAAGGAAATTGCGACTTTATGTCCTGTTACGGTGGACCCAACCTATGGCAATGACTCCGACGCTGCGCAGGTAACGCGGCAGGCGCGCCTGGGCGGAGAGACCACCCGCGTGGACCACCCCGAAAACGTGATGGCCGAAAGCACCTGGAAGCCTCCTGCCCCGAAGGTCCGCGTGCCGATCACGGGCGTACGGCTGGGGGGTGGGGTTTTTCAGACGGCCATGGAGAACAACATCCTCCATCTTTTGAATTCGTATTCGGTGGATGACCTCCTGCGCCAGTTCCGCGAGCGCGTCGGCACGGCGAAGCCCCCGGAGAACCCCGCGGGCGACGTCAAGTTTTGGGAGGAAGACCTTGCCGGTTCGAACGCGGGCCGATTCCTGATGGCGGCGGGCAACACCCTGCGCTGGATCGATCACCCCGAGCTGCGGCGGCGTCTCGATGCGGTGGTGGACGGCATCGCCCAATGCCGCCAGCCGAATGGCTACATCATGGCCTACCCCGAGGACACCATTTTCTACTCGGAGCGCGGCGCCTACACGCGTGCCTGGCTGGTGCACGGACTGATCGAGGCGGGTTACGCGGGAAACCCGAAGGCTTTTGGGTTGCTGCGCGGTTACTCGGATTGGTTTAACCAGTGCGCGTACCTGCCGCAATTGCTGCGTTTCGCCGTGCAGGGCGGCCAGGGCATGATCGCCAACACGCGCATGTATTTCACGCCCGTGGGCAAGCCCGCCGACATCCAGGTGATCCAGCGATACTTTCAGGAGAACTATTGGATGGACCAGTTGGCCGCGCGCGAAGACCGGGCCATCTGGCAGTATCCGTACGATCGCCCGCACTGCTATCTGTTGACGAACCTCGAAGCCTACATGGATCTCTATCGCGCCACGGGCGATCCCCGATACCTCCGCGCGGTGGAAGGCGGCTGGGAGCTTTACCGCAACAAGTGGGAGAACCCCGGCGGGTCCATCTCCATCATTGAGTTCGTCGTGTCCCCGCCCAAGTCCTACCTGCTGAATGCCGAACTGGAGGAGCTTTGCGGGAATGCCTTTTGGGCGTTTCTCAGCCAGCGCTTCCATCTGCTCGATCCGGAGAACGAGAAGTATGTCACGGAAATCGAGAAGTCGATTTACAACGTCGCGCTGGCCAATCAGGCGGGCTCGCAAGGTTTTCGCTATCACGCTTTGCTGACCCACCGCAAGGAGGAGCCGACGCACAAGAACACCTGCTGCGAAGGCCAAGGAACGCGGCTGATCGGTTCGCTCCCGGAGCATATTTACTCGATCGCCCCGGACGGGCTGTACGTCAACCTGTTTGAACCTTCGACGATTGAATGGGCGGTGGCGGGGAAGACGCTTCGCTTCAAGATGGTCACGCAATTCCCGTTTGACCCCGATGTTCGTTTGGAGATCTCGGCGGCCAAGCCGGCGCAGGCGAAAATCCGTGTGCGTGTGCCCTCCTGGACCACCGGCGAAATGGCCGTCCGCGTCAATGGAAAGTCCGCGGCTACAGGCCAGCCCGGCAGCTATGTGGTGCTCGACCGTGCTTGGGCGGAGGGTGATGTTGCGAATTTCACGCTGCCCGCCGCGCTCAGCGCCGAGCGTTATACGGGAGTCGATCAAATCCCCGATCATGAGCGCTACGCGGTGAGCTTCGGCCCGATCTTGCTGGCCGCCGTCGGCGCGCCGGAAGTCAGGCTGCGTCTCGACAACATCAAACAACCGGAAGATCTGCTGATGCATTTGAAATCGAAGCCCGGCCATCCGCTGCACTTTACGGTCGAGAACAATCCGGGCGTCGAATTCATGCCTTACTGGCAGGTGGACAAGGAACCCTTCAATTGCTTTCCGGCAGTATGCACGCGCGCCTGAGATCTGAAGCTGTAAAAAGAATCTCAGGAAGAGCAAAGGCATCTCGCGCAGAGCCGCAAAGGCGCAGAGGCCGAAAAGACGCGGACCGCAAAGGCGGCGGTCCACGCTACTTGCTGGTAACCGTCGATGTAGCAGATTTCGGATTCGCGGGCGATCACGCCTTCGAGTCCGGCTCCGGCTATTGTCGTTCCCATGGTCGTCTCTCCTATTGTAGAGTGCGATACCCGAATGGCGCGCGCAGCTACTTCTGGTATGTCCGGCCGCGAAGCCGGTATCTCACGTTGCGGAACCACTCGTAAATCTTGTTATGCTTGTAGCGGTACAACAGATTCCCCCGTCCGTCCACGAGGGTCTGCACGCACCCGGCCTCGTTCGGCGGAAAACTCATGGACAGACTGGCACGGTTCACCCACACCTTGCGGTCGCCGGCGTGTCCGGCGTCCACGTCGACG
>JBKQVI010000108.1:0-2841 GCA_052139985.1 Terriglobia bacterium
CGGTGAAAGAGGGTAGGTCTGCACTACACAGGTTTTAGAGATTGGTCAAACTGAGCCGCAATGACTTACGGACAGAGTTGGTCTGAAAAAAACCAAAATTGGCGCTGTGGTGACGAACTTGGGCTAGGAGTTGGCTCTTGGCGCGGCTGGCGAGCTCTGCTGCGGAGCGTGGTCCTCTACTGGTTGATGTGAACGACGGTTGCAGGCGGAAATCCGTTGAACCAGGTCGAAGAGGCATTGCTGTAAGCGCCGATGTTTTCCGAATAGACCAGATCGTCGATCTGGAGGTCAGGCAGCTGCTCGGATTGCGAGATGGTGTCCAGACCATCACAGGTCTGCCCGTAGACGGCGCAGACTTCGGTGGCTCCTTTTTTAAACGCCTTGAGATGATATGAGCAGTGGTCAAAAATGATGCCGGAGAAAGTGTGATAAACGCTGTCGTCAATGAAGTAGCAGAGCTTTCCATCGCGCACCGCTTTGCCGATGATCCGTGCAACGAGGGTGGCGGCCGTGGCCACTAAAAATCTGCCCGGCTCGGCGAGGATCTGCATGTTTTGCGGGAACAGCCTGTCGATCTCGGTGTTAATCATTCTCGCGAGCACGCTGAAGGGCCTCACATGCCGGTCATAGGCAACAGGAAAGCCGCCGCCGATGTCGAGAATCTTGATCTCATGGCCGCGGGTTTTGGCCTCTCGCGCTACCGCCGCCGCGATATTAAGAGCCTGGACGAAATTCTCGAAGTTGGTGCATTGGCTGCCCACGTGAAAGCTCAGTCCCTCGACCTCCAACCCGATATCGAAGGCCGCGCAGATCAAATCGACGGCTTCTCCCGGGTCACAGCCGAATTTGGAAGACAACTCCACCATTGAACCGGTGTTGGGAACCCGCAAGCGCAGGACCACGCCGGCATGCGGGGCGTGTTGTTTGATCTTCAGCAGCTCGTTGTGGTTGTCATAGGTAACGAGGGGCTTGTAGCGGTCAAGCGCCTGGAGGGTCTCCTTGGGTTTGGTGGGATTGGCGAAAATGATTTTGTCCCAGATAAAATCCTGCTGCTCCTTGGGCGGAAGGTGTTTTATGTTTTCATAAACCAGCATGAACTCCTGAAGTGAGGCTACGTCGAAGCTGGCGCCCGCGGCGTACAAAGTGCTCACAATCTCCGGCGCCGGATTCGCTTTTACCGCGTAATACGCCTGAACGCGAGGAAGGTGCTTCTTATATCTGGCGTAGTTGCGGCGGATGATTTCGTGATCGATGACCACGACGGGAGTCCCGTGCTGCGCGGCCATCGCTTGAAGCTGCCGGGTTGTTGCCATAATCCCCCTCTCCTCCCGCACTAATCGAGGGCAGGATCCGACCCGTCGATCATTTTCACTTTGTTATGAGTGAAGTATTCTTTGGTCAACGCCTTCATCATTTTGCCGCGCTGGTCGTAAAGCCTGCGCAATTTCCGCCGTGGGTGCCGGGCGAGCGCATAGTGGGTGAGGATGGGCATGGCGATGGTCGTATCCGTGTAGCAGACCACCGCATCGGGCAGGCGGTCGGGGTCCACTTTTCCCCAGCTTACGGCCTCGCTGGGAGTAGCTCCGCTCAGTCCGCCCGTGTCCGGACGCGCATCGGTGACCTGCAGGAAATAATCCTGCCCAAATTCCTTGATGCGTAGTACCTCCTGGATCTGAGGTTCCGTCTGGAGCATGAAGTTCTTGGGGCTGCCGCCGCCCCATAGAACCGCGGCACTCTTGCCTCCCGACCTTTTTGCCGCGAGAACGTAGGCAGTGGTCTCATTCACATCGATCGAGGGATTCACCCGTAGCTTGTTGCCGCGCAATTCCACACCGGCCACGTTCATTCCAATCGTTGAGTCGCCGGGCGATGAGGTGTAGCAGGGCACGCCGGCGCGATAGGCAGCGGCCAGTACAGAGACGTCCTTGAGGCCCGCTTTGCGCTCCCACTCGGCGGCATACTTGCCCAGCAGATGGTGCAGTTCTGCGGTGCCCATTTCCTTCTGGAATTCGGGTTGAATCAGAATGCTGCGCAGGATTTCATCCGTTGCCATCAGGCAATCGCTGTAACCCAGCAGCACATCGTACACGCGCACGATATCGTTATCGCGCAGTTCCGTGTCGTCCATGGTGAAGCTGCCGACGCGTACCGGATAGTTCAAGGCAAAATGCATGTCGTGATACAAATTGGCGCCGGTCGAGACGATCCAGTCCACATATCCGGCTTTGATCAAGGGTACGATGCAGGAGCACCCCAACCCGGCCGGGGTGAGCGCGCCCGAGATACTCATGCCGATCGTGACGTCCGGCTTCAGCATCTTTTCCACGAAAAGCTTGCAACCCTCTTTAAGACGGGCCGAGTTGTAGGCAAGAAACACCTGGTCCACGATGTCAGGCAGCTTCTCTTTGCCGGTCAGATTCTTGGGGAGAATCCGCGGTCCGGACATGAAGCGGTCACGGTTGGGGCACTTTTTCTTTTTCATCCAATCGGGCATTTCCGACATGTCTTCGCGATAACGATGTTGCGACTTCTGATCTTTAGCCATGATCGAATCGAATTCCTCCCTTGAACACTAGTGAGTGCCCCTCGCATTGAATTCGGGCATCGGGACGTATTAGACTAGCACAGCGAGCCAAACGGGGAAAGCGTGCACCGCGGTCCCAAATCCGCACGTAAGGGAGGCAGCGGCGATGTTGGGGCGATGTGGGGGGCGCAAGGTGGGGGCGGGGTGGGTTTCCGCAACCCGGCCGGGGGAGCCCGCAGAGCTCGGGAGGCTCCCTGCCGGTCTCTTTAGAAACCGCGGGGGCGAGCGGGAGAAGTGGGGCGCGGGGAGGGAAAAAT
>JBKQVI010000109.1:0-24505 GCA_052139985.1 Terriglobia bacterium
CCCGGCACGCTCTCTCGGGTGACGTTCCGCCGCCACCGACCAACTCCTGCCACGCCCAGGGCCTCTCCCTCACCAGATACACAAACCTCATTCCCTCACGTTCGCGCAATGCCCTATTCCTAAAAAACAAGCGCCATCCTATGGCGACCCGCTTAGAACAAATTTACCGTGTAACCCTTTTCCCGGTGGTCGCGAACCCTGTATGATGTTAAAGCTGGGGCTTTGCTGCGAGATACTTCAATTGTTGGTGTTGCGCTAATTTGAATGTGGCGCCGCCCTTTAGGGCGGCACATGCCGGACTCAAGCCCGGCGCTACCTCGCAAATTAGGACAGTACGTTTGATGATTCAAGGCGATTCCATGCAAGTGTACGGCGCGCGATGGCAGCGTGCAATTCTTATCGGAGGTTCTAATGAGCAAGCTGATTCTCCCCCACGGGAGCACTCAATTAATAGCCCTGCTACTCGAAGGCTCCCTGCGGGAGGAGGAGAGCAAGAAAGCTGAAAGCCTTAAACGTGTTCCCATGACCACCCGGGAGACGAGTGACCTTATCATGATGGGGATTGGCGCGTTTACTCCCCTCGAAGGATTTATGGGCAAGGACGACTGGCGAGGCGTCTGCGACACCTACGGCCTGCCCAGCAAGAAGGGTCTTTTCTGGCCTATTCCCATTACTCTCTCTGCCACGGAGGACTCGGCCAGAGCAATTGCCATTGGCGAAGAAGTGGCGCTCTGGGACACGGAAACCGAGTCCATTATGGGCACCATGAAGGTGACGGAGAAGTACTCGATCGATAAGGAGTATGAGTGTAAGCAAGTGTTTCGTACGACGGATCCGAAGCATCCCGGAGTGGAGAAGGTATTAGAGCAGGGGCCGGTGAACCTGGCGGGGCCGGTGAAAGTGCTGTCGGAGTCATATTACCCCGAGATGTTCAAGGGTATCTATCAACGGCCTGCCGAGGCTCGCAAGCTGTTCGAAGAACGTGGCTGGAGCACCGTAGCCGCTCTGCAACTTCGCAACCCTATGCACAATTCCCACGCGTACCTGGCCTGGATTGCCATCGAGGTCTGCGACGGCGTCTACGTCCACCAACTGGTGGGCAAGCTGAAGCCCGGTGACATTCCCGCGGAAGTGCGCGTGAAGGCGATCGATGCGCTGGTGAACAAGTATTTCCGGCGGGACCGCGTGATTCAGGGTGGATACCCCATGGAGATGCGCTACGCCGGACCTCGCGAGGCTCTTCTGCACGCCGTGTTCCGCCAGAACTATGGCTGCACGCACTTGATTGTGGGGCGTGATCACGCCGGCGTGGGTGATTACTACGGTCCGTTTGATTCCCAGAAAATCTTCCAGGAGATTCCGGCGGACGCCCTCAAGCTGCGGCCGCTTTGCATGGACTGGACCTTTTACTGTTACGAATGCGGCAGTATGGCTTCAATGAAAACCTGCCCGCACGAGAGCAAGGCCGTCATCGATGAGAGCGGTAACTACAAAGGCGGCGCGCGCTTGCTGCTTTCGGGGACATTACTCCGCAAACTGATGAGCGAGGGAAAGCCGGTTCCTCCTGAGTATTCCCGGCCCGAAGTAATTGCGATTTTGAAGGAGTACTACGACGGTATTAAGGAAAAGGTGGAAGTCAAGCTCCACGGCTTCGCCACCGGGCAGGCAGTGAAGTAGGGGCTCCACTTATTGCGCGAGCGGGAGAGCCAATAAAAAGGCCCGGACCGTGTGGTCCGGGCCTCTATTCGTTCAGCGGGCGAGTTCCGAGGTATTCACTATCGCTCGACAGTCAGCGAGACCTTCGCTGTGTGGGTTTTGCCTCCGCCCGTGCCGGTTATCGTGATGGTGTAGGTTCCGGCGCTGGCACGCGAGGTCGTCGTAAGCTTAAGGGTCGATGACCCCGAGCCCGGCGCGGCGATAGATGCGGGCGTGAAGGCCGCGGTCACGCCTGACGGCAGGCCACTGGCAGACAAGCTGATTGCCGAGTTGAAGCCGTTCAGCGCCGCCGTGGTGATCGTCGAGCTGCCGGAATTCCCGCGGACGACCATTAGCGAAGTGGGCGACGCACTGATGGAGAAATCAGCGGTCGGAGCCGAAGTGACCGTTAGAGTCACCGTGGTCGATTGGTTAACGCCTCCCCCCGAGCCGGTGACAGTGATCGAGTAAGTGCCGGTCGCGACGCTCGACGTTACTGCCAGAGACATGCTGGAAGTCCCTGAACCTGGTGCGGCGATGGGGTTAGTTCCGAAGCCCACGGTCACGCCAGACGGCTGGCCCGTGGCAGCCAAGGTGATCGCCGCGTTAAAGCCGTTTAAGACGGCGGTGGTGATCGTCGATGAGCCATTGCTACCCTGTACCACCGAGACTGAGGTGGGTGAGGCGGAAATGGTGAAGGTGGGAGATGTTGAGGACCCGACGAGTGCGGTGATCAGGCCGACTCCGTTCGGGCTGCCCCAGCCGGTGGCCAAATCGTATCCGGTTACCGCGGGGTAGCCGTTACTGCCGCTGGTGATATCGTGGAAAGCGGCGCTGTATCCCGACGACAGGCCAAGCGGGTAGATCAGCGGGTTGATGAAGCCCAGCGTCTTGCCGCCGTTTTGAATGGCCTGTTGATTCGCGAGGGCCAGGTAGCCGGCCCACAGGGGCGCGGCAAAACTGGTCCCGCCATACTCGTTCGCCGTGCAGGTAGTCTGGTCGGCGCAGACGTAATAGGTGAAATTGGCATTGGCCGAAACGTCCGGGGAGTTGCGGTAAGTCGTGGATCCCTCGTTGGCGGATGTGATGACGCCGGTGGCCGCCTGCCAGGAAGGAATCTTAATGGCGTCCGGCGTGTAGTATCCGCCGCCACCATCGACCCAAGCGGTTTCCGAAGCCCAGGCTCCGCCCGCGCTGCTGGTGTTTAAATCGGTGCCGCCGACCACCGTGACATATGCATCATCCGCCGGGTAAACATCCGAGGACCTCGTCGTGAAGTGGCCGCTGTCTCCGGCCGCTTGAAAATAATTCTGGCCCTGAGCCGCAAACTTCTCGAAGTAGGGATCGTCCGTGCTGGGGTCGGACGGGCTCCAGGTCCACGAAGAGCTCAGTTGCGCCGGCAGCGGAGAATGCGTTGACATGGAACTTAGAATCGCGGTGTCGCTGGATCCCACAAATACATACAGATCTGACAAGCCCGGGGCCATGCCTAGCGCCTGAGTCATGTCAAGGGTCTGTTCAGTATCGTCACAGCTCGGGTAAACGCAGCTCAAGCTCGTGCCGTCCGTGGAAATGCCGACAATCGGAACATTGTTCGTTTGCTTCGCGTTGGTGAAATAAGTGTTTACGTCAGCGATGTCATAGCCATAGTACTCGAGCAGCCCCAGCGTCTGGCCGGAGCCATTGAGAGGTCCGCTGCCGTAATAAGCTGCCCGCATGTCGCTGCCTAGGAAGGAGGCCGAGGGGCCGGAGCCGGTGGTGGCATTGGACCTCACAACTAGACTATTCCTTTGCACGAGGGCGGGATGCGGAGTGGCGTAGTTGTCCAGCCCTGAGATGTGCCAAAGATGGACCGGCAGGTCCACCGTAGGTTCGCGGTCGGGAGCGTAGAAGGTGCGATTCTCCGTGGGGTGCTGGTAGACGCCCATGCTGACATTGAAGGCTGCCTCGACGGAGGTTACCGATCCTTCGACCTCCACATCCATGCCATCGCGGGAGCCGCCCACTACCTTGAATCCGTTCGACGTGGCGTAGCGAACCACGGTGTCATAATCTTCCTGAGTGGGACCAAACCGCGCGGTAAATTCCGGTACTGTCAGGAAGTGCCGGTAGGAAGGGCTGGAAGGATCGTAGGCCTCTTGCAGAAACTTCGCTAACCCTGCCTCATCGCGCAGCGGCAGAACCATGTCGACGCGCAAGGTCTGAGTCTCGGGCACACGGTTTAGAAACGCCGCCTTGCCGCTGATTACATCTTGGCGCACATGCCGAGTCAGCAGCGACTGTGCCTGCGCTGGGGTTTGCATGAAGAGGAGTAAAGCGGCCGCGTATAGGCCGACATATAGTCCTCGTCCAAACGGTACACGACAAAACTCTCCTGATGGATTCATCAGCTAGCTCCTTTAATTTTCCAAAATTCGAGACTTACTCTATTGGCCTGGGGAAACACGATTATACCTAATCAGGATATGCAGTCGATAGTACGGAAGTAACGCCGCAACCAAACGGAATTATCTTCGGGAATTTGCCGATTTTCGTATAAAATGTTCAAAGGGCATGAGGTGGGGCAGCCTCGCCTTTCTCAAGACAAACTGGAGAGCATTGGATGAGACCAACGATTCTCGTTCTCATTTTCACCGTCTGGGCAGCGTCCGCCTTGGCGCAGCAGAACGCTGGGGCACGAGGTTTCATCGGACTCGCTCTGACCGACGCGCCAGGCTCGGGAGGCGCTGTGGTGGGGGTGGTTAAGCCCGGCGGCCCAGCGGACCGAGCCGGCGTTCGACCAGGCGATATCATTGTCGCAATCAACGGCTCAGCCGTGGATCAAGCCACTACCGTGACGAACATGATTGGTTCCATGGCGCCCAATCAGACTGCCCGGCTTACCGTCATTCGCGGGAGTGGCCCATCGGCCCGGCGTCAGACGATCGCAGTGGTCTTAGGATCGTCAAGCGGTGGAGGCGGAGCCCCTGGGGTGGCCGCATCGCCTAGAGCGCCTTCAACTTCGCCTTCACCTTCTCGCCCTCCCGCAGCCAGACCTGGCACAATGGCCACGCCGAGTGCGCCCGCGCGCCCCTTGGCCGTGTCGGATTACGTCCGCCTGACGGATCCTCTTGAGCAGGCCTTCACCGTCGATGTGCCTTCCGGTTGGCGCTCGGAAGGTGGACTCGCGCGGCGCGCTGCTCTGCAAGTCAATCCTTATGTCCGCTCGCTCTCGCCGGATAGGATGACGTATCTTCTGCTGGGCGAGCCTTCTTTGCCCTCGTTCACTCCGCCCACCCAGATGAGCAGCGCGATCGGGCATCCGGAAGGCACGCTTTACAACGCCGGTCTCGGCGGCTTGGCGCTGATAATGCATTACTTGCCCGGAGCGGAATTTGCGCGCATGTACGGGCAGTCGGTGCTCCAGAATGTGTGCCCCTCGGTCAGGTTTATCTCCGCCGCGGATCGCCCCGATTTGGCCCGCAAAGGCGACACGCGGTGGCCCACCATTATTCCCTCCCGGTCCGAAGGGGGAGAGGCACGGTTCACCTGCCTCCACAACCGCCAGGAGACGGAGGCTCGTTTCGAGGCCGCCACGCGCGTGACCCGCGACAACATCATGTGGGGAGTAATCCTGCTCCAGGGGTATATTGCTCCCAGAGGCCAGGACGACAAGGCGGAAGAAATCCTGAATCACGTTGCGGACAGCATAACCTTCAGCCAAGCCTGGTGGGACAAGCAGAACCAACTGAGTCAACAGGCCGCCGAAGCGATCAACCGCAATATGCAGGCCTACTTTCGTCAGGAACAGGCGTTCATGCAGAAGCTCAACTCCGTGGACGAGAGTTTTGAATCGATGGACGAGATCGTTTCCGGCTACAGCACCTATCGCGATGACCGAACCGGGAATACCTACTCCCTGAGTAACACGAACCCTTACAAGTGGATCGACGATAGTACGGGCCGTATCATCTCGACCCCCACCAATAACAAGCCGCTTTGGGCGCCTGCGTACCGCCCCTTGGAGCACGGGTCGAATTGAGTGGTCGGTACGCTAATTACACGCTGGCGTGAACTGCACTTTCCGACCGGCACGCGGCGCTTCGCGCGAGCGCCTTTAAAACGTGCGCGGGGTGAACAGCACGGCATTTAAGCATCGCGCTGACTTCACATTGGTATGAGAAGGAAGCGGGAGTGGCCGCAGCAGCTTCGGAAACAATGAAGAGCCTGCCGTAAGCGAACCCAGTAATTCGGCCTATCCACCATTTCTGCCAGGGATCTGATAACCCTTTCCTATTTTCGCATTCACAAACAGGGCTTCCTTTTTTTGTTTTCTTATGGTATTTATACAATAAGATGAAAGACGAACCGAAAGGTCCACAAGCTTCGCGACTCCGCCAACGCAAGTTCGAACTGGTGCGTCGGTTCCAGCTTCCCGACGATCTCCTCCCCGGCTCCTTGTCCCAATCCCATCTCCGCTGCGGCAAGCCCACCTGCCATTGCGCCGACGGCCCCGGCCATCCGGTCTGGTCGCTCACCTTCATGGTGCAGGGCAAGAAGTATGTCCAGCACATTCCCAAGAACTGGGTCGAGGACGTGCGTCGTCGCGTCGCGGCCGGGCGCCAATTCCAAGACGCCGTGCGGGAAGTCCTGGCCGCCAACGCCCAACTCCTGGTGCTGGCTCGCCAGCAAAGGCGCAAGCTGCGGTGAAAGGGCCGACGCCACGTCGCCTCAAGAAGTATGTGGGGAAATGTTTGCGCCTGAAAGCCTACTTACGCTTCCCGGGCGATGGGCGCACGCAGGGGCGCATTCCCGCCGCTGCCCTGCTGTGGGCTTTGTTGACGGGCGCGTGGCTACGCCGTACGGCCTTCGCCGGGATTGAAGCGTTGGTCTGTTCCCAGGCCCGCCGCGCTCTCGACGTATCCCAGAGCTTTGGCGACGATGCGCTCGCTTACTTCACCGCACGGCTCGACCCGGCCGTGACGCGGCGGGCGATGGTCACCGCCGTGCGTCAGGCCAAGCACCACAAAGCCTTTGACGACTGCCGCTTCATCGGACTAGCTCTGGATGGAACCCGCGCCGGACGATCCCGCAAAAAGGTTTGTAAGCTGTGCCGTCCCTACCGAAATCAGCAGCGCGAGATTCTGGGTTACCACCATAAGGTGGTTCTGATCAGTGTGGTGGGAACGGGTCTGACCTTGCCTTTGGATGTCGAGCCCTACGGCCCCAGGGATAGCGAGTACAACGCCGCTCGGAGGCTCTTGCGCCGCGCCATCCACAATACCGGTCGCCGCTTTGCCGACTATGTCGTGGCCGATGGGGAATTCGCCCGCGCTCCCTTCCTGCACGACGCGGGCGATCTGGGACTCTCCGTCGTCGTGCGCTTGAAGAACAATCTCCCCGAATTGTTCGCGGCCGCCCAAAAAAGGTTTCGGCACCAGCCTCCCCAGCAAGTCTTCCGGCAGGGGAAGGACCGCGTGGAAATCTGGGACGCCGACGACTTTGACCCTTGGCAAACGCTGCGGTGGGAAACCGTGCGGGTGATCCGCTATCGCCAGTACAAGCCGGACGGCACAGTGTGCGAGGCCTACTGGCTCACCGACTTTCCTCGCCACCTGGTCAGTAGCCGGACGATCTTCCGCATGGCCAAGAGTCGCTGGGAAATCGAAAACCAGGGCTTCAACGACGCCAAGAATCGCTACGGCTTCGAGCATATCTGCCACCACGAGCGCCACAGCCTGCTGGCGGTCTGGTTGCTGACCTGCTTGGCCCTGACCATCGAACGCCTCTACCGCGTGCGTTACCTCCATCGAGGCACCCACCCCGTGCGCGCCGCCATGGACCTGCTCCTCCTCTTGCAACTGAGCTTGGGAACGTCTGTGCCCGCTGTCGCGGACTCCAGTTGAGAATTCCCTTGCGCCGTTCCTCGGGCTTTCCCCTGCCGTTCTCCCCGGGGTGACCCAACCCCTTGGGGATCTGTCGGCAAACTACGAAAAAACACGCATGGAAAATAGGCGTCGGTTGACGGCACCGCTGCAATCAGCCGTCGAATGCGCCTCAAGCCTGTGTCAAACGCTTTCCTTCGCGGGAATTCCGAAGTTGCTGGAGTGGCCGGCAAAGGCTGGCGCGGTCTGGCGAACTCATGCTATAAGAACTGTAGGTTGGCGCTGCAACTAAGTTATGCGCTGAATGTGTGCGCATTGCCGAGCGGCGGACTTGGTTCTCGCCGGCTATCACCAGCGCGATGCACATCGGCGTTGACCCCGCCAGGGAATGAGTGGCTGTTTGGCCCGGATATTGGACACATTTCCGGGACAGGAGAGGAAAAGACCATGGTTTCCGTAATGGGCAGTGCCAATCCGGCAACGAAAGACGCGGCGTCAGAGGCAACCTCGCCCCACGCGTGCGCCGAACTTCTTGCTCCGGGAGCGGCGGCCCCGGACTTCACGTTGCATGTCACACCCGATCAATCCATCTCCCTGAACGATTTTCGCGGGAGACCGGTGATTCTCGCCTTCTATCCTGCGGACTGGAGTCCGGTGTGCGGCGATCAGATGGCGCTCTACAACGAAATCCTTCCGGAATTTCAGAAGTTTGGAGCGGAGTTGCTGGGTGTATCGGTTGATGGCATTTGGTGCCACCTGGCCTTTACGGAGGCCCGCCACCTGCACTTCCCACTCCTCGCGGATTTTGAGCCCAAAGGCATGGTGGCCCGGCAATACGGGGCCTACCGAGCCAAGGACGGCATAACGGAACGCGCCCTCTTCGTCATCGATAAAGACGGCGTCATTCGGTGGAGCTCCCTCTCGCCGATTGGCGTAAATCCCGGTGCGGATGGCATCCTGCAGGCGCTCGAGAATCTGCCGAAGTAGGAGGGGGGTAAAGGCCATGCTCAAGCTAGCTGTCACGTCCGCGGATCACTCCCAGGGCCACGAAGACGCTCCGCTTACCCTTGTGGAGTACGGCGATTATGAATGCCCTCATTGTGGGCGAGCGTACCCCATCGTCAAACAAATCCAGGAGCGCTGGGGAAAGCGCCTGCGCTTCGTGTTTCGTAATTTTCCCTTAACCGAGATGCATCCGCACGCCGAAGGCGCCGCCGAGGCCGCGGAGTTCGCGGGCGCTCAGGGCAAATTCTGGGAGATGCACGATCTCCTTTTTGAAAACCAGGATCGCCTCGGCGAGGCGCTCTATCTGGAGCTTGCCCAGGGGCTGAAACTCACCGCCGCCTCTCTGCGGCAAGAGCTGGAAGGCGGAGCGTTCAGGATTCGCGTGCGAGCCGACTTTACCGGCGGCGTTCGCAGTGGCGTGAATGGAACCCCGACTTTCTTTATCAACGGCCGCCGCCACGACGGACCGTTTGAATTCGAGGACCTCGTGCTGGCCCTGGATGACGCCTTGGAGTCTGAATAACAAGTGTGGGGCTGAATCGCCCTTCCTCCGGCCCGCGGCGTGGCTAGATGTCTGGGCTACGCAACCGCCTCCGACATTATCTGTAGCAAACCATTCAGTGAGCGTAGGGTGGTTTCCTGGTGAGTGAGGTGCGGGGCTTCGAATTCGCATTCGAGAGCCATGGTTCCCTGGTAGTGATCCCGCAGAAGAGCTCGGAACTGCCCCTTTAAGTCGATCTGACCCTCACCAGCAACAGTCTCCTTGCAGTCTTTGAAACCCGGCTGGCATTGCGCGCCTTTCAAGTGCATGTTCCAAATCCGCTTTGGATCGAGGGCCTGGTATCCGTCGGGGTATGACGCTTCTCCCCGCCAAAAGCCGTTGCCCACATCGAAGTTGGCACCCACATTGGCCGGGGCAGTTGCCAGAATCTTCGCCAGTTCGTGGCCGGTGGCGACGTTGGTTGACTCTTCATTTTCGATGGCCAGCCGGACGCCCGCGGATTTTGCCACCTCCGCGGCCTTCTGCAACTCCTCGCCGATGCGGCCGTAGATTGTTTCGGGCTCGGCCACTCGCCAGAAGGTGAAGATGCGAATCTTATCGGTCCCCCAGGCATGGGCGCGTTCGATGGCCCGCTTGAGCAAATCCATCTGCTCGGCATACGGATAAACGGGCTTGCTCGCGTCGAGCGTCGCGGTGCCGGGGAGAGTGCATTTATAGAGCGCGGTGTCCACCTGCGAGCAGCGGATTTGGTACTGATCCAACAGTTCCTTGAGATGCTTGATTTGTTCCGGGCTCGCTTCCGTGTTGTACTTGCCCCACACGCTGCGAATCTCTACCCAAGAGATGTTGTAGCCCTTCAGAATCTTGAGCGCGGCTTCGAAATCCGGGGAGAGACCATCACTGATCACCGCCAGTTTGAATTGTTTCGGAGGGGAAATGGCGGCGGAAGAAAAGGAACTCCTTGTGATCCAAGCCGCGCCCGAAAGTGTTCCGGCGGACTTAATAAATGCGCGTCGATTCATGGGAAATCTCCTTTGGTGGTTTTATGCCGCCAGGTCCATCGCGGCCTCTTTCACCACTTCGTCAATCGCGGCCTCCTGATCGGCCGTCAGCACGGGCGCGCTTTCCTGCGCCGTCAATTCACGAGCCTTCGCGGCGGCGCGCTTTTCAAACCGCTCCCGGTCCAGGCTATCGCCCACTCCCCACGTCTTCGAGTCGAAGAACGGAGAGAGCAACTCCACATCGCGGAAGTTCGCGACGGTGTGCGGGTGATCGTAGGTGTGGCCGTTGATGCCCGCCGCCTCCACCACGTCGAGCGCCAAGGTTTCTTCATTGACCTCGATGCCGCGAATGGCATGACGGACGTAGCGGGCAATCTCATTGTCAATTACCAGTTGCTGCGGCGAGAAGGTGACGGCGTTCTCCAGATGACCCACGGTGCCGAAGCCGATGGCTCCCGACATCACCGTGATGTACATGCTCATTGCTTTCTCTACTCCCACCTGAATCCCCGGCACGCAGGCATCCGTTTTGCCGCCGTGGATGCCGGAGGGGCAGCCGTAATACTCGGATATAAGCTGCACGCGGGCGGCGAGCAACGGCATACGCTCCGGACCCGCGTAGCCAAAGTGCATCGAGCGCATGTCGCAGTAGCCCGGCGTCAGGTCGATGGTCATGGTGGCGTTCGGATCCACCGCATATCCCAGCACCAGGCCTCCCAGCGTTTCCGCCAGTCCTACGGCGAGCACCCCCGCGGCGCTCATCGGAGCGGTGGCGCCGGCGTTCGGCATGGTGTCGAGGCTTTGCGGCAATCCGAGCTCTAGGTGCGCCAGCATCACGTCGGCCATCACGGCGTCGACGCACAGCGGCGTCCGCGCCTCGGCATACCCCACCAGGATCGGATCGCGGCGGTGCGCCTCGCGGCTGCCCGCAACGATTTCGCCGATGCGAGCGACGTATCCGACATCCCGGCGATTGAAGGTTTCTATTCCCCCGTATTTGCGCGTGGCCTTCACCAGTTCCGCCGCCATCACCACGGGCCGAATCTCCGCCGGAACATCCTGAGCGGAGCAGGGAAGCCCCGTGTAGGCGATCTGATCGAGCTTGTCGGCCAGCTTCAGCGACTGGCGGACATCCTGCAAAGTGGCTGCGCGCCGGGGGCTTTTCCCGTCCCAAATGAAGACGCAGAAGCCGCCGGCGCTCACGGTGAAATCGTCATGCACCCGGAACGGCTGCGCGTCGAAGCGCACTTGCGAATACCGCACCGACATGCGCTTGGGCCAGCGGTTCGGGTCGGCAAAATTGCGGCGCATTCGAGCGATGGCGCCCTCCACCACCTCGGCCGGGAATTTAGCGATGCGACGATCCATGTCCACGCGGCAACCCGCGTCGCGAAGATACTCCAAAGCCTTGGCGTGATCGATCCACATTCCCGTGCGTTCGAGAATCCGTAAGGCAGCGTTGTGGATCGAGTCCATCTCCTCGCGGTTTAAGTATCGAATCGGCTCAATAGATGATGTCTTCACGTATGAAACCCTCGCGATGATTATGCCATAAGAAGTCTTGGCGCCGCCGGCCATGCCACGAGATGTGGCACGGGCATCTTGCCCGTGTCCGGACATGGCCAGGATGGCCATGCCACCAGCGGGTAGCCCGGAGGTAGCGCTGTTCGGCTTCCTCCGCGGTACTTAACCTGGCAACGGCGATCGGCAACATTTATTGGTTCATTAATGGCCAATGACGAAAAGCCGCAGACGAAGCTCAACCGCAGCTACGTCTGCGCTACCACCGTCTTTGCTTTGGATGTCCCCGATCCTGTTCCGCGTCTTCGCTTACAGGCTGTCGCCCAAATCAGCGCGGAACTTGGCTGCGAGCTTTTCCTGCCAGTCCGAAACCGGCGCCAGCCTTCCGAAGAAGAATCGCAATACGGGCGGTTCTTCGATGAATTTAAGGCCGCCGATCAAAGCTCGGTTTTCATAAAGCCAGGTGATGCGGTCGATGGCGTATTTCACCTGCGACAGCGTGAAGACGCGCCTCGGCATGGCCAAGCGCAGGAGTTCCATCTCCGCCAGACGCTCGCTGCCGTCGGGATTCCTCTGCTCCGACAACGTACCGCGCTCCATGCCGCGCACCGCGCCGGCGATGTACATGGCCGCGCCCATGGCACCGGCGGGGTACTGAGCCTGGGGCACATGGGGGATGAACTCGCTGGCATTCAAGTGGCAACCCAGACCGCCGGCAGGCGTGACGACGGGAATGCCTTTCCGGTCGAGCTCGTTGACCATATACTCGATGAACTGCGGCCCTTGATTGATGACTTCTTCGTCCATGGTCTCCTCCAGGCCGACCGCCATCGCCTCCATTTCCCGGACGGACATGCCGCCGTAGGTCAGGAAGCCCTCGAACAGCGGCACGAGGGGGCGCATGGCTCGGTAATGCTTCTCGCTGTTCGTAATAATGCCGCCCCCGCGGGCCGCACCCAATTTGCGCGCGGAAAAATAGACAATATCGCACAAATCGGCGATCTCGCGCGTTAGCTCGCAGATCGTTTTGTTCCTGCAACTCGCCTCGCGGGTTTTGATGAAGTACAGATTATCCTGCAACAGGCTCGCATCCAGAACGAGCGTAAGACCGTATTCGTCGCAGACCTTGCGGACATCTTTCATGTTTTCAAGAGAAAAAGGCTGCCCGCCCACAAGATTCGTTCCAGCCTCCAGACGCACGAACGGAATCTTTTGCGGCCCGATCTTCTCGATGACCGCCCGCAGCTTGGCGATATCGCTGTTGCCTTTGAACGGACAGGTGCTCTTGGTTTTAAGGCCCTCGTCGAGGAGAACCTCTTCCACCGAACCTCCACACAAGGTGATAAGGGCCTTCGTGGTCGTAAAATGAAAATTCGTCGGCACGACGCTGCCCTCTGTGACATAGGCCTTCGCGAGGATGTTTTCGCAGGCCCTCCCCTGATGCGCAGGCAGGAAGTACTTCGTCCCGAAAATCTCGGTGAGTTTATCCGCCAGCCTGGTGAACGTCGCCGACCCGGCATAGGCATCGTCTGCCGTCATCATCGAAGCCAGTTGATGATCGCTCATCGCGTTGACGCCGCTGTCGGTCAACATATCCAGGAATACGTCACAGTTTTGCAGTAGGAACGTATTGTTCCCGGCCTCCGTAATGGCCTTTAGACGATCTTCAATGGGGACCAATCTGAGTTTCTGGACAATACGGACCTTGTGCATCTCGAGCGGAATTCTCTCTCCGGTAAACATCTTTATGCTTGGCATGCTGACTCACTCCTGTATTTGTGCTGATTAGAATTGGAAACACACCCATCCTGTCATGGGGAAGACACCCCTTGCCACCTTAACCTTCGCTATTTTGGTGATTGCTTCTGAATAAGAGGTCGTCCTCTCCACTTTACAAAGAGCGGAATCATACCATAGCCGGGCCAATCTTGGATTCCGGCCTGAGGATGGAAGCGTGCCGCACGATCTTCTCCAGGACAAGCAAGTAGCGCGGACCTGGGTTTCAAGGTCCGCGGCTTTTCGGCCATGCGCTCCTTGGGGGCAGCGCGTACAGTTAAAATTGGCCACGTGCGATTGGCATTGGGGTATCGTGCTTGAGAAGAGCCCACGGACAGTAAGGCGCTGTCCGTGGCTACAAGCGCGATGCAAACGCGCGCATTCCGAAGTGAAGCGCCCGAAAAGTCGCGGACCTTCTATAGCAGGTCGCGCTACGATGCCTGCTGGATGCCAAACACAGCAGTTTGGCCAATTTCCGGTATTGGAGCGGCCATGAATAGATCCATTTTACGAAGATGGAATGGCGTCACCTCCTTGGCGATCCTGATGTTCGCGATTGCCGTTTTCCTTTCGGGTGTTCAACTGCGTGCGCAGTCGGCGGCTGACCCCTCGAATCCGCCCATTACCGGGGAACTCACCGTCTCCAGCAATCCCCACTATTTCCGGGACGCGCACGGCGCCGCCCTCATCCTGAATGGATCGCAGACATGGAACACGTTTCAGGACTGGGGCACTGAGGGCTCGGTTCAGGCTTTGGATTTCGATGCTTTTGTCAAATTCCTTACCGCGCACGGACACAACTTCACATTACTGTGGACCGTGGAAATGCCGAAATTCCGCGGCCTTCCCTATACGACGAATCCTTTGGATTTCACCGTTACCCCGCTGCCGTGGATGAGAACGGGACCCGGCAAGGCAACCGATGGCGGACTGAAATTCGATCTCCGGACGTTTGACCCGGCCTTTTTCGACCGCTTGCGGACGCGGGTGCAGGCCCTCGATAAGGCCGGTATTTACGTGGGCGTCTATTTATTCACCGGCGAATTTCTCAATATTTTTCGCTTCCCAGGCGACGGCTACCCTTTGACGGGAGCGAACAATACCAATGGTGCGGACGACGGCTATCGCAGCGGATCGCAGGGAATCGCCGCCGTCACCATGACCGCTCCCAATGCTATTACGAAAGTCCAGGACGCGTATGTGGAGAAGGTCATCGACACGCTCAACGACTTACCCAACGTGCTGTGGATTGTCTCCGAGGAAGCTCCTCCCAATTCTGTCTGGTGGAACAACCACCAGATTTCACATATTCGCGCCTACGAATCCGGAAAACCGCATCACCATCCGATTGGATACGCCGCGCCTATTGGGGCTTGGGACTCCCTAATCTACAACTCGGACGCGGACTGGGTGGCGCCGTCCGTCATCGTTTCGCCCGCCTCGTCGTGCGGCGCGGGAAAACCAGCCTGCAAAGTCAATGTGAATGACAGCGATCATTCCTATTATCGGATCTGGAACGAGACACCCCAACAGAATCGCAATTATGCCTGGGAGAACTTTACCACCGGCAACCAGGTGCTGTTCATGGACCCCTACGTCATCGCTTGGCCGCACGAGCGCCGGAACATGTGCGACGCTGCTACCCACGCGATTTGCCGCGCGCCTGACCCGCGGTGGGACAGCTTGCGAGATAATCTTGGATACATTCTGAAGTATTCCCGGAGAATGAACCTTGCGAACGTCGCTCCCCGCGACACGCTGAGTTCCACGGGCTTTTGCCTTGCCCAGACTCCCTCGGCGGGCGCGGAGTATCTGGTCTACGCTCCCGCTGGCGGCCCGTTTACGGTGAATCTCTCGGCCATGTCAACTGCCAGAACCTTGGCGGTAGAGTGGTTCAACCCATCGACCGGAACGGCGATTGCTGCACCACCCGTGCCGGCCGGAGCGCCCGCGCAAGCGTTTACGGCACCGTTCACAGGCGACGCCGTGCTTTACCTGGTGGATGCGGCGAGGCACGCAACGCCCGACAGGCACTGAGCGCTTAGAGAAGAGAATCGTAGCGCGGACCTGTCTTGTAGGTCCGCGGTCTTTCCTTGCCCACCGAAGACGAGCCGCGGACTTAAAAGACAGATCGCGCTAAACGCTGTTGTAGCGGCGAGTTTACTTCGCCAACGTAACGCCGCCCCCGCTCACTGTAGCGCCGAGCTTTAGGGCTGCGGAAAAACGCCGCGGCGCGGTCGGCATCTGATCCCCGCAGGGGATTCACAAAATAGCCGGGGGCAGCGCCCCCGGAAAATGCGCCCGCTAGCGCGTCCGACCCTGTAAGGGTCGATTCCCGTTGCCGCTCCGCCCGTGGTTTGTCTCGCGGCGTGGGGAAATGCGACCCCTTCAGGGTCGGGAAAATCGGGGGCTCGCGATCCGTGGGCGGCGAGCGCAGCAAGCGCAGCCTCGCCCACGGCTACTCTATAGATCCCCTGCGGGGATCGGCAATGGCGATGGCTTTTTCCCGCGGCCTGTTTAACCCTGCATCTCGAATTTCTGCATTTCGAGCGAGGTTTCCAACCGGACCGGGTCAAAGAACACCCCACCGTGGGCCGGAGAAGTGGTAAGGCGACCATCAAGGTGATCGCGAGTTGCGGGGAAACCAAACAATGATTGGGTGGCGCATACATTGAAGTTGATGTATGTCACTGCCCGTTTGCGGCAGACTGCATCGGTCTGGAGGATTGCTCCGTTTTGGCGATGGATCGCTTGCGCTGAACTACCGCTACTCCGGGTCGCCAGGCGACGGCTCTGGTCGCATACATAGACGGCAACGTATGCACTACCCGTGAATTTATTGAGCAGTTGTTGGCAATCGATGTCTGCGCCACCCCGCGACGCTAACCCGACTGACGGTTGAACTCAGTGGCAGTCAGAAGTAAGCTGTGGGGCTTCACCGGAGGCCCAAATGGAAATTCCGCTTAAGAATTGGCTACTTCTCGTTTTGTGTGCCTTACTAACTTCGATTGCGACGGCGCAGACGCAACCGGCGGCTCAGGAAGGCAAAAGGCTTGGTGGCGTTGCGCGCGAACAGGACGCGACTGAGCACCTCAAAAGTCCATGCCCGCCGAACATGCCATGCAATGAAGTTTCGTCACGAAGCCAGTTATCCCCAGGCGTGCAGGACGACCGCGAGCGAGTGTACCGAGCCCAAATCCATGCGCTTCTGGGACGGCGGGCTCTCGCGGAACTCGACGAAGCGGCAGACAGTGCCCGCGCCTCCAAGGAACGTCTGGGCGGAGGTGTCTGGAAGCTTTACGTCTTCTATGAGGTTGTAGCCATGGCCGACGCCAGCCAACGCGTGAGCGAGCAGTTGTGGTTACAGCGTGTAGCTCTGCTCCGGGACTGGGTGGCGGCAAACCCCTCCTCAGTCACCGCTCGGGTGGCTTTAGCCTATGCCTACCACGCCTATGCCTGGGCAGCGCGTGGAGGTGGATACGCCGACACGGTTCCGGACGCCGGATGGAAACGTTTCGAAACTCGTATCGCTCAGGCCTATTCCACCCTGCTTGAAGCCGACACCCTTCCCGCGAAGTGCCCGCATTGGTATTTAGTGATGCTGCTAGTGGCGCGCGATATGAACTGGGATAAGGACCAGATGCGTGCGCTTTTCGAGCGCGCCGTGGCTTTCGAGCCCTCCTACTACCTCTACTATCGTGAGTACGCTTCGGACCTCCTTCCTAAGTGGGGCGGGGAGCCGGGTGAAGCGGAGGCATTCGCCGAGGAAAGCTATCGGCGCATCGGCGGGCGGCAGGGGGCTTTTGTTTACTTCGAAATTGCCACTGTCCTCTACTGCCTTTGCAACGACAGCCCACAACCAACCCTCTCCTGGCCCGTCCTTCAAGAGGGATTTGCTGAAACTGAAGAACAGTATGGGGCCACGCTTCTTAAGCTGAACCGCTTTGCCATGCTCGCCTATCTCTACCATGACCGCGAAGTCGCGAAGCGGATTCTTGCCCGCGTGGGCGACAACTGGGAACCCAAAGTTTGGGTGTACCGGGCCACCTTCAATCTTGCCAGGTCGTGGGCTGCTGGCCTCGTGAATCCCTCCGAGGTCCCCGGCGTTGCAATTGCCGCGCCGGCAAAGCCTCGGCCTCCCAGTGTATTCCTGCTCAAGAATGGCGAGAAGCTAGAGGCGCGTCGCTACACCATTACGGGAGGCTCACTACACGTCACCGCCGACGGAAAACCGCGCGTCATTCCGCTCACCGAACTCGATCTCAACGCCACGCTCGCCGCGAATAGTGAACGTGGTGTCAATCTGAGAATTCCGACTAATCCGAATGACGTTGTTTTGGGGTTTTGACGAAGCGCATTTTGGCGATATGGCTCTACAGATTTTTCGGCCGTGGGCAGCCTGAGTTGAAATGCCACCCAGGCGTTCACAAACACCGGGCGATCAGGGAGGGCTTGTTCCTTTTGGGGGAGTTAGCTGTACTCGGCAGCGGTCAGTTTCCGGCCGGGCGACTTATCGACAACTGACCGCACTTGCGCTGGGCTCAACCAAAGTCCGGATCGCACAGAGATTGCTTGTTATCTTTGCGTCACTTTAACGGCTCGCGGCGCGAGGCTCAGGTCGCATACATGAACCGCAATGTATGCGCCACCCGCGCTACCCACTCACTCAAGAATTGTCCCGACCTTCGCCAGGACCTCGTTCATGATTGCATCGGGGGGCCGGCGCAGACTCCGTTTGTGGGAGTCTACGTTCTTCCCAGAGTGGAGACATCGAAGGGCACGCCTGCGCCAGCCACATGCCGATGGGTTCGGTACGATCCACCCGTCCGTAATAAGGCCTAAGCACACTTTGGGGTCGTCGGTACCAGCCCTTCAGGCGCGTGCAGGCTTTCGGTCGGCGGTTTTGAGAGGCGGGGGGTCTTCGCCTAGGGCCGACAGCACCACCGGTTGCCGGTCGGGGAACTCCGCGACCAGGGACAGGGTGCCGCCCATGGCTTCGACGGCTTTGCGCAGAGTGGAGAGCAAAAGGTCGCTGCGCTTCTCCAGCCGCGAGACGCTGTCTTGATTGATTTTCAGGGTCTTGGCGAGGCGGACCTGCGTGAGCTTGCGGGCTTTGCGAAGCTCGCGTAAGGTCATCTCTTCCGCCATTAACTCCGACGCGCGCGCCTCAACTTTCCGGCGCTGCGGGGCGGGCAAGCAGCGGATTCTGTCATTCACGTTCACCGGCATGGTTACCTCCCCTCTTTTCTCAGCCGCCCCAGATGCGCGTCGAGGCGGCCAGCGGCCTTTCGAATGAGTTCGCGGTAGAATCGTTTTTCGCTGCCGCCCGACTTATCCCCCGCCACCAGCAGAATGGCACGTCGTCTGGGATCAAAAGCGAAGGCGACTCTCCATTCGCCTCCGGCGGCGCTGAAGCGCAGCTCCTTCAGATGCGAATGGCGCGAGCCTTTCAGCGTGTCAACGCGCGGGCGGCCCAACTGTGGCCCGAAGCGCTGGAGGAGGAGCGACAAGGCGAGAATCTCAGTCTGCACATCCTCGTGCAATGCGTCGAACTCCGGCGCAAACTCGTCGCCGATCTCAACCACCCAGCTCACAGACATAATATGGCATGTAATCCATATTCTGTCAAATACATATCTTGGAGATTCCGATCCTCATGGCTTGGGCGCGAGCATCGTCAGCGGTTTCGCGGCCCGCTTCGGGAAAGCCTCACGCCAGCGAGTGGGGCTGCGCCTGACGCGATAACAATCCACTTGGCCGAGAAACGCCCTTGCCACCGAATTGTTGGGGGCCGGGGGCCATTTGCTAAGATAGCAGTTAGGCGGTGCAAGCGATTCCGAATCGCAGGGCCCGAGGCCGGGGCGCCTTGCGGCGCGGGGGTTGGTTTCCGCTATAGGAAATGTAGAAGCTCCGGCGCCGGGCTTGAGAGGCTGCGGAAAAACGTGTAGCGTTGGGTTTACCGCGCCATTCGCGTTGCAATTATTGATATTATGGCGGGGTAAACCCGCCACTACACGTTCTTGCCGCCCTCAAGGGCGGCTCTACAAGCTAGTGCATTTTCTGGACGCAACACGGGTAGTCCGGCCTGACATCGATGGTCCGAGGAGGGAAGGCATGGGGAAACTTGACGGAAAAGTGGCAATCGTTACGGGAGGAAGCCGCGGAATCGGCAAAGCCATCGCTCGCGGACTGGCTGCTGAAGGCGCCAAAACCGTGATCGTGGCTCGCGGAATGGAGAGGCTGAAGGAAACCGCTCAGGAACTTACCAGCGCGGGCGCGAGCGTGGTTCCTATTTCCGCCGACATCACCGATGAAGCGCAGGTGACCGTACTGTTCGACCGCGCCATGGAACTCTTTCATCGCCTCGATATTCTCGTCAACAACGCCGGCGCGTTCGATGGCGGGCTGCTCGATGAACTTTCCGTCGAGACCTGGGACAAGGTGATCGCCGTCAACCTGCGAGGGCCGTTCCTCTGCACCCGTGCCGCGATGCGCATCATGAAAGCGCAGGGCAGCGGCAGAATCCTGAATATTGGGAGCATCTCGGCGCAGCGTCCCCGCCTGAAGTCCGCCGCCTACTCGGCAAGCAAATTCGGCCTCTGGGGATTGACCAACGTCACGGCTTTGGAAGGGCGGGCGTATGGCATTTCGGCGTGCTGCTTGCATCCGGGAAACGTGCCTTTCGAGGACCCCTCCACCCCGGACGTCCGGGTCAACGAACCGATGATGTCGGCGGAGGAACTGGCGGAAGTGGCGGTGTTGATGGCGAGCCAGCCGGCGCACATCAATGTGCTGGAGGCCATCGTGCTTCCCGTCGGCCAGAAGTATCTTGGTAGAGGCTAGTGGGTACCGTCTCCCATCAAATCGCGGAGGGCCTGCCGGTGCACAGCTTCCGCACCCTGCTGGCCGAGTTGGCCAGCAGGGCGCGCGTGACGTGCGAGATCGAATCCAGAGACCTGACGCTCGCCTGCAAGCAGGCGCCCGAGCCAACACCGATCCAGGCAAGGGCGTACGAACTAATCCTTACGTTCCCAATAACGGGAAATTGATTTTGCCCCTATCTCTCCGCCCGTCGGTAGAATACCGTCCAAAACCTCTGGAACTTCGGTTAGAGCATGGCCCGTGGCGCTCGCCCGGTTTTCTCCTATCGGCTTCCTTGATTTCTCGTGGCCGGCTAAAAATAGGGGAGACTATCAAGCAAGTCTCGATCTCGGGGGAAGGTGGAGGGCGCACTCCCCAGTCCGATGGGCCGCAGATAGGACAATCCGGCCCACGGGCGGGCGGAAGTCATCACAAACTCGCGCAAGGCCCGCTGGAGGGTTTCTTCCACCGCGCTTGACCCTGGTGACCCGGCCAAGTCGGATCTCTCCTGAGGGTCAGTGACCCAGTCAAAGAGCTGTGTGTGACCCTGGGCATCGAGAATCCAATGCCACCGGGGTGTGGTAACACTGATATAGGTGTTCCTCGTCGAGAGCGCATTCAGCTCTGAGATCGCTGGGCCCGCCACCGCTTTGGAATCCTCCACGCCGGACCAAACGCTTTGCAGGGAGTAAGGTCGGGGGGATTCTCTCTTGCTTCCCTCCGCCAAGCCGAGGATCGTGGCATACAGTCTCTGCGTCGCAACAACGTCATGGATACGCAAACCTGCCGGGACGCCAGGGCCGAGAATGATCAGGGGCACATGCACAAGTTCACGCCACAAGTTCATTCCATGTGCAAACAATCCGTGTTGGCCGAATGCTTCCCCGTGGTCCGCGGTGATGATCACCACGGTGTTGGACCAATCCGCGGACTTCGCCAATGTCTCCAATAGAATCCCGATCTGGCTATCCGCGTAGGCAAGACCATTGTCATATCCCGCCACCAGAGAGGCCTGCTCCGCCGGGGTAAAAGGGTAACGATCGGTTTTACTAGTCACTTCTTCGAATCGCCGAGCCATTCCGTCCGACAGCTCGCCAAAGTGGTGTGCAAAACGCGACGGCGCCAAATAAGGCGAGTGGACGTCGAAGTAGTTTACGAAGAGGAGGTAAGGCTGCCGCGTGCGGTGCGAATACCAGCGGATTACTTTCCCGTTTATCTCTTCGGCGTCTTGGCGCTCCAGCCAATTGGGGTGGATAAAGCGCTTGTAGACAAGCTTGTCGAACGCGTGCCCGATGAGCGTTCCCCCGAAGTTCTGCCGCAGATTCTCGGTTCCGTCTTCGTACGTATCGAAGCCTTGGGCGATGCCTGTGCCCGCCTGCCCAAATACCGGGTTGGCGTTGAATCCGGCGGTCTGATAGCCCGCGGACTTGAGGGCCTTCGCTATGGTCTGGAAGCGTTCCGCCAGGGGAGACAAGGAGTCGGCGCCATGTTGGTGGGGAAACAGGCCGGTAAATATTGACGCAAAAGAAGGCAACGTCCAGGAAGACGGCGCGACGGCATTGTCAAACTGCACGCCTCGCCGGGCAAGCCTGTCAATGTTCGGAGTGGTCTGCCGGGAATAGCCGTAACATGAGAAGTGATCCGCAGTTGCCGTGTCGAGCGTAATCAACACGATGTTCGGCCTCACCGAGGTATTCGAGAAGTGGACACGCGGGTCGGAAAAGTGTTCAGGCCCGCGAACCTCATACACCGCCACACAGCCGATCAGAACAAGCCCTATGGCCACGGCCCCCATTCCCAACTTGCGGACCCACATTACGCCCGCATCTGCGGAGAACGCGCCACGGCGGTGCTCCCAGTTCCGAAGGACAGTACCGGCAAATAGAGACACAGCCACACTGCCCGCGATTATCACGAATGCGAGCAAGGGAGTTCGGTGGGCCCTATCCCACCGGAGCCGGAGGAAGAAAACTCCGAAAGCAAATCCGCCGGCCGAGCCCAATCCCGCCGCGCAGAGCCAGCGTACGTACCATCCGCGTAGCGAACTAGTCGTTTCGGCAATATACCCTAAGACAAGCCCCAAAATTCCGAAGGCCAGAAAATCAGTCAATGGGGCCGCAAGAAAGATGAGGAGGCCGACATCGGGCCTTGCGACGGCGCTTCGAGGCGTTGAATGTAGAAGGACTGCTTCATAAATTCCTAATACCAACCCTGCCAGTATTCCCCCGTAGGTAAAACCCGTGCAGAGCGGGAGCCGCCAGTTAGACAAGTGGTTAATGGACTCAGGCTCATCTACTACTCGATCGAATTTCATGGGCGTGCGCTACCCTAGCGCCAACGTGGCCGCCTCGAGACGATTTCGTAGGAGGCAATTTCCCCTTCACAGTTTTCGATTGGAGATTCCGATTCCGGTTGGGACTAGCGAGGCCATCAGTCGGAGTTTCCATTGTCCGTTTTCCGCGGACCGAAAAAGATACTCCTGAGCGCCGCCCCATGCAACGGTGAAACGACCCTGCCCAACGGAGGGGCCTTCGGCGCAGCCAATGGGTTTATTCCTGCGCCCGATACTGCTGATAACAAAAGAGGTCCTTTGGTCGGGATGTGCGAACCTCGAAGAGGAGGAGACGTCATGCCGACAGTCGATGAGGTGAAGCAAGTCCGGAATAGGTTGAATGCCTACCGCGGCAATCGCGTGCTCGCGGTCGCCATCAGTTACGAGGAGTGGATTGGCGGCACGACTCTTGGACTGCTGCACCCCCGCAGCCGGGAGACACGGGCCGTGGAACGGAGTACCACGACAAGGGCAAGACGCCTGCCTCGTTCGTCAAGCTGAAGAACGCTTGCAACGACATGATTCGCGCGCAAGATAACGCCGGACGCATCTGGACCCAGCCCGATCGCAACAAGACGGGTATGCTTTCCAAGCTGCACGAGCAGATCGTACTGGTGGAGGCTGGGCGGAGCGTGCAGCAGATGGAAAACTCCGACGATTGGGAGGTCCGCAAGGCGTTTACGACCGGGTAGGAGTGAACCGCGACCGGCATCAGAATGGCGAAGAACGTAACGGAGATTGTCTCTGCCGCCTTTCCGGTCGTGTTGCCGTTTTCCTCTGCCGCCAGCACCATCGTGTCTACCCTGGTGAACATGCGGTTGTATGCTGCGATGGTTAAAGAAATGGAAGAGGAAAATCGGCTGCTCCGTTTGGGGTACTACAACCTCGACCCCTTTAATACATCACCCCTGCTTGGCTGCTATTTCCTCCTTATGGCGGACATTGGTACGTTAATCAACTACTCGGTTTGGGACATCGGCGTAGAGAGTTGGATGGATACCGTGGCGGAGATGGAAGAGCGGGCCGAGCCCGTTTTGGACAAGGCACACAACCTGATTCGAGCGTCCAAGTACGCCCTTTCGGGGACTGAGAGCTTGGGACGGGTGCCCACTTGGCGTGACAAATGGAGTTCGTGACGCGACTTTTCAGCACCCGGTCCGACCAGCTAGCGGTGGCCGATCTCGCTCTCAAAAAAGTAGCCTGAAACCTTAAGGTAAACTATCGATTCTATTGGGGGTGTCTCAGAACGAGGTGGATCTCGAAGATGCTCGGCCACAATTTACCCGTGACAAATAGATACTTTTGATGGGAATCGTAGGCGATTCCGTTTAATACCGCGCCCGTTTCGAGGCGATAAATCGGGCTCAGAAGGCCCTTAAGGTCAATCCAGCCAACTATCCGACCGCTTTGCGGAGAGATCCGGGCGATTCGATCGGTCTGCCAGACATTGGCGAAAATCTCTCCCTCTACGAACTCAAGCTCGTTCAATTGATCGATTGGAGTGCCGCCATCCTGAACGGTAAAATGTCGCTGTTCCTCAAACGTGGCTGCGTCTAGAACGCGTATCGCGGGCGTTCCGTCGCTCATGAAGATCTCACGGCCATTCGTGGCGAGGCCCCATCCCTCCCCCGAATACGAAAAGCGGCGCAGCAACCGGAAGTCGCTCAGATTATAGACAAATCCCATGTGGGATAGCCAAGTGAGAGCCTGTGACTTTTTTCGAACTGAGGTTCGGTAGTAGTCACCGGTTCTGTTCGTGCGAGGGTGGGCGCCGCGCGGGAGCGAGGGGCGTCGGTCGTTGCGGCGGCGTGGGCGGACGCCTTTCCGTCGCGCCTCCGCGGGGGAAGCGCTTCCCGGCCCTCGTCGCCGGAGCTTTCTAGGCCAGCAACGCCTTCGCGAAGTGCATAATGTTGTAAGCCAGGGCACACCCGAGCGCGACGCAACGGAT
>JBKQVI010000110.1:0-19842 GCA_052139985.1 Terriglobia bacterium
GCGGCGGAGACGGCGAACGGCCCGCAGTTGGGCATCGAGAGAGGCCTCGAATACCGAAAGGATGGAATCCTTGAGATCGTCGGGCATGGGAACCTCCAGAGCCGAAGCTCCCGAGGAGGATAGCGGAAACCAGGTCGGTCTGTCAATAGAAATGTTGTATTGCCAGACCTAAATGTAGAAACTCCAGTCACGGGCGGGACGCCCGTGCCACTTCCAAATGACACCACTCCCCGGTAGTGGTGCAGTTTGATTTTGTAGCGGCGAGTTTAGCTCGCCAGGTGGTGGCGTAAAGCCGTCTCTACGTCAAACTGCACCACCATCGAAAACTCAGGTCGTTTTATATCGCAGGCGTACACGCCCCAGCACTCTGCGGACTCCGGCCAGTCCGCGGGCGCACGAGCCGTGCATATAGGCCGGCATACGGTCGGGCATCTCAGTCAAGCCGGAAGCGCTTGTAATCGCGAAGGCAACCCTTTCGTGCGAACGGACAGGTGGCCGTTGACAACCGGTCAGCTTTATTCCTCTGACATCAAGGGAGGCGAGGCATGGCACAACAAGAACTTATAGGATCCTCATCCATCTGTCGGCGGCCCCACGGATTTCGAATCATACCTGGAGGGGGCGGTCTGTTTGGGGTAAAGGCGCGACTGATGGTGGCCCTTCTGGCAGTCGCGAGTGCGGCGGCCTGTGCGGGAGGTGGGGTTCCCAGCCATGTGGAGGCGGCTACACAGTTGTCGGCACAAGTTTCCCCGGGCAGCCTGACGTTCGGGAATCAACAGGTGGGGGTAGGCAGTGCGGGGCAAACCGTGATCTTGCTGAATAGCGGAAGCGGGGCGCTCAGCATTACGACGGTGAGCGTTACGGGTGACTTCTCCCAGACTAACAACTGCCCCAGCACCTTGGGGGTAAGTACGAACTGCGCTTTTGTGGTTAGCTTTACGCCGACGGCGACGGGGGCGCGCACGGGGACGCTGTCGATCACTACCTCAGCCGCGAGCGCCGCGCAGACGGTCAATCTGACCGGTACGGGGATTGCTGTAACCGCGCAGATTTCGCCCGACAGCCTGACGTTCGCCAGTCAGATGGTGGGTACGCCCAGCACGCCACAAAACGTGATCCTGACGAATGTCGGGACTACGCCGTTCAACCTCACGGCAGTGAACATCAGCGGCGATTTCTCGCAAACCAGCAACTGCCCGGCGTCCTTGGTAGGCGGTTCGAGTTGTACTTTTCAAATAGTCTTCACGCCGACGGCGACGGGGACGCGCAAAGGGATGTTCTCCCTCACCACCACGGCTCCGAACATACTGCCGGGCATCAATCTGATGGGCACTGGCGCGGCGACGGGAGTCTCCGCCACTCAAAATCCCCAGGTGGCGGCGTATTCAGTGAACGTCCCCGCGGGCGGCACGGTTTCTATCCAGTTTGGCCCGGATACAAACTACGGGCTCAATACATGGTCGCAACCGGCGCCGTCCGGCGGTGGCGTGGTGACTATCTTAGTGGCCGGCATGCGCGCCTTCACTACTTATCACATGCGAGCCGTGGTGCAGTCATCGGGCGGAACGCAGTCCTACGACTCGGACCACGTGTTCACCACGGGAGGGCTACCGGTCGCCCAGACGCCGTCCTTGACCGCCACCACGACGCCGGGCATGACGCCGAACGGCGGCATCGAGTTGCTCGATCTGCTGATGTTTGAGGGAACCTCTCCTGCGGAGGACGTGGTGGCCACCGATTTGAGCGGCAATGTAATCTGGTACTACACCCCCCCGTTTACCGGCCTCAGTCCCAACCCCGTCAAGCTCCTGCCGAATGGGCATATGCTCATTAATTACAGTAGTCCCACGGGCGAGAGCGGCACGAATTCGGTGCTCCTGGAAGTCGATCTGGCCGGAAACGTGGTCTGGCAGATGACCGCCGCGGACCTCAATGCGGCCCTGGCGGCGGCGGGGTACAATCTCACCATCGTCGGCACGCACCACGACTTTGCCGTGCTCCCGAATGGCCACCTCATTCTAATTGCGAGCACCAATCAAGTTTTTACCAACCTTACCGGGTATACGGGTACTTCGGTTACGGTCTGGGGCGACGCGTTGATTGACCTCGACACGAGTCGCAAGCCGGTCTGGGTGTGGTCAGAATTCGATTATCTTGACGTCAACCGTCATCCGATGAACTTCCCCTCCGATTGGACCCACAGCAACGCGGTCATATATTCACCGTCTGACGGGGACCTCGTCATCTCGATTCGCCACCAATACTGGGTCATCAAGATTGATTACGACAACGGGCAAGGCTCGGGTGACATCGTTCCACCCTTCGGCTGGACCCTGGGATGGCAGGGAGATTTCACCCTTGAAGGCGGCACCGACCCCGTCGATTGGTTCTACGCCCAGCATGGACCCAGCTTCGCGACTAGCAATACGAGTGGCGTGTTTCAGATGACGCTGTTTGACAATGGTGACAATCGCTCGATTGACGGGTCGCAGTGTGGAGATGGTCCCACATCGCTGTGCTATAGCCGCGTGCCGTTGTTCGAGATTGACGAATCGGCATTGACCGCGACCATCCTTTGGCAAGACACTTTGCCAATGTTTTCGTTCTTCGGCGGCAACGCCGAAGTGCTGCCCAATGGGAACATGGAGTTCGATGAGTGCGCATCGGGAGGCAGTGTGAGCGCTGCCTCAGTCTATGAGGTCACCCAGGATCCCACCAACTCCCAGACCGTATGGCAATTGCAGATAACCGGACAGAATGCTTACCGTGCCTTCCGGATGCCAAGCCTCTATCCCGGTGTACAGTGGTGACAGTGTCTGGGGAATCCGGCCTGCTGACCCGGGGTGCAGACGGGGGGCCGTGATTTCGTCCCCTGCCGCAACCCTGACGTAATATTATTGTGTACGGGCAGGTTAAGTCAGTACAAGACCGGTGTAGCTTGAGCATTCCGGACGTGCTCTCGGGTCGCCAGCCGTGCCACAAAAACAACGAATTGCCTAATGCTGGCATGGTCCCCCTCCAATAGTCTCTGGCTTGGGAGTCGCAACGGCGATATTGTTGTTGGAAGACTTGTTTGCTTACACGATGAAGATGTTTGTGCGACTGAGGTACCCTTGGGATTTCTCACCAGAGTCTTTGCGCCCGAACAAAAAGCGGTAAGCCACAAAGTGGTTCGTAATACGCTTTTTTCGGCGCTTCAGAATGTCCTTGTTTTTCCCATCCCCTTCCTCCTTATCCCGTTCATTCTCGGCCGGGTAGGGATTGGTGAGTATGGAGTCTATGCGGTTTTCATGACGGTCATTGGTTTTACCTCATTGACCGATCTGGGCATGTTCGGGACACTGACGAAACACGTGGCGGAGCATTACGCCAAGGGCGATTTCGTGGCACTGAAGCGATTGCTGGACACGGGCTTGATGTTCTACATCGCCATTTCTCTCATCATGATGGCGGGGCTCTGGGTTTGCACCGGTCACTTGCTGCCAGCGCTTTTTCGAAACATCTCGACCCCTTACCCGCAGCTTCGAACCCTGTGGCTGGTGATGATTCTGACCATGGGAATCAACTTCCTTGGGGCGCCTTTCTCATCAGTCGTGATGGGTTTGCAGCGGATGGACCTCAGCAGCGCGCTTGGCTTTGTGAGTGTCGTCAGCAATGCTATTCTTACGGTGGCCTTCTTAAGCCTCGGCTGGCACTTGCGGGGTTTGCTCTATGCAAACTTGGTTGCGGCAATGCTGAGCCTGGCACTAGTGGCAGGGTCGGCGTACAGGTTGCTCCCACAAGTGCCGATCAATCCCTTCCGCTTTGATCGAAGAGTGATGAAGGAGATTTTCAGCTTCAGTTGGCGCCTTTACACCACGCAAATCGCCTCGGTGGTTCAGAGCCAGATCGAGAAAGTTTACCTGGCGTGGCTCCTTGGAGTGGTTCCGGTGGGCTGGTATCAGATTGCTAATTCTGCCGGCCTGAAGGCGCGGCGTTTACCTGAGTTGTTGTTATCACCACTCATGGCGGCGGCCTCAGAGCTCGACGCCAGAGGTCACGGGGAGGAGTTGAAGGAACTCTATTACCGGGCGCACAAGTACATGGCTTTCTTGAGCGTCCCAACGGCGGTTGCGGCCGCAGTTTTTTGCCGGCCGTTTGTGAACCTGTGGCTAGGTCCGCAGTTGAGTGTTGTCGCCATCCCGCTTGCGCTCCTTGTGCTCACGAACATCGTGATTGTGCTGACAGGGCCGGGGGTTCTCATTTCCATCGGCCAGGGAAAGTTGGCTCCCGCGGTAAATTCAGCCGTCTCCGCGACCGTCCTCAATCTGGTGATGAGTTTCGTTTTGATTCGATACTATGGTTTTCCCGGTGCCGTCGTGGGGACTCTCGTCTCAGCCACTATTGGCATGTCCATTTTCGTCTACCTCTTTCACCGATACACTGGCTTCCCATATAGACGACTGCTCACTGAGTCGTACTTGAAGTCATTAGGTGCATCGCTGGCTGGTTCGGCAGCATGCTTACTTATCCGTTTCCGGAGGCCCATCGGTTGGGGCGGGTTGTTGTTGGAGTTAGCGGTCTTTGGTGTCGTCTACTTCGTGGCTTTGATCCTCATGAGGTTCTTTGATGCTTTCGACCTTAAGCAGGCTGCGAGGCTTCTGCCGATGTTCGGTCCGAAAGTTGGAGTTTTGTCGGAGCACTGACCCGTGTTTGGCATTGCAGTTGACCACCGTGAGACGGTTGGCACCTGCGCACAAACATTGCACAAACTCCCGAGGAATCGCGCGAGGTGTCGGATCTTTCGAGGAAAGGCCTCGCTGGAGGTACGATGGATGGGGAACACCCATACGTTTAGGTTACTGCATAAACTGAATGACATCTTAAACAGGGCGGGGATCGGCCAAGTCGGCCTTGTGAAACGCGTAAGAAACCTTGTCCGCCAGAAGCTGGTCAGCGTCGCTCCTGATAATTCGGTCCTCATAAAGATCGATGGATTGTCGTTCTACATCTATGCCAACACCTGGGATTTTCATGCATACTTTGACCGCCCCTTTGAGCCATTTACTGTCGAGCTTTTTAAGCGTGCAATAAAGCCTGGGTCAAGGGTCTTGGATATTGGAGCGCAGTTTGGTCATTACTCCCTGCTTGCCGCCAAGCGGGCGGGGCCCGGGGGAAAGGTCTATGCTTTTGAGCCCGCCCCCGCCAATTTCAAGCTCTTAGAGCGTAACATCCGGGTCAATGGATATGCGGACAGGATCGAGGCGTTGTGCAAAGGAGTCGGCGAGACGAATACGGCAGCGACTCTGTATCTATACGAAGGGTCCGACTCGCATGGGATGTATCGTCATCCCGAAGCTCGTGTGAAGGAGACCACAACATTCGAATGCGTAGGGCTTGACGAATTCCTTTCAGGACAACAAATAGACGTCATTAAGATGGATATTGAGGGAAACGAGCCTTACGCATTGAAAGGAATGACCAACACTCTATCGAGGAGCGACCACCTTGTCCTGTTTACTGAGCTGGCCCCCGCATTTCTTCGCCGGGCAGGGGTGGAACCGGAGGAATATGTTGCACAACTTGAGGGTTTTGGTTTTGACGTTCACCTGATTGATGAAACGGCTTGTTCGCTGAATCGCGTTACGCCGGACGTTCTACGAAAGTCCGACAAGGATTCGGCGTGGTATGCGAACCTCTACTGCCTGAAAGGAACCCTTAATTGACAGGAACATCGAGCCCGTTGACCTTTCGGCCGAGCAGATCGAAGTCGCCAAAGAGATGTTGGCTGAGCGGGGGGTCAATTCACGCCCGATGGCATGCGGCAATGCCTGGTCGCCGCCGGGTTCAGGGCTGACAGCATCGGTTGTGAGTGAGTCAGCGCCCTAACGGCGTCGTCGCTGCGGGAATCAACAAAGGGAAAGATTCGTCAAGCGGGACGGAGAATTCTGGCCAAATTCCTTGAGATACCTTTTGCAGCTTTCTCAGAAGACCTGGTCGTAATAGCAAGAAGATGAGGGCCCCGGTTCTCCGCATTGAAGAGAATCTATGAAAGTTTGTATTGTCTCGCACTCGAGTGACACACGTGGCGCCGAGCGGATGTTACTTCAGATGGTAGATGGCCTTAACGTAAAAGGGGTCGAGTGCTCGGTACTTCTCCCCGGGGACGGCCCCCTGAAGGACGAACTTTCAATACGGCAGGTGCCCTATGCGATCTTTCCCTACCGGTGGTGGGCCGCTTCTGGCCCCAATTTGTGGAGAAGGCTCAAGGATATTGCACGGATGCACGTCCTGCCTCGAGTTGTGTCTCAACTGAGGCGATGGGATGTCGACGTTGTCCTGACAAACACCTCAGTTGTTCCTGTCGGGGCAATGGCAGCGTGTGTGTTGCGAAGGCCACACGTCTGGTACGTTCACGAATTCGGGCGAGAAGATCACAACCTTTCTTTTTCCTTGGGTTTTCGTTGGACTTCCAAGCTAATCGGGCGCCTGTCGACTCTAATCATCGTCAATTCCAGAGCCGTGGAGAAGTATTATTCGCGATATATCCCCAGCGAAAAAATCCGCATGATCTACTGCGGTGTTGAGTCAGCGAGCAGCCGTCATGTCCATTGCAAGTCCCATTCTGACTACCGGTTACCGCAGTTGGTCCTTGTTGGTTCCTACCACCCCGGAAAAGGTCAACGAGTTGCCATTAGAGCGATAAAGCAATTGATGGAGCATCAACTGCGGGCGAAGCTCGTGCTTATCGGCTCCGCGTCCGACCCAGGATATCTGAGCGAGCTCAAAGCGGCTGTATCTGAAGATCACTTGGACGAGTTCGTATCCTTTGTTGGGTACATGGATGATCCGGCGCCCATCGTTGCTGAAGCCGATGTGGTTCTGACGTGCTCCCGATCCGAAGCTTTTGGGTTGGCGACCGTAGAGGGAATGAAACTGGGCAAGCCCGTGGTAGGGGCGCGGGCAGGAGCCACTCCCGAACTCATCAAAGATGGGTTCAATGGATTCTTGTATACGCTTGATGACCCTTCGGATCTTGCCGCCAAGATTCGATGCTTGCTGGAAAACCCGGATTTGGCGAAAAGGATGGGTGAGAACGGACGACGCTGGGCGGACGAGACATTCTCCGCGGAAAAGTACGCCAATGCAATACTGCAGGTTTTGATTGATGCTACAACCAGAGGCGGTTCGCATGCAGCCTGAGTGTGTTGTAGTTGAAGATAAAAGGCAAAATTCAAACAGTAAAGAGGCTTCCGCAGGTGGAGATTTGCAGTATGCGTGATGTGTCGAACCAGCCATTACAAGAGTCCTCCCCTGTCCCGCCTTCGATCACGACGGTTATCCCGACCTACAATCGACCGCAACTCTTGCGGCGTGCGGTCAAAAGCGTGCTCCGCCAGACCTATCCCCATGTTAAAGTGTGCGTCTCTGCCGATGTCGCTGGGGAAGACACCATGGAGGTGCTGAGAGACCTCTCGCAAGAGGACCCCCGGGTTCATTACCAGCGGCATAGCTCTCGTCTAGGGATCGGCCGGAATTACCTGTTTGGGATGGAGCACGTCGATACACCATACTTCTCATTCTTAGGGGACGACGACGTTTTACTTCCGCAGTTCTACCAGCGCGCAATGGAAGGATTCCAACAATATCCCCAAGCGGGGTTTTGTGCGCTGGCAACGGTCGTAGTCCATCCTCGCGACGGGGTCGCCGTCCTAGGATCTCGCGGTTGGCAAAACGGGCTACATTTTCCGCCTGCGGGTCTGCGAAAGATGTTGGAGTTATGGCCCCCTCAGTGGACGGGTGTGGTCTTCAGGCGGGAATTGATCGATCGGATCGGCCCCCTTGATGTGGGGGTGGGGAACGCGCTGGATGTGGAATATCTATACCGTGTCGCTGCGCACTACCCAATTGCTATATCGCTTGAGCCTGGCGCACTCTGGGTGGCGCACGCTGGATCGGCGACAGTGCAGGGATCTCTGACGGAGATTTGGCCGGGCTGGCTGAAGATGATTCGGAATCTTGCGGAGGATGACGGGGTACCCGTGGAGGTTAGAGACCTCGCCACCCGTGTTCTGACCCAAAGGGTCAAAGAGCTTTTGTTTATCGATTGTGGGTTGCGCGCCGTCATCGCGGGCAGATGCGAGGAGGCGCGAAGGTCGGCGGAAATCCTCGCGAAGGAGTTCCAGGAAGAAAGGAAAGCCGCCACGCTCCGCTTGTTGGCAAGCGTCCAGCTTGCTTTCCGCCCCTTCGGAAAGCTCGTACTGCTGGCCATCGCCGGCCGCCGGAATTTGCGAAAGCTCTGGGACACAGAGTATCGGCAGCAGCGGGCGCGCTATCGCGAATACGAGAAATTCTTAAACCTTTTGTGAAGAAAACCAGGCCCACATGATTTTCGGCGGGGACGCCAACGCACTCCGGGCTTTAGCGATAATCAGGGGTAGAATGGCTAAGGCCAAAACGTGGCACTGCCTTGGCCCTGCTTGTGGGATCTTTGAACGGTGCAGTCCAGGGGTTGAACGAGGGAATTCGCAAAGTGCCTTTCGCCCACCCTCAGTGACTTCGCCGATCTTTTTTCTGGTTGCGACTGGACGTCGGTGCCCGGAGGTGCAGTAATGTCGCAGGACGCGTGTCCGCTTCTCAGTGTCGTTGTTCCTACTCACCAACGTGCCGACATGCTGGCCAAAGTGTTGAGCGCACTGGCAGTGCAAACTTTCCCCGCTCATCAATTTGAAGTAGTCGTAGTTATGGATGGGCCCGACCAGGCGACGGAACTCATGCTTCGGAAAAGCTCTTACCCTTTCAGCCTCCGCTGGTTCACGCAGCCGCCCAAGGGAGCACCCGCTGCGAGAAGTCGCGGAGTGGCATCGGCAAGGGCGGACCTTCTGGTGTTCATCGATGACGACATTGTTGTAACACCTCGCTTCCTCGATGCGCATTACGCTCATCACCGACAAGAGTCCCGGGTAGTGGTTCTCGGCGCCCTTAAGCCTTCTCCGGATTCTCCGGGCGGGTTTGTCGATGTGGCCGTCGATTGGACCGAGGGCTATTTTGAGCGATGCTCGAAGCCGGGTTACCAAGCCGGTGGCATCGATCTTGTCAGCAACAACTTCTCGGCAGCAAAAAATGACATCCTGAGAGCCGGAGGTTGGGATGAGACATTTGAAGGATACGGAGGCGGCGACGACCGCGACCTCGGTCTCCGTCTCGAAGCCCTCGGGATGCACTTCCGATTTGAGGTCCAGGCTCTTGGCTACCACAATCAGACCAAGGTTTGGTCGGACGTAATAAGGGATGTACGCCAGAGCGGCCGGAACTTCCCGCGATATATGGAAAAGCACCCTGACGAGCTGAAACTCATCTGTTGGGCCGTTTCAAACTCCCGCAGACGGCTGCTTTTCCGGGCCATCGGAGTTTGTCCGGAGCTCGCCTTTAAGGCTCTTAACGTGTTTGCTCGGCTTACCGATCGGATGGTCGGCAACGCGCGGCGTGGGCGTCTCCTGGAGTCGCTGGTCAGACTTTCATCGAACGCCGTATTCGTCCGCGGCATCTGGGAAACACCTGAGGCAGCAAGAAGGCTCTCCCGCCAATTGTCCGTGCAAGAACGCGGGACGGTAGCACCCGTGAGCCGCGCGGATTAGGGTTTCGGACTGGGAGTTGGCGGTGAAGCAGGAGAAAGTGACTGAAGCGAAGGTCGCTATTGTCCACCCCGGCCTGGGGTTTGGCGGCTCTGAGGCCGCCGTGCTGTGGACGATCGAGGCCCTGAAAGGGGATTACGACGTCACCCTGATTTCTATGGGTGAGGTTGATCTGGAGCGGTTGAATGCCTACTATGGAACCTCCCTCACGGCTGGGGACTTCTCTACCCGGCGGGCACCCCTACCGTGGGGAGTACGGAACACGCCAGCATTCTCAGCGTTGAAGGGCCGATTCCTCCAGCGTTACATCCGCCGCGTCGCTCCGGAGTTTGATGTCCTCATCAATGGTTACGGCGCCATGGATTTCGGCAAGCCCGGGGTGCTCATCATCGCGGACTTCTCCTTTGTGGATGAATGGCGTTTGGAACTTCATCCTACTTTTCGCACGCGAAGGGCTTGGTTTTACGGTGATACCTGGGTGCGACGCCTCTATTTGGGTATCTGCAACCGCATCGCTCCCGTCAATCCGGAAGCGTGGAAGCAAAACATCGTTCTGGCGAACTCTGCCTGGACCGCCGACCGGCTTCTGAAGAAGTGTGGGATTGTTTCCCGGGTTGTCTACCCGCCCGTGGTTCTTTCCAACTGGTCGAAACCGTTCCGAAAGCGTCACAAAGGGTTCGTATGTGTGGGCCGAGTCTCGGCGGAGAAATGTGTACATTCTGTCATTGAAATCCTCCGCCGGGTCCGCGAGCGGGGACACAATGTCCATTTGCACGTTCTCGGTGGGATCGATAACTCCGATTACGCGAAGAAGGTGCGGGCGCTCGCGGAGCAATTCCGCGAATGGGTATTCCTGGAGGGGTGGACGTTCGGGGAGCGGAAAAGGGAGTTATTGTCGGGTCACCGCTTCGGCATAAACGCCTGCCAAAGCGAGGCCTTTGGCGTGTCGGTGGCGGAAATGGTACTGGCGGGGTGTGTGGTCTTCGTCCCCAACGGAGGCGGGCAGGTGGAGATCGTCAATCACCCCGCGCTGATTTTTGAGGACGAAGCCGACGCGGTGGAGAAGATCGATGCGGTGCTCGCCCATGATGCCGAACAGGAGAGGCTGCTCGCCCACCTCCGGCAGGGTTCTACGCGCTTTTCGGTAAAAACGTTCATGGAAGCAATGCGCGGCGTGGTCGCTGAGTTCTTGCACAACCGAGCCTCAATTTAGGCTCGGCGCAGAACGTAACGAGGCGTGCCAACTACTTCGATTGCTTCACTGAAAATCATTTTTTTCGAATCACGAACGCAGAGAGGAGACATCTCAGAATGAAGTCAGCGTTGATCACAGGCATTTCGGGGCAGGACGGGAGCTATCTGGCTGAGTATTTGCTCGATCTGGGCTATCAAGTTTGGGGTCTCGTGCGGCGCGGGCAAGCGTCCATGCGGTGGTTACAGCCAATATCCTCCCGCATCGAGGTCGTTTACGGAGACCTGCGCGACAACGAATCGCTCGCCGTGGCCTTCCAAAAGGCTTGGCCCGATGAGGTTTACAATCTGGCGGGACAGGTGTTTGTCCCCACAAGTTGGGAAGCTCCCGCTGAGACCTTCGACATCAACGTCGGTGGATTGGTCCGGCTCTTGCAGATCGTCGATCGGACGAAGCGCGATACGCGGGTTTACCAGGCCTCCAGTTCGGAAATGATGGGAAACTGGGATGGTTTGTGCGATGAGCAGACGCCTCTGCGGCCAACGTCGCCATATGGGACTTCGAAGATGGCGGCCCATCGTCTGATGGAGGTCTACCGGCAGAGAGGTCTGTTCGCGGTGGGCGGCATTCTTTTCAACCATGAATCGCCGCGCCGCGGCCCAGAAATGGTGACGCGCAAGATCTCGCGCGTCGCCGCGCGCTGGTTGCTGGGCGACCGAGCCAAATTACAACTCGGAAACCTCCAGGCCCGCCGCGACTGGGGATTTGCGGGAGATTACGTGAAGGCCATGCACGCCATGTTGCAACCCGTCGAACCTAAGGATTACATCATCGGCACCGGTGTTTCGCACAGCGTCGCCGACTTTCTCCACGCCATCATGGCGGCGATGGCGGAGATCGGGCCTTCCAGCAACGTTCCTCAGTCGGTGGAAGAATGGGTGGAGATCAACCCGCAATTCCTGCGCACGGGTGAGATTCATGATTTGCGTGCGGACGCGCGTCGGGCCCGCGTTGAGCTGGGCTGGCAGCCCGCCGTGGATTTCCAGCAGCTCGTCAGGATGATGTTGAAGTCCGATCTGGCCATCGCCCGGGGAGAATAGCTATTTTCAAGATAAGCTCCAGGTTCAACTCTTGAGACACGAAGAGGTTGAGCGCTCCCCGGTTCCCCGTCAGTAGCCTTAGGTGAAACCTAGGGTAACGTTACATTGATAAGTCATTCCGGTCCTGAAAGGGCCGGAATATGGAGTTTCTACATTTGTGATGAGGGGTGGCGCCCCCCCCTTTGTGAGAATGTGGCGTGGCATCTGGAATTCAGGGCGCTAGACAGCTTGGAAAGGCTCTGCGAGAGTCATGCGATTCTACTGCCCTCGCCCCCCTGGGGGAGAGGGTGGCCCGCAACCGGCGCTTTCGCCAGCCGGTGCGGGGCGGGTGAGGGGGTCAAAACCGCGACGCCTGCGCCAAACTCGGTTTTCTATTACCATCCGGCAATGGCTGATCGTGGTAGTACGAGGTTTGGGGCACAGGCATTTTTACTTCTGCGTTTCGTCTTGTTTTTGCGGCTCGAACGCACTGTTTCCAGGTTGGTACGAACCCCCTCACCCCCCGCCTTGCGGTCCCCCCTCTCCCCCAAGGCGGGCGAGGGAGGAACGAGGTTTCGTGAGTAAAGTGAAGGTGACCGGTCAAATCGCGATCATCATCCCTACCCTTGGCCGCTGCGACGAGCTGCGGCGAATGCTGCGGAGCCTCGCCCGGCAGACCCATGTGTCCGATCAAGTGGTCATCGTGGACGAGGCCGGGGAGGGCAACGATCTGGCGCGGGAGTTCCCCGCGTTATCGATCTCGGTGACGACTTTCCCGCGAGGGTCGGCGTCGGCAAAGCGCAACCGCGGCGTCCAGCACGTGAGTTCGGGAATCGACCTGATTGGTTTCATGGACGATGACATTGTTCTTGATCCAGGCGCGATTGAGGCGATGCTGGATTTCTGGAAACATGCACCGTCGGAAGTGGCGGGAGCGAGTTGTAACTGGATGAATCCGCCCCCCCGCGACGCGTCGCGTTTGAAGTCGCTCCGCCTGGTCTCGCGCCTGGGTCTCTACGACTCGCGCGGAGGCCTGGTGATGCGCTCGGGCTTTCAAACCGTCATCGGGATCGTATCCGAGACTCGTTACGTTCAGTGGTTGCCAAGTGGCGCGGCGGTTTACCCGCGGCGCATTCTGGAGGAGTACTGCTTCGACGAGTGGTTCCGCGGGTACAGCTACCTGGAGGACTTGGACTTCAGCTACACCCTGGGGAAAATGTATAAATTGGCGGTCGTGGCCAACGCCCAATTCCATCACTACCCTTCCGAGATAGGCCGTCTTGATCCCTACGTCTTCGGCAAGAGGGAGGTTGTGAATCGATTCCATTTTGTCAGGAAGCATACGGAACTGTCACCCGCGCTGTGTGCCTTCGTACTCGCGAACAGGACCTTGATGAGTGTCATTCTGGGAGTGACGACGCTGCGGGGGGCGCACCTCCGCCGCGCCTGGGGTAATTTGGTCGCGGTTTGCTCCGGCCTCACACACGGGTCCGGATCGGTGGCATGATAATAAAGATCCTGCCCTGCTGACCGGCACCTCTTCGGCAATAATGAATCTTCCGTTTTAGGGCGCTACATCCAGGCTCAACTTCCCAAGGCGAAACTCGACAAATGCCCAAGGCAGGTACCGCAGCGCGGCGGAGCCGCAACCCGGATGTAGGGCCGAACGGCGTTCGGCCGGACCAGCGCCGCTGGTCCCTACATCTTTGCTTGCGGCCAGAGGCCGCCTGGGGCTGCGGTAACAGCAGCTACCGCCTGGAGTTTCAACATTTCAAAACACCCCCAAGGCGAAAATCCCAGCCCTCTCCCCCAAGGGGGCGAGGGCTAGGAACTCATACTAAACTCGGTCTCCCTTTACAATGTTTGCGGTCGTCGCAAATGTAGAAACTCCAGGCGGCAGCAGTAGCTACCGCCCCCGTACGGTGCAAGGATTGACCGATTTCCCTCTGCCCCGCGGCGTTGCACGGGATTAATCTTGGCGGGCAACCGTTCAGGCTGAACCCCTAAAAACGAGAAGAACCATCTGACCGTCGGCAACTTGATGGTTAGCGCTTGTCCACCTCCAGTTGCACGGGCGCTGCGACCGAACTCACCTCGGGATCGTAGTACTCATAGACCCGCGACTTGAAGGTTCTCGCGCGGATAGGATACTTGGCCCGCAGACGGAACTTCACTGTAATCGTGTCGCCCGGAGCGAGCGAATCGAAGTAGAGAATGGCCTGCGTTGCCGTAAGGCTGAACTTCGACAGGTGGCCACTCTTTAGGCTTGCGCTCTTCTCCTGATAGTCCTGCAAATCCTCGCTGAGCAGGTCAAAGCCGGGGGGAATGCCCAGATCCACCATCACCATGTTGGCGGTCTTATTCAGGTTGCTCTTCACTGTCGCGGTCGCGGTGGCGATGTCGTCCTGTGCCAGACGCGTGCGGTCGTAAGCCACGTCGACAGAGAGCGGTTCCTCCGCCGGCTTCTGCTCCCAGGGCAGGAAGTAGCTCCCCACGATCTGATAGGCAAGGCCACCCTTCCCTTCGAACCGGATTTCGACGTTGTTAGTACTTGCATCTGCAAACCTCTCCGGCGTGACGTAGGGCCGAACAGCGTTCGGCCCACGGCCAGCGCGGCTGGCCCCTACAATCTCGGCGCCCTTGAAAACAAACTGATGGAGCAGATCGTTGTTCTCCGGGGTTAGGTCAAGCTTTTCGGCGGGCTTGCCGTTAAGCAGAACCTCCAGAACGCCCTCAGTGTCTGCCGCGCCTTTTTCGGTGGCGAGCAGCAAGGCCCGCAGCGCCATGATGGTCGCTTGCGTCGTGCCCCAGGTTCCGCTCGCGTCCTTCTTTGCGGCGATGTAGGCAAGCGCCTTGCGCGCCGTTCCCGACGCCTGACCCCACTTGAGCAAAGCTTGCACGGACAACCCTGTGGTTTCCACGCTGGCGCTTGTGCCGATGGCGTAGAAGCCGGTTTCGTCGGCGCTCCACCAAGCTTGCTCATCCTTTTCCGTGCGCGCGTCAAGCAGAAGCTGCATGGCTTGGCGAGTGAATTCGCGATCGCTGCCCTGACCTTCGCTCCCGGAATCGATGGCGAAATTGGCCACCACGGCCAGGGTGTAGGCATCCATCTTCGCATCCATGTGGCTTTCGATATATTGCCGGGCGCGCTCCACCGCCGGTCCCTGGTAACCCGCGTTCTCAAGCGACCAGGCCAGGTAAGCGCTGATGCGAAGCACATCCGAGTTGTACCGGTTGGTGACGCCTTCGTTGATAAAGGATGTGTCGGGCTTCCAGCTTCCATCCGCCTGCTGCTCCCCCGCCAGCCATTGCTGCGTTCGCGAGATCAGTTTTGGGTCCACGTCATAAACCTTCGACATGTCGTAGAACTCCATCAACCCGTAAGCAGTCAGGATCTTGTTGGCCGGGGGCTGGCCGAACCAGGAGAATCCGCCGCCGGGAACCTCAAAGGTCACGAGGCGCTGGTAGCCGGTCGAGATGTACCCCTCCGCCTTGGCGTGGACTTCCGGAGTGAGCTTCTTCGTCCGCTTCATGTAATCGAGCGCCAGCACGTTGGGGTAGGTGCTGGAAGAAGTCTGCTCAAAACAGCCGTACGGCATGCGCAGAAGGCTGTCCATGCCTTCCACGACTTGGCTTAACGGACCGGGATAGAGCCGGACAAAAATCTTGCTGGCGTCGGGAATGGCGTTTGCCGGGAAATTGATTTCATGCTGCACGGAGTTTTCCAGACGGCCGTTGAACACCTGGCTCTGCTCGCGGCCGTTGGGTATGACTTCAATCTCCCGCACCACGATATCGGCGCGATTCGCCTGGCCCTTCATGCTTGCCGCGAGCGTGAGCTTGAACTTTCCGATGCGTTTTGCCTCAAGCGTGAACTGCGAGGCGCCTACGCGGCCGGAATCGACCTCGACCATTTTTTCCGGATCGTCCTGTACCAGGGAGAACCAATCGTCCGTCTGAAGTTTCAGACTCACCTCTCCGCGCGCGCCGGAGTAATTGTAGATGGCCACGGGGATCGAAACACGGTCGCCCTGGGTGAGCGTGACGGGCAGATCGAGATCGACAAAGAAATCCTGAAAGACCTTCAGGCTGGAGGTGGAGGTGCCCAGCGCGCCGTGCTGCGTGGAAGCGATCATGGCCATGCGCCAGGTGGTGATGGAATCGGCGATAGGAACGACGATGCTGGCGTGGCCGTTCTTGTCGGTGATGATCTCCGGATTGATATAAAGCGCCTCGGGGAAATACGAGCGCACATGCGCCGGCTGGGCGCTGGCCCCGACGCTAAGAACACCTCCGATGACGCCGCCCATCACACCGCCCATTTGGCCTCCGGGGACGCCGCCAACAACGCCGCCCTCGCCGCGCCCAACACTGCGCATAGCGAGTCGCAGCGCCATTGGCGACGCCGGAGGCGGTGGCGGCCCCGGAATGGGGCCGCCACCGGTGGCCTCCTCGGCCATAAGCATAGGGGCCGCGGCAGTGACTTGCACACTCTGGGAGACCGAACCTAGAGACAAAGCTGCGGAGAGCACGGCACGGTCGCGCGGCCGAAGAGTGAGTTGCCGCGAAGCGGTATTGAACCCAGCCGATGACACTTGGACTTGGTATTCTCCGGGAGGCAAACCCGACAGACTGAATTGTCCCGCAACATTGGTTTTGGAAGTACGTTTCACTGCGGCGTCCACTTTTCCATTGATGACTTCGAGCACATCGGCGCTGGCCATCGGCACCACTGCACCTGTGGGATCGGTAACCGTTCCCACAATTTCCGCCAAGCCATTTAAGGGTCCACGATCGTGTTCCATTTTGACCGTGATGTTCCCCGTATCCGCGCGGCTCACCAAGTTCCGAACGGGAACTTGGATATAAACCGTCATATCATCCACCGTATTGAATTGGTGATCCGGGCCCGCGCTACGCAAGCTGTAATATGCGTTATCCTGAACCTGGTACGAGGGGATCGTGTCCATGCGCAACTCCGTCCCCCAGGCATCACGCAGATCAGGCCCACCTGCATTCTTCACCTTTGCGAACGTCCTGGTTAGAACAATTCCGTCGCTCTTCGGGTCGTAGGCGCGAGCCAAACTCTTTGCCAATCGGCTTGTCTGCTGGAAGAACTGCGCCTGGTAGCGGCGCATATACTCAGGATATTTCGTCATCGGCACATCCCCGCCGAACTTTGTCTCCAACTTGTTCGGATTCACGATTTCCGTGGCCGAAAACAGAGCCCGCGCCGCCCGGTCGCGCTGTTCCGCTTGCGACGACTGAACCGGCTCCACGATTGCCGGCATGCTGAGCGAGTGGATTTCATAGCGCGGCTTCATCACTTCCTGTTCGAGGAAAAAGAAGACCTTGGCAAATCCCGGCTGCTTTTCCGCCAGCGCGAACACTGCCTCATCCACCACTTGCAAGCCGAGTGCAGCATGGACGCCTTGACCGCGCGAATTAGTGATCTGGAAGCGAATCTGCGCTTCACCGCCCGGTTTGTAGACGGGCGCATCCGCCACGGTCTCAATCTTCAGTTCGTCCGCGGGCTGCACGAAGATCAGGCGATGGTCACCCACCGGGCGTGAGTCCCGGCCGAACAGGTAGGCGTTCAAATCCACCGTGCCCGCCATCTCAGGTGTGGCCGTGAGGGTTAACTCCGCTTGGCCGTTCTCGATGTCCAGGTCGCGGGTCAACACCGTCTGCCCTTCCTTGACGATGTCCACGTAGGCTGCCCCGCGTTGCTTGGTGGAAAAAACCTTCATTTGCACGTGGTCGCCCGCGCGGTACACGGCGCGATCAGCGTGCAGCATGATCTGGTCCTCGCCTTGGCGGGACTGGAGTTGAACATTGCTGGAAGAGCGGTTTCCTTCCTGATCGGCGGCCTCAATTTCCAGAGTCTCGCCCCCGGCTCCCGGAGTGACATGAGTAACGGCCACGCCGCCATCGTCGGTGGCCACGTGTTGATCGACATTCCCGGCAGTGTGGATGGTGACGTCAGACTTCGCAGGAGTACCGTCGGGATACGCAGTCAGGATGAACACTTGGTTCTCCAGATTCGGGACCAGCGTTCCGCCCTCGGGGATCGCCGTAATCAGCAGCGGCGATGCGCTGACCGTGATGGGTTCTCCACGGGTTTCCGCATGGCCCGCGGAATCCTTTACCGTGGCCTCGATCAGCACGCGAGCGGCGCCTTGACTGAGAGGCCGCCCGGCGAAATAATCCGGCAAGTGCAGGTCAAAGTGATAAGACCCATCGGAATCGGTCCTCCCCTGGGTGGACACCACTTCGTGCAGCGTCACATCCATCGCCGAAGCCTTGATGGCGATTTCGGCGCCATCCACCGGCTTGCCAAAGAAGTAATTGGCGCGCACCGCGCCCGTGACGTGATCGCCGGGCTGGTATCCATGCTTCTGCTTCTTGCCCTTCTCGCTGAATTCAACGGCCACCTTGAACTTGGGCAGGACGTATCGTTCCACGTTGAGAGCGATCTCGGCAGAGTTCGTGGGCGCGCCGGCGTCGCCCATTAGGGCGCGCAAATGGTACGTGCCCAGGTTCACCTCATCGGCCAAGCCAAATTCCGCTGAGGCAATTCCGAAGGAGTCGGTCTCGGTCATTTTCTTAAAGACCTTGTTGCCGCGAGAATCCTCGAGTTCGAAGGTCAGCTTGTGGCTCGTCGCGGCCTCGTGGCCGGAGCGATCGAGCGCCAAGGCCCGGACGTGAATAGTCTGGCCCGGCTGGTAGATGGGCTTCTCCGTGGTGAGTAGAATCGAGACTTTATCGTCAAGGCGCACTGCTTGGGTGAATTCGGTGGAACCAAGGGGAGTATCCACGACATAGTGCAACTGGTAATTGCCAACGAGGCCTGCGGGGAAGCGGAACTGCGCCTCGGCCGTTCCCCTTCGGTTCAACGGACCGGCAAAGAGCTGCCGGGGTTTCTCGCTGGCCACCAGCAATTCGACGCGCACCGAACTGCGGCCGGCGATGACTTCGTTATTTGAGTCGGTCGCGATTACGCGCGCCCCTGCCGAACTGCCGGCGAGGTAAGACTGTTGTCCCAGAATGTGCATCACCGGCGTTCGCAAGATCTGCGAGATGGACTCCGTGCCCTCCAACCGCGCCGAATTTTGGCCGTCATATTGGAAGCGATAACGAATCCGGTGCCATACCAGATCGTCAACGGGCAGGGCCTTCTGCAGCTTGATGGTGTCTTGCCACTGGCCTTGTCCCGCGGCCACGTCAACGCGCCGCGCCGTCCTGCCCAGTACGTTGTCCTCCGGGTCCAAGACTTCGAGGGTTAACTGCCCCGAGCCTGCGCGAGCCGTGTGGTAGGGAATGGTCAGATGCAGCGTTCCCTGCGAATAGGTGGCGGCGATGGAAGGCGCGGCGTCGGAAGCCCGGAATGGCTGAAGGCCGATTAAAGCGGTGATGGTTATGAAAACAGTGAAGACCAGAACGAAGAATCTTGCTGGGGAACTGTCTTGCTTGCCGTTGTCCATGGGGTCTCCCAAATGCTTTGCCGATACCACGATCCTTGTCGCGCAATTAAGGGAACGCGCGTTGCGGTCATTCTTGCGCTCCAATCCTCGACTGCGGTGACGTGCCTACGTGACACCTCAACATCGTTCGCAAAGGAACTCAATACTCCCTTTGACACCTCGATGTGCAGGGCGGTTCCAAATCATTTTCGCAATTCGTCGGGTCTCGGCCGAATTTTGTAGAGCTTTGCCTGCGACGGTCAATTCGGGCAACCTTGCGCGGCGAGATGGGTCAACAAGCATTTCGCAAGAAGCCAGTCCCGTCCGCCCGGGCGCCGGAAAACAGCGAAAACCGCCCTTACACTAGTCCGCCCCTGATCCTCACGTAATTTTGAGAAAGGGCGAAAGAAATCTCTCTGGGGGCGCATTTTTTTCTTGACATGTTATAGATATTATATAAATAATATCTCGATGCCTGCACGCATTCCCACGCA
>JBKQVI010000111.1:0-16007 GCA_052139985.1 Terriglobia bacterium
CAGAAGCTCAGTTCGATCATGGAGGCCACCGGGTCCGGGTGCGCCTGGATCGACTACAACAATGATGGATTACTGGACCTCTACGTGGTCAGCGGCCGCTATGTCGACGGCGTCACCAAGTTTTCCAAGCCCGACGGGGAGAATGCCACAAACCATCTCTATCGCAATAACGGCGATGGAACGTTTACCGACGTAACCGCCCAGGCCGGCGTGGGGGGCAAAGGCTTCGGCATGGGCGTGACGGTGGGCGACTACGACAACGATGGGTATGAAGACATTTTCGTGACCAACTGGGGTTCGTCGATTCTTTACCACAACAATGGGGATGGCACCTTCACGGACGTGACGGCGAAGGCGGGCGTTGAGAATCCGCACTTCGGCACCGGCGCGGCCTGGATTGACTACGACCGTGACGGCAAGCTCGATCTCTTTGTGGGCAACTACCTGAAGTTTGATCCCAACGCCAAGCGCGAGTACTTCACTGCCGACGCCTTCCCCGGCCCGCTTGACTACGAAGGTAATGCCGATCGCCTTTTTCACAACAATGGCAACGGGACGTTCACGGATGTCTCACACAAAGCAGGCATTGATAATCCCCTGGGCCGTGCGATGGGCGTGACCGTCGGCGATTTCGACAATGACGGCTGGCCGGACATCTACATTGCCAACGACACAATGGAAAGCTACATGTACCACAACAACCACGATGGCACATTCACCAACGTGGCTGCGGACGTGAACACAGCTTTCGGAGCCAATGGCGAAGCGACCTCGGCCATGAATCCGATCTTTGGCGACTACGACAATGATGGCTGGCAGGATCTGTTTGTGTCGGACATGCGTTACCACCGGTTGTTTCACAACCCCGGCGCCAAGGGCTTCTGGCTGGATACGACGGTGGAAACAGGCGTAGCGGCCGTGTCCGGCCAGTATGTGGCATGGGGCGACGGCTTCTACGACTACGACAACGACGGATGGAAAGACCTCTTTATCGTGAATGGCGGCCTGCACTGGCTGATCCCCATGGAAGACTCCCTGCTCCGCAATAACGGTGATTCGACGTTCACGGATGTGTCCGGGCAGTCGGGCGATTACTTTAAGGTCAAGAAAGTCGGGCGCGGCGCCTGTTTCGGAGATTACGACAACGACGGCTACGTGGACGTCTTCATCATGGTGCTGGGCGGCAATGGCATCCTGCTTCACGCCAAGCCCCCTGCGTCCGGACCGCGCAATCATTGGCTGACCCTCAAACTGGTGGGCACCAAGAGCAATCGCGATGGGTACGACGCGCGGCTGGAAGCCATAGCCGGCGACTTGCACCAGTACGTCCAGGCGGTGTCAGAGAACGGCTATCTCTCGCAAGGCGACCCGCGCCCGCACTTCGGCTTGGGGCAACATGCCTCGGTGGACAAGCTGATCATTCATTGGCCGAGCGGCAAAGACCAGGTTTTGGAAAACGTCAAAGTGGATCAAGTCTTGACGGTGAAAGAACAATGAAAGGACACAGCATTCACCACAGAGGGCACAGAGACTACAGAGAAGGACTTTGGACAAAGACGTGGATCAATCGGCCATGGGCCTTAGCACTAGCCGCTCTCCGTACGAGCGGTATGGCCTTTCTCTGTGCTCTCTGTGCCCTCTGTGGTGAATCTTTTCTGAATGCACAGGACAGTGCTCTCGCCGAACCTGCGTATCTGACCCCGGTCGAAATAAAGCTTTCCGCGGACGGAAGAAAGCTCTTCGTCGTTTGCGAGGACGCTGACTCGGTTCTCGCCGTTGACACGCAAACCAAACAGGTGGTTTCTCGCGCCAAAGTGGGCCACAAGCCAAAAGGGCTGGCGATCTCCCCCGACGGCAAGACCCTGTACGTTTCGAACGAATGGAGTGACACGGTCACCGAAGTCGATGCGGCAACGTTTGCGGTGAAGCGTACACTCAAGACCGGCTGGGGGCCGGTGGGTCTGGTTACCGATCGCTCGGGCAAAACTCTGTACGTCGCCAACAGCATTGCCGACAGCGTTTCGCTGATCGACCTCGCCTCAGGCGCCGAAATCAAGCGCTTCGTCACGCATCGATATCCGGAGCAGATGCTGCTCTCACGCGACGGCCGGCGGGTTTACGTTTCCAATATCCTGCCGCACCTGGGGCCTTACGATCAGCCGCCAGTTTCTGAGTTGCTCTCCATCGACACGGCCAAACAGGTGGTCGCCGAACGAATCCTGGTGCCCGGCACCATCGAATTGCGCCACATCGCGGAAGCACCGCCCACTGTAACATCGGTCTCCGCTCGACGCTACAGCGGTCAGAGACCGTCGCTACAACCCGGCGACCTTCTCATCCCGTTAATGCGGCCGAAGAACCTCGGGCCGCTCATTCAGGTTCCCCAGGGTTGGATGATGACCCACGGCATGGCGCTGGTCCGTCCGGCGCTCAATGCACCGCTCGGCGAAGCGCAATCGAAGGTCACCCAAGTCGTGCTGGACGACATCGATTATTACTTCGCCACCAACGCGGGCGCAGCCTTCTCGCCCGATGGCCGCCGCGCTCTAGTGACTTCTTCGGACGCCGACATTGTTTCGATTATTGATACCGCGCGCCTGGGGCAGCGGCTGAGGCAAGTTCCAGCGGAAGAACTCGCCAACCGTCTCGATTCCGCGGTCACGTTTGTGGTCAAGCGCTTGCCGACCGGCCACAATCCGACCGCCGTCGTCGTCTCACCCGACAGCCGTTGGGCGTACGTCGCGAATCGCCTGGACGATTCCCTGACCGTCGTGGACCTGGCAAAAGCGAATGTTGCGTCCACCATCGATCTGGGCGGGCCCAAGGAGATCACGCTGATGCGCCGCGGCGAGCAGATGTTCCACGCCGCAAAATACTGTTTTCAGGGACAATTCGCTTGCGCCACCTGCCATCCCAACTCGCATCTCGACGGACTCGCGTGGAATCTTGAAACGCCGCAACTGGGCCGCGACCGCGTAGCCAATCGCACGCTGAGGGGAATTCGCGAAACAGCGCCCTATAAGTGGAGTGGCAAGAATCCCGACTTGGCCACCCAGTGCGGCCCCCGCATTGCTAAGTACTTCTTCCGCTCCGAGGGATTTAACACGCAGGAATTGCAGTCGCTGCTCACTTATTTGAATAACATTCCGCTCGCTCCCAACCGGCATTTGGCGGCCGACGGGCAACTGACGGAAGCGCAGGAGCGGGGCAAAGCCATCTTCTACCGCCAGAACACCACGGATGGCCGCACGATTCCTGTGAATAACCGCTGCGACACGTGCCATCCCGCCGAGACTCATTACACCGCCCGTTACAGCACGGACGTGGCGTCTGCGACCAAGTACGACACCAGCGGGATGTTCGACATCCCCCAACTCGACCGAGTCTACGAAGACGCGCCCTATCTGCACAATGGCGAAGCCCTGACGCTTGAGGAAATCTGGACGGTTTACAACAACAAGGACACGCACGGAGTTACGTCGGATATGAGCAAGGAACAGCTCAACGACCTTATTGAGTACCTCAAGACCCTGTAGGAATCGGAAAGGACAAGGCAAAAGGCAAAGTGCAAAAGTCAAAAGCCAAAAGTGAAGGACAAGCGGCCATGACCCCAATGGATTCTGATTCGGCACACCGCAAAGAAGCACAGGAGCAGAAGGCAACATACGGCATAGAGTCTTCCGGTTTTCCCGAGTCCCGTATCCCGTACCCCGTATCCCGTTTTCTCCACTTTTGCCTTTTGCCTTGTTCTTGGTTCCGAAGAGAGCAGAGGCCAACACAGATTAGGGCGAATTCAGGGCGTCCCGTCTACCGTATGCCGTCTACCGTTTACCGTTTCTGCCTTTTGACCTTTGCCTTTTGCCTTTTGACTTGCTCTTTGTCGTTAGGCGCAGAAAGGCCGCACCTCATAACGAAGTGGGAGAACTTCACCACCGCGAATGGCATGCCCGATGCCAAGGTTTTCTGCGTCGCCGTTGAGGGCGACCGCGTGTGGGCAGGCACTGAAAACGGACTGGTGCTGATCGAAAACGGCAAGGTGGCCAAAGTTTACAAGCCCGCCGACGGCTTGGCGCACCGCGTAGTGATGGGGTTGGCCGTGGATCATGAAACCGGCGACCTGTGGATCGCCACGTTTGGCGGCGTCAGCCACCTCTCCGGCGGCCACTTTGAAAATTTCGCCAACCTCACCAGCGGCCTCCTGAACGACATCTGCTACAGCGTTGCCGTACAAGGCAAATTCATCTGGGTGGCAACCACCGCAGGCATCAGCCGCTACAACAAGGAAACGGGCGAGTGGACCGACTGGAGCGAGAAGAATGCTCCATTTCACGAACCGTGGACATACGGCATAGTCCCGGCGCCGGAGCTCGGCAAAGTATACTTCGCCATGTGGGGCGGCGGGCTGATTGAATACGACGACAATCAGGGGTACATGAAAGCCTACACCGACCCTGACGAGGAAATGGAAATCGTCCTGTTTAAGAACCAGGGGCTCATCCACATCATCGTTTCCGGCGTTGCCTGGAATCACGACACCAAGATGGTCTGGGCCTCCACGTACTTCGGCTTGAGCGGTTACGACGGCCGCAACTGGCACAACTACCTGACGAAGGACAGCGGCCTCGCATCCGACTTTATCAATGCTCCCAAATCGCGTGGGAACGAGGTCTGGGCCTGCACGGACAAGGGGCTCAGCATGCTCGATTACTCGACCAACACCTGGGTCACCTACCGGCCCAGCCTACCATCCGGTCAGGGGCACGTAGCGCCGGGCTTGAGCCCGGCACATGCCGCCCTCAAGGGCGGCGCTACATCCGCTGGCCAAGGCGGCGCCACATCCCTCAAGCCATCTGCCTTGCCGGGCGAGATCGAAATCACCTGGCCCGATGGAAAGAAAGAAAAGCTTCGCACGCCCACGGCCCTCGCGCACAACTACATCCTGAACATGGATTTTCAGGATGATGATATCTGGGTGGCTACGGCCCAAGGGCTGAGCCACGGAATTCGTGAACTTCAAAAGGAGACTCAACTTTATGCCAACGCCAGAAACGCTGGTAGCACTGCAAGCATCGCACCAAGCCATTCCCAAAAAGGCCATTAGTGCGCCGGAGACTTTGAACGAAGCCTTTGACTATCCCAAGCCATCCTCTTTCTCGCGTGGGCTGCGGCTGGACATCAAGGGCATTACGATCCTGCTGATCTCGGGCACGGCCAGCGTGGATGAGTACGGAAGGTCCATCCATATCGGCGACTTCCGCGCCCAGACCTGGCGGACGTACCAGAACATCACCAAGTTGCTCGAAGCCGAGGGCGCCACTTGGAAAGACATCGTCCGCACCACCTGCTATCTGCGTGACATCGAGCGCGACTATGAAGTCTTCAACGAGGTTCGGACGCAGTTTTTCAAGCAACAGGAACTCGACCCGCTGCCCGCTTCGACCGGCATCCAGGCCATCCTTTGCCGCCCGGATCTGCTGATCGAAATGGAAGCGATGGCGATTTTTGAGTCTGACCGCGGAAACGGAAAGAACGGCGAAGAACAGAAGATCGCGGCGTGAGAAGGAAGCTGTTAGCTGTCAGTTTTCAGCTATCAGCCAGCGGCCGTGTGAGGCTTCGGCTGAAAGCTGAGAGCTGATGGCTGAGAGCTTCACCCCGATAGCTCCAAAGGAGTGGCCATGAAAATCGCTGGACAGCTCACCGTGGATGATCTGCCGCGTATCTGTCCGCGCCTCTGCCGTCAAACCAACCCGCAATACGGCGAGGACCAGACCCGCGTGGTGGAAGTGGGTGGCGTGCGATTCGGCAACGGGCGCCCGGTGGTGATCGCCGGCCCTTGCGCCGTGGAAAACCACGACCAGACGATGGCCGTGGCCCGTGCCGTCAAGCGTGCCGGCGGCGACATGTTGCGCGGGGGCGCCTACAAACCTCGCACCTCTCCACATGATTTCCAGGGGACCGGGGTGGAGGGACTCTGCATCCTGCGCATCGCGCGCGAGGAAACCGGCCTACCCATTGTCACGGAGGTTATGGACACACGCCTAGTGGAACAGGTAGCAGAGTATGCCGACATGCTTCAAATCGGCTCGCGCAATATGCAGAACTATTCCCTTTTGGCAGAAGTGGGGCGCGCGGGAAAGCCTGTGCTGCTGAAGCGAGGCATGGCGGCAAGCCTTTGCGAGTGGCTGGGCGCCGCCGAGTACATCGCCAAGCAAGGCAACCTCAACATCGTTCTCTGCGAGCGCGGCATCAAGGCGTTTGCCGCGGGAGAGTACTCGCGCTACGTGCTCGACCTGAATGTCATTCCGGCCGTATTGGCAAACACTTTCCTGCCCGTCATTGTCGATCCCAGCCACGCCACCGGGGTAGCTTCGATGGTGGAGCCCGCCAGCCGCGCAGCCCTGGAATTTGGCAGCCACGGGCTGATGATTGAAGTCGCAGAATTCGCCCTGGGGAGGCCGCGATGTGATGCCGACCAAGCGATCAACGGCGAGACCTTGGCGCGCATCGTGAAATTTGCGCGCAGCCACCACGAGCAGATGCTGTTTGCACAGGCGGCAGCCGCGTGAAGCGCCCATTTTGATGTATCGGGAGCGATAAATGCACCACCAAGACACCAAGGCACCAAGAGGAACGGGAGCAAGAAACGTGCGAACGGGGTGTCAGCACCCGCCGGTATTGGCTCGCTGGCATCGAGGTTTTTCTTGGTGTCTTTGTGCCTTGGTGGTAGTGCTTCTGGCCCCGCTGGTTGTCGTGGCCCAGTACAAGGACCCGGACGAAACTCCCAAAGGCGCCGTCGTCAAGCGCGACGAAACGGTCAAGCCGGAGGGCCGCTACGCCAACATGCCGGATGAGGCCGTCCCTTACCGCCGCTTCACCAAGCCCTACTACGACTGGTTCATTCGCGAAGACACGCTCCAATACAACGGCGCCGCGGACCTGCGGCCCGACGGCAGCGTCGCGGGTCTGAAGGAAATTGCCATCGGTTTTTTCTCACCTCTCGAGAACAATCCCGAGATGATTTTCGGAATCCCAGCGCTCCATGGCGCGCAACTGGCCATCGAGGAAGCCAACGCGCGCGGGGGGTACCACGGCAAGCCGTACGCGCTCAAGATTCACAGTGAATCAGCCCTATGGGGAGCCTCTTCCACCGAACTCGTCAAGATGCTCTTCGATGAGAATTGCTGGGGCATGGCGGGGTGCATCGACGGCCAGAACTGCCATATCTTGCTGCGCACCAGTCTCAAATTGGAAATGCCCATGGTCGACATCGGCACGACTGACCCTACGGTTACCGAGACGCGCATTCCCTGGCTCATTCACAACTTCCCCGACGATCGTCAACAGGGTTATACCCTGGCGGATTACGTTTTTAAGAACCTCAAACTGAAGCGCATCGGCGTCCTGCGCACGCAGACGCGCTACGCGCGCATCGGGGTGGAAAAATTCAACGATGAAGCTCGCCGCATGGGCCGCCAGCCCATCCTGGAAGTCAAGTTCGAACGCGGCGATAAAGACTTCTCGCATCAGCTCAGCATGTTGCGCGACGCGAAGATCGAAGGGCTGGTGATCTGGGGCGAGGCAGAGGAAGCAGGTCTGATCCTGAAGCAGATGCGCGACATGGGCATGAAGCAACCGGTGTTTGGCGGCAGCCGCCTGGCGTATCCGCGCTTGCTCGAGCTTGCCGGCCCCGCCGCGGAAGGCTTAGTCGTCACTTCCGCGTTGGACCCTACCCGCACCGACCCCAAGTGGGTGGCTTTCCGCGACGCGTACCGGAAAAAGTTCCAAGAAGAGCCCATCGACTACGCAGCCTCTGCGTTTGACGGTGTCAATATCCTGATCGCCGCTATCGAGAAGGCCGGCCTCAATCGCGGGCGCATTATGGATGTGTTGCGTGACTACCAGATGAAAACTTACGATGGTGTGGCGGGCAAAGATTTGTTTGACCACACGCTGAACAACATCGCGCCCGTCACGATGGCGCGAGTGAAAGACGGCAATTTCGAGTATTGGCTTGCCCCGCGCCAATCCGGACATGAAGGCGCGGCACATACCGGCGGGAAGTAAATGTTCACCACCAAGACACCAAGGCACCAAGAAGTGAGCAGAGGGGCAGTCGGCAAGTGGGTAGGTGGGCAGTGGGAATGCTTCCGGTCTGCCTGTCTGCTCCACGGCATATTGCTGGCTTTGTGTCTTGGTGCCTTGGTGGTGGATTCCTTGGCTGTTGCTCAGGAGGCGAGCACTACGCCTTACGCCTCAATTGACCGCGATGCGGTCAGCTACAACGGTCCTGGACGCGGCGCGGCGCACGACTTGGCGGGACCGGAAATCCGCCTCGGGTTGCTTGCGCCACTGGCCGGCCCGCGTCAGGCCGAGGGAGAGGCGTTACGCCGCGGCGCGCAAATGGCGATCGAGGAAGAAAACGCCACTTCCCTTCCCGGCGGCCGCCGCCTAGCCCTTGTCACCCGCGATGAGAGCGGTCCGTGGGGACAAGCCTCCTCGCAAATTGTGCACATGGTATTCGACGATCAGGCCGTGGCGCTCATTACATCTACCGATGGCGGCGCGGCACATCTGGCCGAGCAAATCGCGAACAAGATTGGTGTGCCCATCTTGACGCTTTCCAGCGACGACACGACGACGGAAATCAATTTGCCCTGGATCTTTCGCCTGGGTCCCACCGACGCCGCACAAGCGCAAGCTTTTGCAGGTGACATTTACGGAAAGAAAAAGCTTCGTCGCGTCGCGCTGCTCACCCAGAACGATCACGATGGCCGCGTGGGTGGCGAGGAGTTTGCGCGGGCCGCAGCAGCAATGAATGCGCCCGCCGTGGCACCCATCCTTGTCGAGCCCGACAAACTAGATGATTTTTGGAAGGAAATAGAATCCGCGGAGGCCGTGGTCATCTGGACCGACGCCGAAACCGCCAAGATGCTCGTGGCGCGCCTGCAAGAGGTGATGCCTTCCGCACCGCTCTACCTTTGCCGCAAGGCCGCGCAAGGCGATTGGAGCGCCTTAGGCCGTCCTCACTGCCGAGCATGTTCCAACGAAGACGCTGGCATCTGGGCCACGGAAGCACCCGACGCACAGTCCGCACCTCATGAAGCTTTCGCGAAGCGCTACCGGCAGCGCTTCGGCGTTGAGCCCGGAATCGACGCTTCCGAGGCCTACGACGCGGTGCGCGTCGTCGCCGCATCGCTCCGCCAGTCCGGCCCCAACCGCGCGCGCTTGCGCGACGCACTGGCCGGAGTTTCCGCCTTCCCCGGAGCGTCAGGAATTATCTCCTTCGACCACGCCGGCAATAACATTACCGTATTTGCCCTAACCCGCCTTCCCTGAAGACACGAGCGCTGGCATTCACCGGCATTAACTTGCTTTCCGGGCAGGAAGGGTCGTCACCTTTGGGGTCTCCTCCTGACCCTTAACTTCCTCGGCCAATAGTTCGTAAGCGTGTTCGCCGTGCAGCGACTCGTCCAATCCCATCTCTTCCGAAGTCTCACTGACTTTGACCGCGGTGAATCCATCAATGATCCTCAACATGGCGTAGGTGAACACGAACGCCCACACCGATGAGAACACCCCTGCGGTGACCTGTTTGAGGAGGAACGTAGGGTTGCCTTGCAGCAAGCCATCAGCGCCCTGGGGATTATATTGTTTGGTGGCGAAAATGCCCAGCATGACGATGCCGAGAAATCCACCGACCCCGTGAACTCCCCACACGTCGAGGGCGTCATCCCACTGCAGCTTGTTCTTCATTTCCACTGCGTAAAAGCAGACCACGCCGGAAACGATGCCGATAACGACCGCCGTGGTCGGTGAGACATAACCGGCGGCCGGGGTCACCGTCGCCAGTCCCGCCACCGCGCCGGTCAGCAGGCCCAGGAACTTGGGTTTCTTATCCGTGAGCCAGGCCACAATCAGCCACGTAACGGCGGCAAAGGAGGCCGCCAGGTCGGTATTCAGAAATGCCGTGGCCGTGACGGAATCCACGCGCATCTCGCTGCCCGCATTAAAGCCATACCATCCGAACCACAGCAGCCCGGTGCCGAGCGCCACCAGGGGAATACTGTGCGGCCCGCGATCCGCCACTCGCCGCTTGCCCACGTACAACACGGACGCCAGCGCCGCCATTCCGGCGATGTTGTGCACCACGATGCCGCCGGCGAAATCTTTCACACCCCATTGCTGCAAGAATCCTCCGCCCCACACCATGTGCACGAACGGGAAATACACAAAGGTCAACCAGCCGGTCAAGAACAGCATGTAGGCCTTGAAGGTAACCCGATTGGTGAAGGCGCCCGAGATGAGCGCGGGCGTGATGATGGCAAACATCATCTGGTAGGCGATAAACACCAGCGCCGGAATTGTGTCGTTCGGCGATGGCGTGTTGAGCGTGATCCCTCGCAGAAAGGCGTTATGAAGGTTGCCGATTACACCATGCCAGTCGCCGCTGAAGCACAGAGAATAGCCATAGAGGTACCAGATGACGGTGGTCCAACCCATCGAGACAAAACTCTGGATCATGATAGCCAGGACGTTCTTGCGGCCCACCAGGCCACCATAAAAGAAGGCGAGACCCGGAGTCATCAGCATCACCAGGCTGGTGCACAAAATCATGAAACCTGTATTGCCGGTATCGAGATGCAGCATCTAAGCCTCCCCTTGGGATATCTTGAAGTAGACTCGCAGCACGGCGAGCCGGGGGTCAGAACGCGTGAACTTCCGCGCGGGTGGAAAGCCCCCCAGACCCAGAGGTCGCGAGAAGCGTTGTTGCCGGGAGTTTCCGATTTGGACCTCCGGGGTGGCGTATTCTATGCTTCTACTGGCCTCGTAGCAACATATTTGCCACCAGAGTAGGCCCCCCGCGAGATCGCGGGACTCCGATAGCCCTTTTTTGTCCGTTTGCCGAGCCTCGATTGCTGCCGCGTAACCGATTTTCTCAGACATTGCTCCGACCCTCATTCCCTCGGCCCCAGATTTTGCAACCTCCGTCGGAGCACTATCCGATCGGTGCAGGCAGGGCACAGACCCGCCGCAGCATCACTTCGCCTCTTTCCAATTCCGCCCCACGCCCAGATCAACTTTCAAAGGGACGCGCATGGCGTAAGCGCCTTCCATCTCCTCGCGCACGAGTTCTTTTGCGCGCTCGATTTCCGGCTCCGGCGCTTCAAAAACCAACTCATCGTGTACGGTCAGGATCATACGGGTTTGCATCTGTTCCCGCTCCAGGCGCAATTGGGTTTTCACCATCGCCAGTTTCATCAGGTCCGCGGCAGTGCCCTGGAGTGGAGTGTTCATGGCCTCACGCTCGGCACGATTGCGAGACTGCACGTCCGCACTATTGATTTCGGGGATGGGCCGCAACCGTCCGAAAGCCGTCCGCACGCGGCCCGTGGTGCGCGCTTGTTCCACCAGACCTTCAAGATACTCGCTGACTTTGCTATAACGCGCGAAGTAGGTATCGATATAACGCTGCGCTTCCGTGCGACTGGTGCCCGTGCGGCCCGCGAGCCCGAACGAGCTGAGCCCGTAAATCACTCCATAGTTGATGGCCTTCGCCATGCGGCGGTGCTCATGATTCTGGAGCGCGTGCGGCACACCAAAGATTTCCAGAGCCGTGCGCGCGTGGATGTCCTCATTGCGAGTGAAGGCTTCTATCAGCAGCGGGTCCTGGGAAAGATGGGCGAGCACGCGCAGCTCGATTTGCGAATAGTCCGCCGAAATGAGCTGACAGCCGGGGTCGGCAACGAAGGCGGAGCGGATACGCACTCCGAATTCATCGTCAATCGGAATGTTCTGAAGGTTGGGGTTGGAAGAAGAAAGTCGCCCCGTGCGCGCCACGGTCTGGTTGAACGAAGTGTGCAGGCGGCCCGTATCCGGCTGGATAAATTTTGGCAGCGCGTCAATGTAAGTGGACTTCAGCTTGGCGCGTGTGCGGTACTGGATGATTTTGCGCGGCAATTCGTATTTTTCGGCGAGCACTTCCAGCACCGCAGCGTCGGTGGAATACTGCCCGCTCTTCTTCAGTCGTTTGCCGCCCGGAAGCTTGAGCTTCTCAAATAGAATGTCGCCGAGTTGCTTGGGCGAGTCGATGTCGAATGCGCCTCCGGCCAGGTCGTAGATTTCGCGGGTCAGCGTGGTCAGTTCCAGTTCGAACTCGCCGGACATTCGCGCCAGGATTTCCGCGTCCACACGCACGCCCGCAGCCTCCACCTCAGCCAGCACGTGGGCAAGCGGCAACTCGATTTCCGTGTAAAGCTCGCGCAATTCCTCGCGCACGATCTCCGGCCGGAGCAACTCGCTCAATTGGTGCGTGCGATTGGCGGCCTCGGCCAGGGAAGGAGAAATCTTGCGCCCTTGCCGCCGCAACACCACGTCGGAGAGCGTATGGCTTGAGGCCAACGGCTCCAGCAAGTATGAATAGAGCATGGTGTCGTCGGCCACACCCGCAAGCGCAATTCCCCGCTTCGCCAACAGGAGTTGCAGCAGCTTGGAGTTGTGCGCGGCTTTATGCCACTTGCAATCGGTGAGCGCCGGTGCGAGCGCGGGGAGCAAATCTGCCATATCCCCCAGCGCAACCGTGGCGACCCGCTTTCCGTCTGCGAGGCCAAGTCCCACGAGGCGGCCCGCAAATCCTTCGTCCCCTTCCACGCCCATCGCCAAAGCCAGCGTTGCGTTCGTGTCGGCCGTCTGCAACCATCCCTCGACGGACTGCTGCGAGGTCAACTCCTCCGATTCGATCGCTGCTTCCGCAGGGGCAGGCGCTTCCAGCAGAAATTCGCGCAAGAGCGAAGTAAATCCCAACTCCTGGCAGAGAGCCGTCAACTCGGTGGTATCGAGAGGCGCCACTTGCAATTTCTCGAGCGAACTTTCCACGGGAACGTCAGTGCGAATTGTGGCCAATTCGCGGCTCAACAGCGCCTCAGTGCGGAAATCCCGCAGCGCTTCGCGGTAGCTCTGTTTCTTGACTTGGTCATAGTTTTCCAGAGCCTTATCGAGGGTGCCAAATTGCTGGATCAGGTCCGTCGCGCCCTTGGGGCCAATGTAGCTGCGCTTCTTCTCACCTTCCGCGAGTTGCGGCTCGCGGCCGGGCAGCGGGCGGGCGCCAGGAATGTTGTCACTCGGGTCACCCGTCAGCGCGAGCCAGTCAACCACCTGCGCCGGCTCAACACCAATGATCTCCTTCACCTTTTTCGCATCGCAAATGGTTTCAGAATCGCTGCCCGCGCGCGAAGGCTTCAGCACACAGACGCCGTCGTTCACTAACTGAAACAGGTCTTCATCTCCGGACACAATAAAAACTTGTGCCCCTTGCCCTGACCCGGCCCGGGCGAGGGTTCCAATCACATCGTCTGCTTCAAAGCCTTCGAGTTCCACCAGCGGCAAACCCAGGGCGCGGCAAAATCGCCTGACGTAGGGAAGCTGCACGGCCAACTCATCGGGGAACGCCGGACGGTTAGCTTTGTATTCTTCAAAGAGCTTGTCGCGAAAAGTGGGCGCGGCCAGGTCGAACGCCACAGCGACGTGGTCAGGCTGATGGTCCTTGAGCAGCTTCCGCAGCGTGCGGACGAAGATGTAGATCGCCTTCGTCGGCATCCCCGTGGGTGAGGCCAGCGCTATTTGCATGGGCGCGAAGAACGCACGAAACACCAACGACATGGCATCAATCAGAAAGAGCTTCTGGGTGGCTTGGGGCAAACTTTCCTCCTTGCACTTGAAGAAGAAGATGACGTGTCATTTTACTCCAATCAGAATTGTTTCATGGGACCCTTCCACGATTCATCGTGGACAGTCCACCATTCCCAACTGTTCCCAAAGGGTCATAGATGTACTAAGAGGTTCCGCAGGATGTTGCGGCAACTCGGCCACTTGAATTCCTTTACAATGTTGTATGATTACCACACCCAATTGTCGATGGCGCTTTACAATTAATCCACAACGTATTGATATAAAATATCTTATCTTTTAACATTGCCATGGAACGATAGGTGCAACAAAGGGGAATTGCGTCGGGGAGGGACTTTGAGTCAACAACACACGCTGGCTTCAGCGGTATCGCTATCCGGAATTGGTTTGCACACGGGGGTGACGGTCAATCTGCGTATATTGCCCGCCCCGGTCCACACGGGAATCGTCTTCCGGCGGACCGACTTGGACGGTTTCACCATTGAGGCGCAATCGCGCCACGTCGCCCGCGTTAGCTACGCCACCAGCTTGATGAAGAAGGGCGTGCTAATCTCGACCACCGAGCATCTGCTTTCAGCGCTGGCGGGGCTCGGCGTGGACAACGCCATCGCGGAAATCGACAATTTGGAACTCCCCATCGTGGACGGCAGCGCCTTGCCGTTCGTGAAGCTGATCCGCGAAGCCGGCCTGCGCTCGCAGCGGGCACGTCGCTCTTACGCCAAGATTCTAAAGCCCTTGGAATTGTCAGAGGGCGCCAAACGGATCGCCGTCTACCCCGCCGACACCTTTGCGGTAAGCTATGCGATCTCCTTCCCTCATCCCATTATCGGCAACCAGTCGCTGGACTTCACCCCCAGCGCCGCTTCTTATGAAAATGATGTTGCCCCTGCCCGGACTTTCGGTTTCCTCGCCGAAGTCGAGATGCTTCTGAAGAATGGGCTCGTAAAAGGCGGCTCGCTGGAGAACGTGGTGGTCCTGGATCAGCAGCGCGTGATGAATCCCGAGGGTCTGCGTTTCCCCGACGAATTTTGCCGCCACAAAATTCTGGACCTGATCGGCGACATCTCGCTTTTCGGGCACCCCCTGATCGGGCATGTTGTCGCAGACCGCGCGGGTCACGCCATGCACGCCCAATTGGTCTCCCAGTTACTTCGCCAAAAAGAATGCTGGACGCTCACCACCAACCCATCGATCCACGTCGGGGCCCCGATTTCCGCCACGGCGGAATTCGCGACGGCAGGCGCTTGATCACCACGCAAGTAGGATGCGATTCATGGTCCCACATTAGTGGACAACCTGTCCCATTTTAGTCTTCACCACTCGCGAGCGACAATTGTCCGTTCCCCAGTTCGGCGTATAGAACCGTGGTAACTCGTTTGCTATACTCAGTTACGCTGAGCCTGCGGGCTCAGGCCGGCGGGAGTGGGTCGTTTGAGATTGTAGCGGCGAGTTTACACCGCCAAATGGCGGCGTGACGCCGCCTCTATCTAAATTCCCCACTACCGGCTTAGGGGGAGAACCGCCAGGGGCAGGCGGAATCCCAAATAGGGGGCAAAATGAGCATTGAGGAAAAAGAGGAACTTAGTGTGTATGAATCGATGGCGGTGCGATACGATGTGGCCGCCCGCAAGCTCGGCCTGGACGAGGGCTTGTCGAAGTATCTCCGCACGCCCAATCGCGAAATCATCGTTCACATTCCCGTTGACTTGGACGATGGCACGCTGAGGGTCTTTGACGGCTATCGCGTGCAGCACAGCATCGCGCGCGGACCCTGCAAAGGAGGCTTGCGCTACGCCCCCAACGTCACCCTGGACGAAATCCGCGGGCTTGCCGCCGAGATGACGTGGAAGTGTGCGGTGGCGAACATACCTTTCGGAGGCGCCAAGGGTGGGATCGTCTGCGACCCCTCCAAGCTATCGGTCGGCGAACTGGAGCGGATCACGCGCCGATACACAGCGGAAATCTTCGATTACATCGGCCCAGACCGCGATGTCCCGGCGCCCGACATGAATACCACCGAACAAACGATGGCATGGATCATGGACACTTACTCCATGCACGCGCGCCACACGGTGACGGGCTGCGTGACCGGCAAGCCGCTGGACTTGGGGGGATCGTTGGGGCGTCGCGAAGCTACCGGCCGAGGATGCATGATCACCGCGGACGAGGCGCTGAAGCGCTTCGGCTGGCAGAGGGAAAATACGCGCGTAATCGTGCAGGGTTTTGGCAATGTCGGCTCGCAGGCTGCCCGCCTGATGCACGAGGCAGGTTACAAGATCATCGGCGTCGCCGACATTTCGGGTGGCGTCTTCAACACTTCCGGC
>JBKQVI010000112.1:0-36856 GCA_052139985.1 Terriglobia bacterium
AATGAGCGCCACGACATACGGTACCATCACTCCACAATGGTTTTGCGGGGCCGCGATAGCGCCCCCGCAGCCGCTTTGAGCGGCTCACTGTTTTTAAAGCCTCCGGCTTTGCCGGAGGATACTTACTGCGGAACGAAGGTGCGACTGGTTGCTAGCCGCTAGCCACTGACCACTAGGAGCCTGTCGGAGATAGAAGTTCTTTGACGAAGAATCAACGACTTACAAGCATTGTAATGTCGCTAAGTTATTGATTCTACATACAGCAAAATCTATCTCCGACAGGCTCCTAGCCGCTATCTTTTAACGATCCATTCGTAAATCCGATTCAGGTCCTCCGCGGAAAAATAGCTGATTTCGATTTTCCCACGTTTTTCGTCTCCCTGCACCTTGACGCGCGTGCCGAGGGTACGCTCCATTTCCAGCACCGCCGCGCGCACGTTGGCATCAAGCTTAGGCGCCTCCTCGGCGTCTGTTTTTCTTGTGGGCTTCGAGCCGCGCAAGGCGACAAGGTTTTCCGCTTGCCGCACCGACATGCCTTGTTTCACAATCAAATGCGCCAGTTGCAATTGCGCCGCGGCGGATTCGAGCCCCAGCAGCGCCCGCGCGTGGCCCGCGGAAATTGCGCCCTCCACGATCATTTGTTGTACTTCCGGAGGCAGGCGCAGCAAGCGCAGGGTATTGGTGACGGTGGACCGGTCGAGTCCCAGGCGCTCGGCGATTTCCTCATGGCTCAAGCCGTGTTTCTGTTGCAGTAATGCGTAACCCTGCGCGGCGTCGATCTGGTTCAGGTCCTCGCGCAGCAGGTTTTCGGTAAGAGCCAGTTCCAGCGCGTCGCGGTCGCCGATTTCGCGCACTACGGCGGGAACCACCGTGAGTCCTGCTTCGCGCGCCGCCCGCCAGCGCCGCTCGCCCGCGATCAGTTGGTATCGTCCGTCGGCGCGGCGTAGCAGCACCGGCTGTACCAAGCCGCTGACCCGAATGGAATCCGCCAGTTCTTTCAGCTTATCCACCGCAAAGGTACGGCGGGGCTGGAAGGGGTTGGCGTCAATCAGGTCAATGGCTATTTCCGCGAGTCCGGACGTGGTGGTCTCGACGGTACGTAGCAGTGCGTTAAGGCCCTGCCCCAACGCCTTTCTGGTCATGATTAATGACCTCCTTGGCTAAATCCAGATAGCTGGTGGCGCCCTTGCATTCCGGGTCGTAGAGTACAATCGGTTTGCCGAAACTCGGCGCTTCGGCCAGCCGCACGTTGCGCGGGATGACGGTGGAGAAAACCTGGTCACCGAAGAAATCCCGCAAATCGTCGCGCACCTGGTGGGAGAGATTCGTGCGCTCGTCATACATGGTCAACAGGATGCCTTCCACCGCCAGCCGCGGGTTGTGCGAACGGCGAATGCGAATCAGGGTGTCGATCAGTTCGGAGACGCCTTCCAGTGCAAAGTATTCGCACTGCACCGGGACAATCACCGTGTCCGCCGCGACGAGCGCGTTGAGCGTCAACAGATCGAGTGACGGCGGGCAGTCGAGCAGAATGAAGTTGAAGTGATCGCGAACTCCCTCCATCCTCTTGCGCAGCACCTTTTCGCGCTCCGGTTGGTCCACCAGTTCCACGGGCGCGCCCACCAGGTTCTTCTCCGAGGGGACCAGGTGCAACCCTTCCAGCGCACACTTTAAAACCAAGTCGTTCAGAGGTACATTCTGCATCAACGCGTGATAAAGGGAGCGGCGCGCGGGGTCGCGGGCAAATCCCAGGCCGCCCGTCGTGTTCGCCTGGGGGTCGCAGTCGATGACCAGCGTCCACATGTCTTGTTTCGCCAGCGCCGCCCCTAGGTTTATGGCCGTCGTGGTCTTGCCCACTCCGCCTTTCTGATTGGCTATCGCAATGACTTTTCCCAAGTCTTTCCCCATCTCTCTGGAATTGCGGTGAATCTAACAGAGCCAGCCATTATACGCAAGTTGCGTCGTTTCGTGATTTGGCGATTGCTGATGGGTGATTGATCCCAGCGCCGGCGGCTCCGCCTCGCCTCTTGCTGTCTTGAGTCTTTTGAATTTTGGATCCTGAATCTTGAATCCTGAATTTCAAATCTCAGATCTGAAATTGCAAACCAACGCTTGCCAATCTCAAACCTGCTATCTCAAATTTGATACCCTGGCTGCGCTATCGGCAACGAATTCCACCGACGTGAGGTCCGCCGTTGTTGGAACCCGCTACGCACTCTGTGCTGCGGAATGAGCAGCTTGCTGCGCACCGGCAGGCAGGGTGATGCGAAACGTAGTGCCGCGATTGACTTCGCTGGTGAAGTCGATTGTGCCATTGTGGAGTTGGACGACCCGAAAGGCCATGGCGAGGCCAACGCCCGTGCCGCCGGGTTTGGTGGTGTAGAAGAGAGAGAAGACTCGCTTTTGCGCATCCGGGGGAATGCCCACACCGGAATCGCGAATTTCAAGTTCGACGGCGTTCGGCAGAGCGTGGGGGGTGATGGTCAACTCACCGCCTTTGGGCATCGCTTGGCATCCGTTCAATACCAGATTTAGAAGCGCTTGCTTGATGAGATCGCGATCAACCCGAACCGGCGGTGTGGCCCCGTTGCCGGCAAAGACCAGATGGACGTTGTTGGTGCGCGCCTGCGGTTCCGCCAGGGCGAAAACCTCCCGCACCAGGGGCGCGACTTCCGCGTCGATGGGATGAATCTCCACCGGCCGAGTGAAATCCAAAAAGGTCTTTACCACACGATCGAGGCGGCGGATCTCCTCCGCCAGAACATTCACCTGCGGCTTAACCCTCTCGCCGTCTTCGCCCAACCGCGCTTTCAACACCTCCAGTTGCAGTACCATGGCGTTCAGCGGGTTTTTGACTTCGTGCGCGACGCCCGACATCAGCCGACCGATGGCCGCAAGCTTGGTGGTGGTGTCAATCTGGTCCTGGATTTCCGCGCGCGAGCCAGTGTCGCGCAGGGTGATAAGGCAACCTACGCGCTGAGCGCCTACGCCCACAAATTGCGCGTTCACGGCAACGCGGGTGCTGGGTTCGCCCTCAAGTTCGAGCGTCTTCCAAAGTAGTGACCGGCGAGTCTGGAAAGCCTCGCGCAGCAGTTGATGCAGGGGCGTGGCCTGGGAGAAAACCTCCATTGCCGGGCGATGGGCCGTGGTTTGAATGCCGGCGCCGAGAAAGCGTACCGCTGCCGGCGATGCCAGCACCAATCGGTCCTGCTGATCGAAGAGGAGCACGCCATCGCTGAGGTTGCTGAACAGTTGGTCGAGATTTTCCTGGAGGCGGACGAAGGCGGCCTTCTCCCCTCGCATCTGCTCGCCCAAGAGATGCAGTTTCGAGGAAAGGATGCCCCACTCGTCGCGGCGATTCAGCGTCACGGGCCGGGAGAATTCGCCGCGCGCCAGAAGATCGACGCTTTGCGAGATTTTCTCCAGCGGCCTCAGCACAAGGGAAGAAACCACCCCCGCGGAAAGTGTGGCGAAAACGATGGCCACCAGCGAGAGCAGGAGCGCGGCGCTAAGATTTGGCGAGATGTCATGGCGCAGCAACACCGTGGAGACGCCCACCCGCACATCGCCTAGCGGCTGAGCGCCCATGGCAAGCGGCAGGGTGACTTCGTAATCGCGGGGAGGGCCGTACACGGCGCGGAGTTGGCGCACGATGCTCGCGCTCATCAGTTGTGAATAACGAGGGGCGGGCGTGAGATGGTGGCCGACTTCTTCGGCATTGCTGTGAACCAGGATGGCGAGGTCCGGGTCGGTGATGGTGACGTAGTCGATGATGGGTGAATAGCCCACGGCCGACTCCAAATGCGACCTCGTGCCCGGGTCAGATGAGAGCCGCGCTTGCACGAACCTGCGCAGCGCCTGGATGTCTTGCGGGTTTTCGCCCTCCGGCATGTGGCTTCCCGCCAGGGCCGTACCCGCTTGGTGGTAGACCTCGTTGGCGACGTATTCGCCCTTGGTTTGAACTTCCAGAAGGGCCTGGCGCGTGAGGTGCGAGATATAGACCGTGGACGTGGCTACCACCACCAGCAGCACCAGCAGGGTGATCAGCGCGGTAAGTTTAGCTTTGAGGCTCAGCCTCATACTCTTTCAACTTGTTGTGAAGGGTTTTTAGACTAATCCCCAGAAGTTCTGCGGCGCGCGTTTTGTTGTTTTCCGTGAATTCCAGGGTTTCATGGATCAGGCGGCGCTCGGCTTCCGCCACCGACATTCCCGCCCGCAGGCGCGAGGCGTCGGTTGCTCCTCCCACCACGGAGCGGCCGAAGTCAAGCCCCAGGTTGTCTTTTTCCAGAGTCTCGCCGGCACACGTTACCAAGGCTCTTTCCAGCGCATTGCGGAGTTCGCGTACGTTTCCCGGCCAGGTATAGCGGCGCAACGTGTCAAGCGCCTCAGGTGAAATGCTCTTCACGGAGCGTCCGTGCTTGCGGTTCAGGTTTTCGAGCAGCGCTGCCGCCAAATCCGGAAGATCATCCAAGTGTTCGCGCAAAGGAGGCATGGGGACGTGGACAACATTCAGGCGGAAATACAAGTCGCTGCGGAGTTGTCCCTGCGCGACAGCCTCCTCCGGAACCTTATTGGTGGCGGCTAGAACGCGCACGTCAACGGAGATTTCCGACTTGCTGCCTAAGCGGCGAACTTTCGAATCTTCCAGCACGCGAAGGAGTTTGGCCTGCGTCGCGAGCGGCATTTCCCCGATTTCATCGAGCAGTAAAGTGCCGCCATCGGCCAACTCAAAGCACCCGATGCGCCGCTCCACCGCGCCGGTGAATGAGCCTTTCTCGTGGCCGAAGATTTCACTTTCCATCAATGACTCGGGGATGGCCGCGCAGTTCACCGCCACAAACGATTTGGCTTGGCGGGGGCTGAGCTCGTGTAGGGTACGGGCCGCAAGTTCTTTCCCCGTGCCGCTCTCGCCGGTAATTAAGACAGACGCGCTGGATGGCGCGACCATGCCAATCAGCCGCATGACTTCCTGCATCTTGGCGGAGCGACCCACTAGGCTTCCCAGCACGCCCAAATCGCGCAGGCGTCGATGAGCGACTTCCAACTGCCGTTCGCTCTCCTGGCGCTCCATGCAGTTGCGCAATTCCAATTGGAGCCGTGTAGGATCGACGGGCTTTTCCAGGAAGTTGTAAGCGCCCAGCTTGGTGGCCTGGACGGCTTCTTCAATGGTGCCTTGGCCCGTCAGCATGATGAAGCGCATGCCGGGCCGTGAGTCATGGAGTTGACGCAGCAAATCCATGCCGGTCATCTGTGGCATACGAAGATCGGAGATGACAACGGTGGGATTGAAAGCGGCGATCTTATCCAGAGCTTCGGCGCCATCACCGGCCGCATCAGTCTCATAGCCCCAGGCAGTCAGTAGATCTGCCAAACCCTGTCGTGCGTTGGGGTCGTCTTCCACCACCAGAATCTTTCCCAGCTTAGCCACGCCCTGACCCTCCGGTCTTGACATAGATATATTACACCGCTTTGGCGTCATCCCGCTCAGGCTGATCGCAGTGGGCGTTACCTACGTGGTCATGTTCCTGCAAAGCAATAATATATTGCAATGTCAAAGCTTTGACATTGCCTTACGGGGACTGTATACTGCCGTGTTACTAAGAGAGCCCTCGCTACAGGTGGAGACCGTGTTGGCCGCGGGCCTTCATCTGGCCGCCATGTCCAGAAAAGTATTGCTTGTCGATCTCGATTCCTCTTCACAGCAGCACGGCTCGCGCGTTTTGCGCGACTGCGGATGCGAAGTCAGCGCGGTAAATTCCGGCGCCGCGGCCTTGGCGCTCCTGGCGAGCAGGGAATTCCACGCCGTCCTGATCGATTTCCGGCTGGCCGGTGCAGGAGGGAGCGATCTGGCCGCTGCCGCTAAACACGCCCAACCGGGAATCAACGTTATTCTCACGGTGGAGGGAATTGGCAACGTTCCAGCTCAGCAATCCCTGCGATTACGAGGGTATCCGCTGCTGATCAAGCCGCTGAAAATCGAGGAATTAGCGCGCGCACTCGAAGCCCCGCCGGAAGCGCCCCCGTCGCCGCCGCCCGAACTTGCCCCGACTGCACCGGAACAGAATCCAACGGAGTTTGCGGGTCTGGTTGGGGACTCCGAGAGAATGAAGAAGATTTACCGGCTGATTTCCAAAGTGGCATTGCAGCGGCACCCGGTTCTGATCACGGGCGAAAGCGGCACGGGCAAAGAGTTGGTGGCGCGGGCCATCCACTCGCGCGGCCCCTGGCGCGATCAGCCCTTTGTCCCCGTGGATTGCGGGGCGCTACCGCCGACCCTCATTGAGAGTGAGCTTTTCGGGCACGTGAAAGGCGCCTTTACCGGAGCCGCCCAATCGCGGCAGGGACTGCTGGCGGCGGCCGGCTCCGGGACAGTGTTCCTCGACGAAATCGGCGAACTGCCGATCGAGCTGCAATCGCGGCTGCTGCGCGCACTTCAGGAGCACGAAATCCGGCCGCTCGGCAGCAACGAGCGGGTCAGGTTTGAGGCGCGCATTATCGCCGCCACCAACCAGGACTTGGAGCAGGGAATAAAGCGCGGAACTTTTCGCAAGGATCTATTCTTTCGCCTCAACGTCGTATCCATCAAGATGCCCTCTCTGCGCGACCGAAAAGAGGATATCCCCGTGCTGGCCCGGCATTTCCTGAAGCGGTTGGAGAGCCAGAAATCAGTAACCCAGATTTCGGACGAAGTCCTCGGGCGCCTGATGAGCTATGACTGGCCCGGTAACGTTCGCGAACTGGAAAACTGCATTCAGCGCGCGGTTTCACTGGGCTCGGGGAAGTTCATCGAAATGCATAATCTGCCCTCTGCGATGCTCTACAACGTCGCGCGCCGGTCGTCGTCCCGGCAGGATTTCACCACTCTGCAAGGTCTCGAGCTGCAGGCCATCCGGCAGGCGCTCCAGGCCACGGGAGGGGACCGAGTCCGGGCTGCAAAAATGTTGGGAATCGGCAAGACGACCATTTACCGCAAGATCAAAGATTACGGAATTGATGTAAACCCGGAAGCGGCGTGATCCGGTAAGTCATTGCTCGTCGGTATTCAGTTGTCAATGATCGCCGCTGTGCTCTCCCTGCCTGGGAGGCGCATGATGAGCCCGGGTCTCTCACCCCATCGTACCGTTTCCGCCGACCGTTGCGCAGGGCTATTCGGTTCGGAGGATCTCCATGATGTCGAGTCGAGCAATGGCGCGAGTTGCCATCCAGATGCTCATGGCTGCAATGAACGCGATGAAGAGAACCGATGCCGCATAGGCCGTGGCGTTCACGGATTTCGCGCCCTCCACAAGGCTCTCGATCAGCCGTCCGCTAAGCACGGCCCCAGCGATTCCAGGAACGGCTCCCGCGGCAATCGGGATTAAGCCTTGCCGCAGAAGAGTTACCCGGAGCCTTGCCGGGGTAGTGCCCAGAGCCATACGCACGCCCATCTCACGGGTTCTCTGAGCAACGGTATAGGAAACCGCGCCATAGACGCCGATGACGGCCAGCAGGAATGCGAACGCGGCGAAGCAAAGGACCGCCGTCCTGTAGAATTGCGGCCGGGCGAGGGCCTCCGCCAGGCGCTGGTCCATGGTTTTTGCGCCGAACACCGGCACCTCCCGGTCCACCGACTGGATGGCGTCGCGGACCATGGCGAGGTAGTCTTCGGCGGGGCCATTGACCCGAACCACAAAAGTCGAGAAAAAGCTGCCCCCCGGCGACTCGTCGGGAACAAAGATCTGATTGCCGTTTGCTCCTTCCGTCATATAGTCCATACTCTGGACTACGCCGACGATTCTCGAGGGAGGGTCGTTGCCAATCGCGATTTCGCCGCCCAGCGCATCCGCCGGGGGACCGAATTCGCCCGCAAAACGTTCGTTGACGACGGCGACTCTGGCATTGGATTGCATTTCCGCGCCCGTGAATTCGCGTCCCCACAGAATACGTCCACGCATCGTGCGGAAATAGTCCGGGAAAACCGGAACTACCATGGAGCTCTCCGCTGCGGGACGGCCATTCATCCGAAATTGTCCGCCGATGAAGCCGGTGGCATACAGCGGCAGGAACTCCGTGGCGCTGGCGCTGCGAACTCCCGGGAGCCGCCGCACCCGAGCCAGCGCTTCCTGGAAATAGCCCAGGCGGCTCGCATCGGTTTGGTGCGTCGTTCCTTCCAGCGATACGTTGACGGTAGCCAGACCGCTACAGTCAAACCCGCGATCGATGTGCATGAGATGGGCAAATGCCCTCCCTACTGAAATCGAAGCCGTAAGAAGAACGATCGTGAGCATCACCTGCGCCGCGACTAAGGTTTCGCGAGTGAGCCGTGAGCCACGGGTATCGCTGGACCCACGCGTTCCCAATATCTGCATGCGGCTAGCGTACAACGAAGGCAGAACCCCGAAAAACAACCCGGTGAGAACTGACGCGATGATGCCAAATCCCAGCACTCGGCCATCCAAAATGGCGTATGCCTGGGAAGCCAGCGCCGAGGGTTGAAATGCCGCAGCAACAGACGTAGTCCAGAACGCGATGAGAAGCCCCGCCGCGCACGCCGCTAACGAGAGAAGCACGCATTCGGTCAGCAACTGTTGCGAGATGCGCGCGCGGCTTGCTCCCAGTGCGGACCGTATGGAAAACTCCGTGGCGCGATCGGTGGTCCGCGCCATCAACAGGTTCGCGACGTTCGTGCAGGCGATCAGCAGGACGAGGACCACGCACGCCATCAGCACCAGCGAGCCCTTTCTAGCCGGCCCGGCGAGCTCGTCCCTGAGCTCGGTTATCGTCGAAGGGTACTGGATCCTCTGAAGTGGGGTGCGGTTGGGCCAGCGCCGGTCAGCTTCGATGGCGAAGGCAGCGCGGGCCTGCGGCCACGTGATGCCAGGCTTCAGACGCGCGACGGTTTCCCAGCCATTATTGCCGGGGGCGAAGGCTGCGGGCTTCCAGAGAACGGTCTTGCCGGGATAATCGAACCCCGGCGGCGCGACACCAATGATGGTTAGCGGGTTGCCGTCCAACCGGATCGTGGAACCCACGGCTTTCCGGTCGCCCGCGAAAAGCTCTTGCCACAGTCCGTAACTGATCACCGCCACGGCGTTGCGTCCGGGCGGCCCCCAACCCCTCCCGTCCACATCATCCCCAGGGGCGAATCCACGTCCCAGTACCGGCCGCGTTCCCAGCACCGAGAAAAAATTCGAGGATGCCTGTATCACATGCGCACGGCGCCACTCGCCCGCCCCACCCAGATTGACGTCGAACTGCTCAAACAGCGCGGTGTCGGCAAGGTACGTGCTCTGCCGGCGCCAATCGGAGAATTGCTTCGCGCTGTCGTGGGCCTCAAAAAACCAGCTCAGGTACGCCAGGCGTTCGGGATCGTGAAACGGCAGGGAGCGCAGCAGCAGCGCGTTGACGACGCTGAAGACGCCCGTGTTCGCGCCAATACCGATGCCCAGTGCGAGGATGGCGAAGCCGGTGTGCCAGGGACGGCGGGCCCAAAGGTGAAGCGTGTGCCTGGCATCCTGCGTCACCTCGCGAGAAAACTGCAAAGGGACGGAGACCGCCAAATCCGCAAGAAGGCGAATCCACAGGATGCCCAGGGCGGCGACGCCAGTTGATTCATGGAGTTCGTCGCGAAATTGACGCTCCAAAAGCTCCGCATAGTTTTCACGGAAGCCCGCCGGGTAGAGCCTAAGCAGCCACCGGTATAGCCTCAGTGAGAAGGGTTCGTCAGGCATGTTTGAACACTCCAAACCTTGCGAGTCGGCCCGGGTGAAGGATATACGTTCAAATTAAGACAGTATCAAATTTTTGGTAGTGGTGTCGTTTCGAAGTGGCACGGGCGTCCCGCCCGTGACTAGAGTTTCTACATTTCAAAACACCCCCAAGGCAAAAATCCCAGCCCTCGCCCCCTTGGGGGAGAGGGTGGACCGCAACCCGCGCTTTCACCAGCGGGGGCGGGACGGGTGAGGGGGTCCCATACCGAGCGTGCTCAACCCAGAGCCTCCCGTAGCAACCACCAGACTCCCCTCTCCCCCAAGGGGGCGAGGGCTGGGAACGCATACTAAACTCGGTCTCCCTTTACAACATTTGCGGTCGTCGCAAATGTAGAAACTCCAGATGCCGGGCTAAACCCCTGCGCTACGTTCAAACCAGACTTGCGCGACAGTTGGTAGTGGTGTCATTTGCTGTGGCACGGCCATCTTGGCCGTGACCGTTCACGGGCGGGACGCCCGTGCCACTTTCAAATGACACCACTACCCGACAGTTGATTTCATGGAGCCTTCACTGGTAGAATCCGCGCCGTGAATAAAACCCTTAAGCAGTTGCTTTCCTTGAACGGTAAAACGGCGGTCGTTACAGGCGGCGCCGGGTATTTGGGCACCGCCATCAGCGAGACGCTCGCCGAATTGGGCGCTAACCTGGTCATTGCCAGCCGGGACCAGGCGAAATGCGCGAAAAAGTGTGAGGAACTCGTCGGGCAGACCGGCGGCTCAATCCAGGCCGTTGCCTTGGAACTCGATTTGTTGAAGAAGAATTCTGCGACGGAGTTCCTTGCGCGCGTGCATGAGCACTGCAACGCCATCGACATTCTTGTGAACAACGCGTGGTCCGGCAAGAAAAACTCTTGGGAGTCCATCACGGATGAGGACTGGGAATACGACGTCAACATGAGTCTGAACTCCGTCTTCCGTCTCACCAAGGCGGCTTTCCCCGATCTGAAAACCACCCGCGGAGTGATCCTCAACATTGCCTCGATGTACGGCCACATCGGACCCGACTACCGGATTTACGATGGCAAGGAGTTCGCGAATCCGCCGAGTTACGGTGCGGCCAAGGCCGGGGTCATTCAGTTTACCAAGTACCTTGCCAGCTTCCTCTCGCCCCATGGCATTCGCGTCAACGCCCTCAGCCCCGGCGCGTTTCCGCATCCGCCGACGCAAAAGCATGAAGGATTCATGCAGCGGCTTGGTTCCAAGAATCCGATGAACCGGATTGGCCAGCCGGAGGAATTGAAGGGCGCCGTCGCGCTGCTTTGTTCCGACGCCGGCAGTTACATCACCGGACAAAACATCTGCGTCGATGGCGGCTGGGCCATATGGTAAAGTCCCTTGGGATCGTCGGATTGAGCGAGGGGAACGGGCATCCGTTCTCTTACAGCTCCATCATCAACGGGTACTCCCCGGAAGGGCTGGCCGCCTCGGGATGGCCGGGCATCTACGAATATGTCCGGCGCCGTCACGCGTCGGAATTCGGACTGCAGGGTTGGACCGTAACGCACGCCTGGACCCAGGACCCTGAATCTACCAAGAAATTGTGCGCCGCCGCCCGGATCGCCCATGGCGTAGCCGACTATCGGGAGTTCTTGGGCAAAGTGGATGCGGTGATCATTGCCCGCGATGACTACGAAACCCACTTTGAGATGGCCATGCCGTTTCTCGAAGCGGGGCTGCCGGTGTTTGTCGATAAGCCGCTGAGCCTGGAAGTCTCCGAATTGCGCGCCTTCAAGCCGTATCTCGAAAAAGGCCAGTTGATGTCCTGTGCCGGCATGCGCTACGCCCGCGAGTTGGACGAACCGCGAGCCGATCTGGCCGCTTATGGCAGGCTGAAGTTGATCCGGTGTGCGATCGTCTTGTCGTGGGAGAAATACGGCGTGCATTTGCTCGAGGCGGCGTTGGCCATCACCCCGGCGCACCCTGTATCTGTGCGGATGCTGCCGGCCGAACATGCCTCGGCGGTCGTTCTCCTGGACGACGGCGTCCCGATTCAGATTGACGCTTTGGGTGACGTTCCGCGCACGTTTCACCTTGAACTCTTCGGCACGAAGCGCACCGGGGCGTTCGATATCTTCGACAATTTTTCGATGTTCCGCCGCATGCTCTGGGAGTTTGCCGAGTCCATTCGAACGGGCCGTCCGGCCATCCCGCCTGAGCGAACTCTTGAAATCATGCGCGTGCTGATCGCCGGCCGCATCGCCCGTAAGGAAAACAGGGAAGTCTTTCTCAATGAAATCCCACTATAAAGGTCTTTTCGAATTGAACGGGAAAACCGCCATTGTTACCGGCGCCGTCGGTATTCTCGGCCAGGGGTTTTGCCGAGGCCTTGCCGAATTCGGGGCGCAGGTGGCCGTCGTGGACCTCGATCGGGACCGATGTGCCGCCTTTGCTGGGGAGTTGGAGCGCGACTTTGGCACGCCGGCCCTCGGGGTCGCCTGCGATGTAGCCGACCCCGCCTCGGTGGCGAAGATGGTGGACGAGGTGGTCAAACGCTTTGGCGCCATCAACGTCCTCCACAACAACGCCGCTTCGAAGTCGGCCGACCTCGACGCGTTTTTTGCCAGCACGGAGAAGTATTCCCTGCACGAATGGCGCAGAATCATGTCCGTCAATATCGACGGCATGTTTCTCGTCGCTCAAGCTGTGGGCGGCCAGATGCAGAAGCAGGGAACCGGCGGCAGCATCATCCAGACGGCTTCCATCTACGGTATCGTGTCGTCGGACAAGCGGATCTATGAGGGGTCGTTCTACCTCGGCCGCCAGATCAGCAACCCCGCAGTGTATTCGACATCCAAGGCCGCCGTTGTCGGGCTGACCCGATACCTGGCGGCGAACTGGGGCGATGCGAGGATTCGGGTGAACGCCCTGGTGCCGGCGGGTGTTGAGAGCGGGCAGAACGACACCTTCAAGGCGCGTTATTCCGCCCGCGTCCCGCTGGCCCGCATGGCCCAGCCGGATGAAATGGTCGGCGCCCTGGTTTATCTTGCTTCCGACGCTTCCAGTTATGTCACCGGCCATTGCCTGGTGGTCGATGGCGGTCTTAGCGCTTGGTGACGAGGGTTTCGTGTTTCTCGTTGTTCTGCGTGAGCTGACCGTTGTTTCCTGCGGAGTCCTTCGCTCCAAGATCCCTTCGGAATTTGCTTATCAGCCGTATGATCGTGCCAGGAAGGTCCATTTGTTTGGAGGCCTTAGCGCTTGGGAGGTGTGGAGATGAGCCTCAGCGTCCTCTTGGGCTCTGAACGCCGGATTTCTGTCGTTATGGGGCTCGTGTACCTGCCTTGGATAGCGGTGGTACTTTTTACCGCGGGAGGCTGGGCCACCCTTAACTTCCTCGGGTACGCGATTATGGTTTTTGCGGTGGGCTACAGTATCGTCAGTGTGGCCCTGCCTGCCGCCGCCAGAACTCAAACCATTCTTCTCGCCCCCGCGGCCGGCGTCCTGGCGATCTCGGCTCTGACGGCGTTCTGGCTGCGGCTGGGGCTTCCGCTTATTTGGCTCCCGGCTCTCTGGCTCGGACTGACGGCGGTCGGGGCGTCGGTCCTCTGGCGTGATCGCGCCCTGTGGGCGAAAAGCGCCGTCGCCTACGGTGGGGCGCTGGTCGTCCTATCCGCGCTGATCTGTGCGGTGTACTTCCTTCCCGGTGCTCGCAACGATGCGGTCTTGCGGCGCGACGGGAGCTTTAACTGGATTTACGTGGACACCCAATACAACGACGCCATTAGTGCATCCATCAAGAGTGGGGGCAGCCCGCCGAAAGAACCCGGAACGGCGACCGCGGAACTCCTCTACCATTTCGGGCCCTATGCCCCGGCGGCCGCCATTTCCCGGTTTACCGGACTCAACCTTGGCGACGCCTTCGCTCGCGTGACGCGTGGGGCATCACTCTGGGCGCTGGTGCTCTCTTGCTTTGGACTAGGCACCCTCCTGTCACTGAAAGCCACCGGCGAAAAGTTCGGCGGAATCATGTCCGTTGCCGGACTTTTCTTCTACGGTTCGCTGCTGTCCCTGTTCGCGGACGAGCGGAATAGTTCCAGCTCCGTAACCGGTGCGATACTTTTCAAGATACCCGACATTGGCGTGCTAGCGAATGGGGGGCCTTTCAGCCATCTGATCCTCGGGCATTCGATGCTTCACGGCCTGGGCGCTGTTACGGCGATTATGGGCCTGTGCTTGGTGCAAAGGGAGCAGGAAGCGGTACTGCCCTGGCGCGGGCTCATTTTGGCGGCGCTGCCGGCAGTCGCAGTCGCGGTGCACTCGGTGGCCGCCTTGTACTGCGTGGGCGTAGTGGGCATTCTCTTGTTTTGGGGGCGTCTCAGGGCGCTGCGTTCGTGGCTGCCGATCATGCTGATGTTCTGCCTCTTTCTCGGAGCGTGGAAGATTATGGGTTATGGCCATGCCCCGGACGCCACGCTAACGACGATCGATAAGAACCCGGGTGGGTACTGGTGGGTGCTTGCGGTGTGGTTCATGATTGGCCTGGGATTCCGGATCCTGGGCTTCCGCTGGATCTCACAACCCTGGAAGGATCCTCTTGCCGCCTTGGTCCTCGCCACGATCCTGGGCCTGCTGTCGTTTTTCCTTCTGCTCCAATTCGAGCACGGCCAGCAGCGTTACGGGATCTATTATCTGCAGAGCATGTTCAGCATATTTGCCTTCTCCCGCCTGAGGTCCGGATGTTGGCGCGGCGGCGAACGCTCGCACTGGATCGCGGACTGGCTCAGGCTGGCGAAAAGGGGCATGATCTTCCTGGCTGCTTGCGGGGTACTGATCGGAATCGCCGGCTACGCGACTCATTCCCACACCGGGATTGCATCCTTTCGCTTCAAGGTCTTCCTTTCCGTTCTATTGCTCTTACTCCTGGCTGGCACGCTGGCGCTAATAAATCGGAGTCGCCGTTTTTCCGCGGCCGGTCCCGCCATTCTCATGGGCGTTCTGCTGATGGGTTTTCTAGCCTGGATTCCGCCTTGGCTCAATTTCGGCCTGGGACGGATGAAGATGGATATAACCCTTACCCCAGGCGAAGTTAGGGGCCTGACTCGTCTCGGCGAGCTCGCGGCGCCGGGGGAGCAGTTTGCGACGAACAAACACGCTGTGGATCGCCTAACGTCCGACCGCGAGCGCTCCTACGCCTACGGCACGCTGGCCGAGCGTCCCGTGCTTCTGGAGGGATATTCGTATCAAGGTGTGTCGGCGTTCCCCTGGTTTAAAACCCTGCTTCGCGACAACGACCTGCTGTTCAGTACCACCGATCCGGAAACGGTGCGCAACATCGCCAAGACCTGGCGCGTCCAGTGGCTTGTCGCTCGGCCCGGCACCGACGTCGCCCTGCCCCGGCCCTTGCCCGCATGGCTGGTTGAGCAGCAAAACTGCGGCGACCTTAAGATTTACCGGATCGATTGATATGCTGTTTTCTTCGTACGCCGGAAAGTCATTATCGTGGTGATAAAGCCTCAAGCCCCTGGCGAGAATGGGGCATTACCCCTTGACCGAGCCACGCACGACCTTTCCCATGAGTCCGTAGTGATTCTCGGCGGAGGACCGACCGGCTTAGGCGCAGCCCGCCGGCTGACGGAGATCGGCGACGTTGAAGTCCGGGTCTTCGACGAGAATCCGCGCGCAGGCGGCCTCTCTTCTTCCTTCGTCGACGACCACGGCTTCACCTGGGACATTGGCGGACATGTTCAGTTCTCGCACTATCGCTACTTTGACGACTTGATGAACGAATTGCTGGCCGATGAGTGGCTGGAACATATGCGCGAATCCTGGATATGGATGCGCGACCGCTTCATTCCTTATCCGCTCCAGAACAACATTCACCTGCTGCCGCGCGACGAGTTCTTGCAATGCATTCGCGGCTTGATTGAGTCGATGAAGCGCGGAACGGCGCCCTTGGGCAATTTCCACGACTGGATCGAGGCCAGTTTCGGCGCGGGGCTGGCGGAGATTTTCCTGTTGCCATACAACTTCAAGGTCTGGGCGCATCAGCCCGCCTCGATGTCCTACCATTGGGTGGGAGAGCGCGTGGCCACCGTCGATCTGATGCGCGTCATTTCCAACGCGCTCGACGGCAAGGAAGAAAAGAATTGGGGGCCCAACAATCGCTTTCGCTTTCCGCTGCGAGGTGGGACGGGGCAGATTTGGAGAACTCTCGCCAGCCGTCTGCCGGAAGGCGTTTTCCGGCCCAACCATCGCTGCGTGCGTATCGAGACGGCGAAGCGGATGGTCCATTTTGAAGACGGCTCTCAGGAAAAGTACGATCGGCTGATTTCGACCATCCCGCTGGACGTCCTGATCTCTCTGGCCGATGTCGAATCGCTGAAAACGTGCGTTCAAAAGTTCCGGCACTCCACCGTACACGTCGTGGGGATCGGTCTGAAAGGGGCCCCGCCGCCGCACTTGAAAAGCAAGTGCTGGATCTACTTTCCGGAAGACAATTGTTCTTTTTACCGGGCCACGGTCTTCTCAAATTACTCGCCCCACAACGTGCCCGACATCACTCGGTTCTGGTCATTGATGGTCGAGGTCTCGGAGTCGCCCTACAAGGCGGTGGACCGCGCCGGCCTGCTCGATTCTGTGATGGGCGGACTCTTGGCCACGAAGCTCATCGGTTCGCCAAACGAAGTCGCCAGCGTCTGGATGCATTCCGCTTGCCACGGTTATCCAACGCCGTTTCTAGGCCGCGACCGTTTGGTGCCGTCGATTCTGGCTGAACTGGAGAAGCTGAACATCTATAGCCGTGGACGCTTCGGCGGATGGAAATACGAAGTGTCCAACCAGGACCACTCCTTGATGCAGGGTGTCGAACTGGTTAGTCGTTTGGCTTTCGGGACCCCGGAGGTGACCTATTTGTTCCCGGAGGTTGCCAATAGGGGGTCGCACTGATCGGGAGGTGCGCTTTATGGCTTCGATTGTCATGCCCGCCTATAACGAGGAAGAAATCGTCGAAAAGACGGTGCGGGAATGGTATGGGGAAGTCATCTCTCGGATACCCGGGGCGGAGTTGATCGTGGTCAATGATTGCAGCAAGGACGGGACCGGCGAGGTGCTAGCGCGGCTGAGGGGGGAAATCCCAGCCCTTCGTCCGCTGACTCCCGAGCGCAACGGCGGGCATGGAAGGGCGTTGCGGTATGGTTTCGACTACGTTACCCAAGACTGGGTGTTCCAAACCGACAGCGACCGGCAGCACCTCCCTTCGGACTTCTGGAGACTTTGGGAGGTGCGGGAGACGAGCGATTTTGTCCTGGGTGTACGTTCGTCGCGCGCCGACGGCCCCGTGCGTGTCATCATTACTACCATCATGCGGCTGGCGAACTTTGCCGTTTGGGGACTCTGGATTCGCGACGCGAACTGTCCTTTCAAGCTGATGCGGCGCTCGGTTATGCAGAAGGTCCTGGCGCGCATCCCGCGTGATTCGTTCATCCCCATGGTTATGCTCTCCATCCTTTGCCGGAAGATGAAGTGTCGGGTCAGGGAGGTCGTGGTAGAGCACCTGCCACGGCGTGGCGGCGAACAGTCGCTCAGCGGATTGGGGAAGTGGATCAAGATCGGGTCACGCTGCCTGCGCCAATTGCTGGAGTTGCGCGTGCGCCTGCTGTGGGGCTGCTGAAATGGAAACCCCATCGGCGGCAGCCGCTAGGCAATTGCCTTTGGCTACACAGTTGACCCGCTTTGGGGTCATGGGCGCTTGCACAGCCGCGCTCGACTTCGGACTTTTGTACGGGTTGGTTAATTTCGCACATCGAAATTACTTCCTTTCAGCGTTAGTGGCATTCACGACGGCGTCAACTCTGAATTATCTCTTGAGCGTGAAATATGTCTTTCTGGCGGGACGCTTCGGCAAGGTCCCTGAATTCACCATTTTTATGGTGACCACGGGCGTAGGGCTGTCCTTAAACCAGCTCACCATGTGGGTGCTTGTGGGAGTTGCGGGCATCAACTACCTGCTGGCGAAATGCGCCAGCTTGACGCTTGTGACCTGCTGGAATTTCCTTTCCAAGAAAAGGATCGTCTTTCTCAATTGAGCCCGGCGAGCAACGGATGGCCGTGACGATGGCTGATGAGGGCGGAAAGGCGCGAACAGAATGGCCGAGGCCCTGCACCGAAGCGATGTCGAGGGTGATTTTGCCCCCGCGCAAGGCTGAGAACTACCCTGTGGTGACCGAGCTTTTTTCTGTGGTGACAGTCGAGAACGAGATCGACGCCCCGAGGTACCAACCAAGACACCAAGAGCTACACTCGACAGTGACGAAATGTCCAAGAAGCCGGTAGCCCCGTGCCGGGCAGCACTGCCCAATAGCGCTCGTCTATGGACTATCCACGATGTAAGGGATTGCAGGCTTACGACGTGCGAATATGAACCGACAAGTTACCATCGTGATGTACCATTATGTGCGAGACCTCAAACGGTCCCGGTTTCCGGCGATTAAGGGGCTTTCCATCGAGCGCTTCTGCCGTCAGCTCGACCACATCCAAGCCCAGTACACACCGATCTCGGCAGAGGAGTTGCTGGAGGCCTTGGCGCCCGGAGCGGAGGATCTGCCGCCGCACCCCGTTCTATTGACTTTCGACGACGGCTACAGCGACCACTTCGCAAATGTGCTCCCCCTCCTGGACGCGCGCGGAATCCGAGGATGCTTTTTCCCCCCTGCCCAGGTCGTTCTTGAGCACAAAGTATTGGACGTCAACAAAATCCAGTTTGTCCTTGCGACTGTCCCCGATGCCGCGGCTCTGCTCGATCGGGTGTTCGCCTCGCTGGCGGAGTTTCGCTCGGAACATTCGCTCAAGACCAAAGAGGCTTACCTCCTGGCGGTGACCGAGCGGCATCGCTACGATACGCGCGAGGTGACCGTGCTCAAGCGCCTCCTTCAACGTGAGCTGCCGCAGCCGGTGCGCGCGGAAATCGTACGGCGGCTGTTCGCCGAGCACGTCACCTCCGACGAGGCAGCTTTCGCCTGCGAGTTGTACATGTCGGTGGAGCAAATCGCCTGCCTGCGGCGCCAGGGAATGCACATTGGCAGTCATGGATATGCTCACGCCTGGTTGAACCATCTCTCTTCCGAAGCGCAGGCCGTCGAAATCGATCGATCTCTTGACTTCCTACAGAAGCTGGGCATTGGAAGGGGCGATTGGACCCTGTGTTATCCGTATGGCGGCTTCAATGACTCGCTCCTTCAAATCCTGCGGGACCGTCAGTGTCGCTTGGGATTCACCGTGGAAGCCCGCGTCGCGGATCTTGATTTTGACGATCGGCTGACGCTGCCACGTATTGACACCAACGACTTGCCGAGTTAGCCCCTTCCATGAAAACCATGATGGAAATGTTGCAGCACCTGACGCCGCTCAATCGGGCCGTCTGTTCGCTCGGCTACGATCGGGCGGTGGACTATCTCTGCGAGGTGCTTCCGTTTCGCGTCATCTCCGTTCCGAGTTCCCACAAGCACAATGGATGGGTGATTCCTCCCTCGTGGGACGTTGAGGAAGCCAGAATCGTCAAAGACGGCCGCACGGTTTACGACGGTGCGGCCCATCCGCTGGGCGTAATCGCGCTCTCGAAGAGCTTTGCCGGAACGGTGAGCCTGGAGGAACTGCGACACCATCTTCATTACGATTACCGCGACGAAGACTCGATTCCGTTCCACTACCGGCAGCAATTCCGGAGTTGGAGCCGGGATTGGGGATTCTGCCTGCCGAAGCGGATCTTCGATCGGCTTGTCCCGGGCGATTATGAAGTCGTGATCCGCACGGCGGAATCCCCCGGGGCGGTTAAGATTCTTGAATACAAGCACCCGGGCTCGCTCGACTTCACGATTGTTCTCGGCGGTAACCTTGACCATGCAGGCGCGGCCAACGACGGCGTGGCCGGCTGCGTGGTAGGCTTGGAGGTTCTGCGCCGCCTGCGGGGTCGCAAAACCAAGTTCACGCATTCTCTTGTCCTCTCGCCGGGCATCATCGGGTCGGAGCTTTACCTCGCCGGAATGAACCCGCCGGAGCGCAGCCGGATACTGGAAGGCGTCTTTCTGGAAATGCTGGGGTCCGCCACACCGCTGGCGGTCCAGGAATCCCGACGGAGCATGGTGAGCGTTCTCCATGCCCTGAAAGCCAGCCTCGACCAGCTAGGTCTGCACTACCGCACAGAACCGTTTGAAAGCGTTATCGTCAATGACGAATATGTCTGGGAAAATTACGGCATCCCGATGATTTCCTTTTCACGGTTTCCCTATCCCGAGTATCATTCCAGCCGGGACAGCGTTGAGATTATCCAGGAAGCTTTGCTCAACGAAGCGGTTGACGCCCTGATGGGTGCGGTGGATCGGCTGGAAGCTTCACCCATGGTCCTGAAGAAATTCGAGGGCAACATTTGTCTGTCCAATCCGCAATACGACCTTTACGTTGACTACGGACAGATTGCCTTAGGGGATGCCCTCTCCGATCGGCGGCGGCGGATGCGGCGCCTGATGGACTTTGTGCCGGCTTTGGATCGCCCGGTCAGTGTCAAGGCTGTCGCTGACCACGTCGGTCTGCCGGAAGAAGCGACTCTGGACTACCTTCAACGCTGGGCGGCCAAGGGGCTGATCGACCTACTTTGAGCGCCAAGGGTGGAGCGATTTGTATTCGCCTCCACGCCAAGAGGAACTTGCTACGCGGAAGAAAGTTGAGCTAACGATAACACCATGGACATACTAGTGACGGGCGGTGCGGGCTACATCGGATCCACTTTGGTGCCTCTGCTCCTGGCCGACGGACACCGTGTCCGAGTGCTGGACGCCCTTTTGCACGGCGGCGAACCGTTGCTCGGAGTGTGGTCTCACCCGGCCTTCGAGTTCATCCGCGGCGACATGTGCGACCGAGCCAAGCTGCGTTCCGCCGTTGCGGGAATCGATGCGGTCGTCCATCTGGCCGCTATCGTTGGCGATCCCGCTTGCTCCCGCCAGCCGGATCGGGCGCGCGCCGTCAATCTTGAAGGCTCGTTCGCGCTCATCGAGGAAAGTCAACAGGCTGGAGTCAGTCGGTTCCTGTTTGCCTCCACGTGCAGTAACTACGGAAAAATGCGGGATGCCAATCAATTCGTGGACGAGGAATCCGAGTTGCGACCGGTGTCCCTCTATGCCGAGACGAAGGTTGCTGTGGAGAAGGCGTTGTTGCAGAGTGGTCACGAGGGAAAATGGTGCCCGACGCCGCTGCGGTTCGCGACGATCTTTGGAGTGTCGCAGCGGATGCGATTCGATCTCACGGTAAACGAATTCACGATGGAGATGTTGACCAAGAAGCAGCTCAAGGTGTTTGGTGAACAATTCTGGCGGCCTTACATACATGTTCGGGACGCCGCCCGCGCCATTCACTTGGTTCTCACTTCGCCGGCGGAGAAGGTCTCGGGTAACGTATTCAACGTAGGGGCCACCGATCAGAACTTCCAAAAGCAGCAGCTCGTCGAAATGATCCAGCCTTATGCACCCGATGCCGTCATCGAGTTCGTGCACAAGGACGAAGATCCGCGGGACTACCGTGTGTCGTTCACTCGCATCACCGACCAACTCGGATTCAAGACCACCCGCACAGTCGCCCAAGGCATTGAAGAAGTGGCGCATCTTGTACAGAGCAACATTATCGGAAACTTCGATGATGGGAGATACCGGAATTGAATCCAACGGAAAAGCTGGCTCCGGGCGCACTGCCTCCCACGGATTTTGTGCCCTTGATCGTGCCTGAGATTCGCGGGAACGAGTGGAAGTACGTCAAGGAATGTCTCGACACGAACTGGGTCTCGTCGGTCGGCAGTTACGTTGACCGCTTCGAGCGAATGACGGCCGAGCGGGCCGGCACGAAATATGCTATTGCCACCGTCAACGGCACCGCGGCTTTGCACATCGCGCTGCTGCTGGCGGGCGCGCAGGCGGGCGATGAGGTGGTGGTCTCCTCGCTGACTTTCATCGCCCCGGCCAACGCCATCCGCTACGTTGGCGCGTGGCCGGTTTTCATTGATGCCGAGCCCAAGTACTGGCAGATTGATGCGGCGAGAGTGGTTGATTTCCTCGAGAAAGGCTGCCGTTGGGACGGTCGGGTACTGCGCAACCAGCGGACGGGCCGGCGGGTGAAGGCCATCCTGCCAGTCCACATCCTCGGCCACCCTGCCGATCTCGACCCGATCCTGACGGTTGCGGCGAAATACTCGTTGCCGGTGATCGAGGACGCCACCGAGGGCTTGGGGGCGCGCTATCGGGGGAAGAGCGTCGGCAGCCTTGGGCACGCGGGCTGCTTCAGTTTCAACGGGAACAAGATCATCACCACTGGCGGCGGAGGGATGCTGGTTACCGATAATGCCGAATGGGCTGCGCGCGCCAGGTACCTGACCACGCAGGCGAAAGACGATCCGATTGAATACGTGCACAACGCCGTGGGCTACAACTACCGCCTCACGAATCTGCTGGCGGCGATGGGTTGCGCGCAGATGGAACAGCTCGAGACGTTTGTGGAAGCGAAGCGCGAGATTGCGAAGCGCTATCAAGAATCACTAGCCTCGCTCCCGGGGGTCCGTCTGCCGGAGGAGGCGGAATGGGCATCTAGCACTTTCTGGATGTATACGGTGCTGGTCGATGAAAAAGAGTCCGGCATCGGCTCGCGTGAGCTTCTCCGTGAGCTCGCGGCCCGGAAAATCCAGGCGCGTCCGCTCTGGCAGCCGCTACATCGCTCTCCGGCTCATAACTCCGCCGGCAGCCCTGCTTGCCCGAATTCCGACGCGCTCCACGGGCAGGCGATCAGTTTGCCGTGCTCGGTGGGACTGACCTCGTCTGCTCAGGGCCACGTTATTGAGAGCATCGCGAGCCTCCTCGGCAAACAGAACGCAACGGCAAGAGTAAGGTGATCCGCGGCGGTAGTCGTATCTATTGACCGCATTGATGTGGTCTCTGCACCATTAGTTCCGATCCCCATGGATATCCATGACCTGTTCCATTCGCCAGGGAGACGGCTTGCGGCGTTTTCAGAGATGCAAGAGCATCTTTACCGCCAGGACGTTAGTCTTCAGGACTATTTCCTGCCGCTTCAGTTGGACACGCTCACCAGCCCCCGCGCCAGGTCCTCCGATCGACGCGCCTCCGGCCGGCTCGCCACCTGGGCCATTCATGGGGCCGACAAGGTCAGCCGATTCCGCCCGCGCCGAAAAATCAAGGGCGATGTGCTTTTTTGCCCCGTACCGCACCTTCGCCGCGAAACCGAAATCCGATTTCTTGTCCGTACTCTTCTCGGTCTGGCCCAGACGGATGCCAAAGTTCTTTGTTTACTGCCGGTGGATGCTCCTTGCCGGGATGAATTGGATGCTCAATTGGCAGCCGGAGGGCGCAGCGGCCAGGTAACCTTCATTGATCCGGCCACCCCCTTGAATCCGATGGAGGCACGCCTGAGGTGGAGGGCGGCCCGAATGCGCGGGCACTTGGCTCTTGAGGAGACGGTTCAGATTCTTGAACCGCATGGACTAAGCCCCGGCCGGGAAGTCGAATCTGGCTTCGAGCACACGGCTTCCTTTGTTGAGGCATGGGAGCGTCTGGCGCCGTGCGTGGAATTTGACGCGGTCGTCGTCCGTTGCCACTGGAATACGCTTTGCAGCCCCGTCTGCCGGACGGCGCGGCAGCGAGGCAAGCCCGTGATTACGTTTCAGCAGGGAGTGGTCGGCCATACCTTGGACGTTCCGGTCACAGCTTCAAAGTATGTCGCTTTCGGTCAGTCCTCCGCGTCCTTTCTGGCGCGATTGAACCGCAGGTTTTTTCAATCGGCGGGAATGCCGGAGCCGCCGGTCGAATACGTCAACGGCGGCTGCCTTTTCGACACGGTGACTGCTCTGCCCGACCAATTTGCCCGCCAGACGTTGCTCATGGTCGATGTGCCCACCGAGCCGGGCGACTTTTACGGCCTTGAAAGTCAGTGCCAGGCACTGCTGCAACTGGCGGAGAGACTGCTGGCTGCGGAGCTGCCACTGCTCCGGCTGGTCATCCGGCCGCATCCCTACTGGAGCAATCTGGACTTCCAGCTCTGTAAGAGCCTGGTTCGAAAATATTCGACCCGCTGTGAGCTGTCACATCCTGCGTGGTCGCTGGAGGACGATCTGCGGCGCTCGTCCGCCGTCGTCGGAATATTCAGTGGCGTACTTACTGTTGCCTCCGCCTGCGGCCTGCCGACCGTCTTTCTGGAGACTGACGGAGGCTACACGACCGCCGACTTGGCGTGTTTTTCCCCCGATCAAACTTTGCTGCCCGACGCCGCGTTTTGCGCCCTCGGGAAAATCCTGACGGACCGGCAGGCCTACGCAGAGGCACAAACGCAGGCCCTGCGGAATGCGCGCGAGTACTACGCTAACGGGACAAGTCTGAAACTCGACGCCGCATTTTTCGAGAGCCTTCTTCGAGTTAAGCCTATGACGAACCCGCCGGAGCACGACTCGCGGTGAAATTTGCCTTCATCAGTACCATGCACGGCATGCCATGGGGTGGAAGCGAGGAGCTCTGGAGCCGGGCTGCGATTCAGCTTAAACGGTCAGGCCACGATGTGCAGGCATCGGTCGGGTACTGGCCGCGGCTGTCGGACAAGATCATGATGCTGGCGCAGCAGGGCATCAGGCTTGAAACCCACGCTTCGCGGCAAGAGGGGCTGGCCCGGAGTATCTGGAACGAGCTTTTCCGCAGCAGCCGCCGAAGTTATGGCCGGTTGAAGCGTTTCAATCCCGATCTGGTCGTCATTTCTCAAGGGCACAATGCCGGCGGCTTCGATTGGGCGAGAGTTTGCCGGGAGTCGGCGATACCTTATGTGATGATCGTCCAATGCAACAGCGAGCTTTGGTGGTTCCACAACGAGGTTGTCGATGACGCCGTGGCGAGTTACACCGCCGCCCGAAAGGTTTTCTGTGTCTCCCGCAGTAATCTTGATCTACTTCGCCTGCAGGTGGGTGAGCCGCTGCCAAACGGGGAAGTGGCGTGGAATCCCTACAACGTCTCGCCCGAGTGCAATCCGGCCTGGCCGGACGAAAGTGGAGCGTGGCGCCTAGCCTGTGTAGCCCGAATCGATCTGGCGGCCAAGGGCCAGGATTTGTTGTTGAAGACTCTAGTCCGCCCGGAATGGCGGGACCGTCCGATCGAAATGAACTTTTTTGGAGCCGGCCCCGATGAATTGGCGTTGCGCCGCATGGCCGGAATGCTTCAACTGAATAACGTGCACTTTCACGGTCACGTAGCCGATGTCGGGGCAGTCTGGGAACGGAACCACTTGCTCGTCCTCCCCTCACGCTGCGAAGGTCTACCTCTGGCCTTGGTCGAAGCGATGTGGTGCAGGCGGCCGTCGGTGGTGACGGATGTCGGAGGCAGCGCGGAGCTATGCGTTGACGATGAAACAGGGTTTGTCGCGCCAGCGGCCACCCTGTCGTCCTTCACCCATGCCCTGAATCGGGCGTGGGAGCGGCGCAAGGAATGGCTGCCCCTGGGCCAAGCAGCACGCGCACGGGCTGAAAGCCAGGTCCCGCAAGATCCCATTGCAATCTTCTGCGAACGATTGAAAGCCTGCGTCGCCGCAAGATCCGGAGAAGCGTCCGCCGGCTAGGTCGTGTTCGCGAGTCGATAACACCAACAAAGTCGTGAATCAAGGTCATGAAGATCACCGTTATTCTGTGCACGTATAACCGTTGCACGATCTTGGCGAAGGCGCTGAACAGCGTTGCTGCATCAAGGCTTCCTGAGTCGATTGAGTGGGAAGTCCTGGTGGTGGACAACAATTCTAGCGACCGGACGCGTGAAGTCGTCGAGGACTACTGCCGACGATTTCCCGGCCGCTTCCGCTACCTGTTTGAGCCCCAGCAAGGGCTGTCATACGCCCGTAATGCCGGAATTCGAGAGGGCCGGGGTTATGTCCTCGCCTTCATGGATGATGACGTAACGGTCGAGCCGGAATGGCTACAGAATTTAACTGCATGCCTGCAGGACGGCGAGTGGGCCGGCGCCGGGGGACGAACCCTACCGGGGCAGGGTTTCTCGCCGCCGCGTTGGCTGTCATTCAAGGAGCCGTACAACTTGGGGGGAGCACTTTGCGCCGTCTTCGACTTAGGCGACGAGCCGCAGGAACTCAACCGGGCTCCTTACGGAGCCAATATGGCTTTTCGAAAGGAGATGTTTGAGAAACATGGTGGGTTTCGAATCGATTTAGATCGCTGCGGCGGCAACACGATGAGCAATGGGGACACCGAGTTTGGCCGCCGGTTAATGGCCGCGGGCGAGCGCTTGCGTTACGAGCCATCGGCTGTGGTCTACCATCCAGTTCCGCAGGATCGGGTAAACAAGGAATACATTTTGGCATGGTGGTTCGACTACGGACGAGCCGCGATCAGAGAAGTTGGGCATCGGCCAGATATTCTGGGCATGCCTCGTTACTACTTCAGCATTCCGAAAGGGATTTTGGGGACTGTCCTTAAGGCGTGCCAGTGGATGCTGGCCGTGAACCCTCAACGAAGATTCTTCCTGAAGGCCTTCGTTTGGTATTTTGCCGGCCAGATAGTGGAAATCTACCGTCAATCGCGGCACCAGAACCCTGGAGGTAACGCGGGAGACCGGCTCACGCCATGGTGCGAGCGACGTAGTGACACAAAGCAATGAACATCACCGTAATTCTGTGTACGTATAACCGCTCCATGAGCTTGGCGAAGGCGCTGGATAGCGTTGCGGCCTCAACGCTTCCCCAGTCCGTCGCGTGGGAGATCCTGGTCGTGGACAACAACTCGCGTGACCGGACGCGTGAAGTGGTGGAGGAGTACTGCCAGCGCTACCCCGGCCGCTTCCGGTATCTGTTTGAGCCCCAACAGGGAAAATCGTATGCCCTCAACGCGGGCATTCGAGAAGCACGGGGCGATGTGCTGGCCTTCATGGACGACGACGTTACCGTCGATTCGACGTGGATGGGGAATCTGACCGCACATTTGAACAATGGCGAGTGGGCCGGCGCGGGAGGACGCATCGTGCCATCCCACACCTTCTCGCCTCCGCCTTGGCTGCCGCTCGATGGCCCGTACAACGTGGGGGGCATGCTTGCCCTTTTCGACTTGGGGGATCAGGCGCAGGCACTTGACCAACCTCCGTTCGGCACCAATATGGCATTTCGAAAGGAAGTGTTTGAAAGGTACGGGGGTTTTCGTACCGATATGGGTCCCAGCCCTGGCAGCGAGATTCGCAACGAGGATACCGAGTTTGGCCGCCGGGTCCTATCGGCCGGGGAACGCCTGCGGTATGAACCGTCGGCTGTTGTGTACCACGACGTGCCGGAGAACCGCCTCACGAAAAAGTATCTGCTCGCGTTTTGGTTTGACCACGGACGAGCCGCAGTTCGGGAGATGGCGAGACGGCCCGATATTTGGAGAATCCCACGGCACTACCTCACTATTTCCAAAATGGGAATGCTGCTGGTGGGAAGGATCTTTCGATGGGCCTTGGCCTGGGAACCGCAGCGGAGATTCTACTGCCAGGGTTGGGTGTGGATGACGGCGGGGGAAATCGTGGAAGTTTATCGCCGTTCATTCGGTACCCAAAAACTGGAACACGATGCAGTCCCGAAGGCAAACTAAGAATGCCGTGGGTGAAAGAAATGCACCACTGATGTAAGAGAATGAAGATCACCGTCATTTTGTGCACCTACAACCGCTGCGAAGGCTTGGCTAAAGCTCTCGATAGTGCCGCTGCACTGAGGCTGCCCGAGCTGGTGGAGTGGGAAGTCCTGGTGGTGGATAACAATTCGCGCGATCGGACCCGGGAGGTCGTGGAAGCTTTCTCTCGCCGCTACGGCGAACGCTTTCGTTACTTGTTTGAGCCCCAACAGGGCAAATCGCACGCCCTCAACGCCGGGATCCGGGAGGCGCGCGGCGATATCTTGGCGTTCACCGATGACGACGTGACCCTTGAGCCGACGTGGCTGGAGAATCTGACCGCCCATTTGCATGAGAACGACTGGGTTGGGGCCGGAGGTCGCGTTCTTCCCGACCGTACCATCCCGGTTCCGCGCTGGCTTTCGCTCAAGGAGGAGTACGCGCGGGCACCCTTAGCCCTTTTTGACTTCGGCCACGAGGCCGGTCAACTCGCCGAGCCCCCTTTCGGCAACAACATGGCGTTTCGAAAAGAGATGTTTGAAAAGCACGGAGGCTTTCGAACCGACTTGGGTCCATGCCCCGGCAGCGAGATTCGCAGCGAGGATACAGAGTTCGGCAGCCGATTGCAGTCCGCGGGAGAGCGGTTGCGTTACGAACCATCTGCCGTCGTCTATCATTCGGTGCCAGACAGCCGGCTTCGTAAAGAGTACTTCCTGGCTTGGTGGTTCGGCAAAGCTCGCGCGGATCTTCGGGAATTCGGGATTCCGGCCGACACGAAGTGGTTCGTCGCTGGGATTCCACTATACCTTTTTCGTCGGCTTGCCGTCTGGACTCTGCGATGGATGACCGCGGTTCCGCCCGAGCGACGGTTCGCCTGCAAACTCAAGGTCTGGGGGTTGGTAGGGTCAATCGTTGAATCGCGCTCCCGGGATGTCAAGCATCCACGCGATAAACGGAAGGCTCAATTGTAGTTAGTAAGTATCCTCGAATGGTATGCTAGGGCCGGTAGGGCATTTTTACCGTGCAGCACGATAAGGGTGTTGCTGCAGCAGATGGGATAGGGGAAGTCTTGGACGACGGTGCGGCTAATTTGACCAGAGAGGTTGAGAGACTACCGGGTTCCCGCAAAACTGCGTCGGGTACTAGTGACGGGATAAAAGCGGCCAACCAAGTGTTGGCCGACTACTACCGCTGTCCGCCGAATCTCCTCCAATTTCTTGCAGTACCTCAGTCAGTCCATCGACGGGGATTCTTTCAATTTGGCAAAGACATACTTTGTTACGGGCGCCTCTCGCATACGGATGCCGCTGGCAATCCCGACGGTGAGCTGGTTGACGTTCTCGATCAAGTGGAGGTGGAAACGGCGGGTGTGAGGCTTCCCTTCGACGCCAGCGAGGTCATTGAGAATTTGCGGCGCGAGCGCTATTCGGCGCACTTTCGCGAAGAGGGGAATGTAGCCAATGCCTTCTTGCGAAAAGCCTATTATCTGTTGCGGCCATACCTTTCCGTGCCCATACGCCGGCACCTGCAAAAGGCGCGGCTGAGAGATTGGGACTCGATCCGTTTTCCTGCCTGGCCGGTGGACATCACCGTGGACCGCCTTCACCAGAAGTTGTTGGCCTTGACGATGCGGGCCCAAGGCGCAGAGAAAGTGCCCTTCATCTGGTTTTGGCCGGATAACTTCAGAAGCTGTGCAATTGTGACCCACGATGTCGAGGGCCCTACGGGCAGGGACTTTTGCGGTCGCTTAATGGACTTGGATGAATCTTTTGGATTTTACAGCTCTTTCCAGGTCGTGCCGGAGAACAGATATTCTGTTTCCAAGAGTTACTTACAAAGCATCATTAGCCGCGGGTTCGAGGTTAATGTTCACGATCTGAAGCACGATGGCCGCCTGTACGCAGAGCATGGGGAGTTCCTGCGGCGCGCCGAACGCATCAACGACTACATTCGGGAATTCGGAGCCGAAGGGTTTCGCTCCGGCATTCTCTATCGCAATGCGGACTGGTTTGACGCTTTCGAGTTTTCTTACGACATGTCGATTCCCAATGTGGCGCATCTGGATCCCCAAAGGGGCGGCTGCTGCAGCGTCATGCCATACTTCATTGGGAAAATCATTGAACTTCCGGTTACCTGCTCCCAGGATTATACCCTCTTCAATATTTTGGCTGATTACTCCATTGACCTCTGGAAGAAGCAAATCGCAAAGGTCTTGGCCAACTATGGCTTAATCAGTGTCATCGTCCACCCCGATTACATCATGGAACGTAAGGCACAGGCCACTTATAGAGCATTGCTGGTTCACCTGGCCGAATTACGGTCAAGCGGGCAAATCTGGACACCCTTACCACGGGATGCGGCCGCGTGGTGGCGTGCCCGGAGCAAAATGGAACTCGTTCTTGATGATGGCAAGTGGAGAGTTGAGGGCGAGTGCAGTGAACGGGCCCGCGTTGGATACGCTTCTGTCAAAGGTGAGAAAATGACCTACAGCCTGGACAGCTAGACACATCTCCGGTAGGTTCTAACCCACAGTTCACGGCGCTGTGAAAAAATAGACAATCTCAAGCAAAGACTCCAAGGCGCAAAGAGTCCCCCATGACAACGTGTGACGTCGCAATTGTCGGTGCCGGCCCTTACGGCCTTTCTGCCGCCGCCCATCTTCGGACGATAAAAGGTCTGGAAGTACGTGTGTTCGGCGAGCCGATGTCCTTCTGGGGCCTCAATATGCCGGTCGGCATGTTTCTCCGGTCGGCTTGGACGGCCACGCATATTGCGGACCCGAATGGGGCGTTGACCCTCGAAGCATACCAGGCAGCAAGAGGCCACCAATTCTCCACTCCCGTTCCTCTCCACCACTTCATCCAGTATGGCCGATGGTTTCAATGCCAAGCGGTGCCTGAGGTAGATCAACGCAAAGTTACCCGGATCGAGCCCGCGCCAATGGGCTTTTGTCTCCACCTCGCGCAGGGTGAGCCGATTGCCTCGCGGCGTGTGGTCATCGCTGCGGGTATCGGTAGGTTTGCCAAACGGCCCCAGGAGTTCGACCGTCTTCCCGCCTCGCTCGCGTCGCATACCTCAGAACATCGCGACTTCCAGAAGTTCGCCCGTAAGCGCGTTCTGGTCCTTGGAGGGGGGCAGAGTGCTCTCGAATCCGGTGCACTCCTCCATGAAGCCCACGCGGAAGTCGAGATCGTTGCCAAGTCACCACGAATCCACTGGCTCCAGGGTTGGGCTTCCAAGACCCTCCATTACAGGTTAGGGAAGTTCACCAAGGAGCTGCTTTACGCACCCACGGATGTTGGGCCCGCGGGCCTCAGTCAACTGCTTGCGCGGCCCGACCTGGTGCGGCGCTTGCCTCGTGTGTTGCAAGACAAGCTGCGCCTGCGGGCTACCAGGCCGGCCGGGGCGCGCTGGTTGGTGAATCGGCTCAAAGACGTCCCGATTCGCCTGGGATCGTCGGTTGTTTCGGCATCTGAAGTGGGCGAGCAGGTGAAGGTACGCTTGCACGACGGGAGCGAGCGGACGGTTGACCATATTCTTCTCGGTACTGGGTACAAGATTGACATCTCCAAGTATGACTTCCTGGCGCCGGAACTTCTCGAATCCATTCGCCGCATCAACGGATTCCCACTGCTCAAAGCAGGCCTCGAAACGTCAGTGCCAGGCTTGCACATTGTAGGCGCGCCCGCCGCTTGGACGTTTGGCCCCCTAATGCAATTTGTCTCGGGGACACGCTATGTTTCGCCCGCGCTGCTCCGCTGCATTACGGGGAAGGATTTCAGCACACCACGGAGTTGAGGAACTCTTATGACGATGCCCGTGGCTAAGTCCTCCGAAACCGCCGCTCAGCAGGCTGGATGGACGGGTCCGGGTGTAGGTGCGGTGGTGATTGGCGGCGATTACCAAGGCCTCGGGATTGTGCGCAGTCTCGGCCAACGGAAGATACCCGTCTGCGTTATTGACGACGAGCGCTCTATCGCGCGTTTTTCCAAGTACACAACCCACGCAGTAAAGGTGGCGAGTCTTCGCGACGAGAAGCAGACGGTCGATCAACTCCTGGAGATCGGCCATCGGTTGAATCTCCGCGGCTGGGTGCTTTATCCGACTCGGGACGAAACGGTTGCCGCCCTCTCACGCTACCGATCATCGTTGGCCGAGTTTTTCCGAGTGCCGACGCCGGCTTGGGATACGGTGCAGTGGGTGTGGGACAAGCGCAATACTTACAGGCGGGCGGAGGAACTGGGTGTGCCTACACCCGCCACTTGGTACCTGAAAGACATCGAAGAGCTGGCGAGGATTGATTCGGAACCGCCCTTCGTTCTCAAACCTGCCATTAAAGAGCACTTTATCTATGCCACCAAGGCCAAGGCATGGCGCGCCAACAGCCGCATAGAATTGCGGGAGATGTTTCAATCCGCCGCCGCGCTGGTGGGGCCGGGCGAGGTGATGGTGCAGAGTTTGATTCCGGGTGATGGCCGCCAGCAGTTCGCCTACTGTGCCTTTTACAAGGAGGGCCAGGCGCTTGGAAGTATGGTGGTACGCAGGACTCGCCAGCATCCGCCGGAATTCGGGCGTTCAAGCACGTACGTTGAGACCATTGACCTGCCGGATCTGGAGGCTCCGTCATTGCGTTTTCTTCGAGGGATAAACTACTACGGGCTTGTGGAACTCGAATATAAGCTCGATCCGCGCGATCAAAAATACAAACTGCTCGACGTCAACGGGCGCACCTGGGGCTATCACACGCTCGGCCTGGGCGCCGGGGTGGATTTTCCTTATATGCTCTTTGCCGACCAAATGGGGGAGACGGTAAAGCAAGCTCGCGGCCGCGCCGGGGTCAGGTGGATCCGGCTTGTTACGGACCTGCCGACGGGCATCGTGGAGATCGCCGAGGGCCGCCAGAACTGGCGCGAGTATGTGAGATCGCTCGTGGGGTTTCATGTCGAATCCGTGTTTAGTCGAACCGACCTGTTGCCCGGCCTTATGGAGCTTGGCCTTGTTCCATATCTGGCCGTCAAACGGGGCTTCTGATAAAAGACATTCCAGATTAGGAAGGCACTATGTCCCAGGGTAACGAGGGAATACCGGAGTATTGGCTTGATCTTGTCCATGACGCTTTGCAGCAGCTTGATGTGGGCGCGCGCGGCGCATTCCTCCAAAAGTTCTTCCAGAGCCTGGTCGGCCGAGAAGTTTCGGAGGAAGAGAGCGTAAACTATTGGGAGGGCATCCGCGCTCGCCAAAACCAATGGGCTGCAAAACTCGGACAACCGGTGACGCTTCGGACCGCGGTGCTGGTCTATTTCGAGGAACTCGGCGTTTTGCAAAACCCCGTGCTCATGGAGTATGAGGATCTCAAGAAACTGCGTTACGACGCTGCGACGGATGCACTCACGGGCCTGAACAATCGCCGCATGTTCGACGAGTATCTGGATCAAGAGATCGGCCGTTCGACCCGCTATGGGCTTCCGTTTGCACTTCTCTTGTTCGATATCCACAAATTCAAAACCGTCAACGATACTTACGGGCATGCAACAGGAGACGAAATGTTGCGCAGTGTTGCCCGCGCTAGCCTCGAAACCGTTCGCGGGTCTGATATTGCATGCCGGATTGGCGGCGACGAGTTTGCAATCCTGCTTCCGCAGGCCGACCGGCCCGGCTCCGAAGTGCTGGCTGAAAGAATCTCGCGAGAGTTTGAAGGATACGCCCGTTCAATCGCACCGGACACGCCAGTCGGGATTGATTATGGAATTTCCATCTTTCCTGCAGACGGACATGACGCGACCGGTTTGTTGGCTGCTGCTGACCGTGGCCTCTATGCAAACAAGCAGAAGGCCGACGACCGGTTAGCGGGTGGCACTGCTTCCGCGCCTCTGGGTGCCACGCGGCCCGAAGCGCCAGTTCGCCAAGTCATAGTCGATCCGGCTCCTTCAGCCCTTCATCGACCTCTCTCCTATACGTCGGCGACAGTTGCCGCGGAGGCGGGACAAACAGGATCGATTCCGGAAGGCGGCTTCGACGGCCGGAAGTTCGAACGCATTCGCCTGGACGGAACACCGGCACTGGGCATTGTCCGGGTCGCGGGGAGAAGCTGCGCAATTAAGGTGTTGGACGCAAGCCGCGCGGGCGTTGGTATTTTGATTGACCAAACGGAATTGCCCGAGACCTTTCAAGCGCTCCTACAGGTTCCCATCCTTCCGGGAGGCGAACTCGCCCTACAGCGTATTTACTCCCTGCCGCTTCCGGAGGGAAAACGGCGGGTGGGCTGCCGGCTTACTTCCATTTCGGGACCGAAATAACCTGACGACCTAAGCGTATGACTATCGTAAGCCACGACCTCCTGCCGGACTGACAGCGCGACTAGTCCGCATAGGTAGGTGCGTAGCCATTGATGGCAGCCACTTCCCGGCCGCTGTCGATATCCCAAACCGTGACGGTGTGGTCGTCAGAGGCAATTGCAACCCGGCGCCCCTGCCCGTCAACTGCGGCATCGATGATCGATCCACCGTGTCCAGTGAGTATCAGGGGTTTCTCGAGAGCGTCTACGCTCCACAGCAGCACGGTCTTGGCATCGTTGGGAAAGGTAAGGACGCGGCTGCCGTCAGCGCTGAACTTCGGATCGATCCCTGGAAGCACCGCGACGGGCAATTCGTTGGCGACGCGCCGGAGCAGCGCCAATGCCCGGTCAGACTGATAACTGTCATCGAGCTCAGAAAGGACCAGCGCGGAAGTGAGAGGGTCATCGTTTTCCAAGGTCGTGGCGGCCGAAACCATGAATTCAGAGCGCGTGCGCCTGGCCGCCGCTTGCGCAGCCACTCCGCTGTTATAGGCCTCGACGCCTTTGCGATAGGAGTAGAATCCGGCAAGGGCCAAACCGCCGGCGAGCACCGCAAAGAGCGCCAGGGCCGACCACAGCAATCGCATCGTCTTCCGATGCTGGCGAATATCTTCTCCGATCAGTTGGTCAGTCGGGATGTCGCGCACGGCGGAGGACAAGCGAGCGACAGCATCTCGGAAATCAGGGTTGCGCAGGCTTACACTCTCCGCGCCTCGCAGCGCCCGCAGGTCTACCCACAGGGGTTCCTCCTCAAACACCGGCCGGCCGAGCTGCGGGAAGGCGTTGGTCCGGCGCCAGTCGAAATCGGCGGTTGCTTCGTTCCACTCGAGTTCTCCTTCAGTGAGTACGATAAGAAGCCGCTTGGGGCCGGCAAGCTGGAGAAAAGTCTCGATTTCCTTGTTCACCCAATGCGATTTCGCCGCATCCGGCGACGCCAGAAAAAGCAGGAATTTGGAATTACGCAGTGCCGCCTCAATGGAGGGCCAGAGCGACGGGGTGGCGGACAGGCTGGTCTTGTCGCGGAACACGCGGATGGCGCGCAGGCGGTACCAAGGCTTGGCAAATCCGTGCAGCGCGGATTGCAGTTGGGGTGCAAGATTGCCATCCGCCACATGGGAATAGGAAATGAAAGCCTCATACCGGTTGTCGGCTGGATTTGTTGCCATGCGGTAGGCTCCTGTAAATGAACCCGTGGCCCCACTTTACGGACTTTTTATCCGTTTGACAAGCAGTTGCTGGAGGGGCGTCACCATAATCTGAACGAACCGCTCAGCTTTAGGGTGCCATCTTCCTCACGCATGCAAAGGCCGCGTGGGGCTCGCCAAGCCGAGGCCCGCAGTGAATCACGGTGCACCGTCCACGCACCCGCGCCGTTGGTTCTGCCTCCGATCAATCCTCCCATCCCCAATTCCCACGCGGGAGCACAAAACAGGCACGAGCAACTTCCGCCAGCTAGACTTACCCAACCTTCCGACGGAACTCGCGACCTCCAGTCGTTATTGCGTAGTTCTTGCGCTCGCAACGAAAAAATCAAGTAGGATGGGGAACAACAGTTGGTCGGCAGGCCATACCCTGTCTATTTTGTCGGATACATTGGGGATTCTGCGGGTTGTAACGGAAAGGAACGAATCTTGAAGATCAGCGTTTTCGGGTTGGGTTATGTCGGCACGGTGTCAGCAGGATGCTTTGCTTCGGACGGTCATGAGGTCATTGGTGTCGATCCAATCAAAACCAAGGTCGATCTGGTAAATAAGGGCCGGTCTCCCATCATCGAAGCGGACATTGGTGAGATCGTTGCATCGACGACCCAAGCGGGCCGGTTGCACGCCACGAGCGACCCGACCGAAGCCATCCGGGAAACGGAACTGTCTTTTATTTGCGTCGGAACTCCCAGTCAGCCCAATGGTAACCTTGACCTGAGGTACATTCGGCGCATTTGCGAACAAATCGGCGAAGCGCTCAAAGAAAAAGCCTCAAGGCACCTAGTTGTCGTCCGCAGCACCATCTTGCCTGGAACCATGCAAAAGATCGTGATCCCCATCCTCGAAGAATCCTCCGGGAAGAAATCCGGGGCGGATTTCGACGTCTGCCACAATCCCGAGTTTTTGCGCGAGGGTTCGGCGGTGCGGGATTTTCACTGCCCGCCCAAGACGGTAATCGGAGAGTTGGACGAGTCCGGAGGCGACAAGCTCGCAGGGCTTTACGCAAAACTCGATGCGCCGCTCATCAGGACGGATCTAGATACGGCCGAAATGGTGAAGTATATTGATAACTGCTGGCATGCGCTCAAAATCGGCTTCGCCAATGAAATTGGCAATCTCTGCAAGTCCTTCAACATCGACGCGCACAAGGCGATGACGATCTTCTGCCGGGATGAAAAGCTGAACATCTCTTCCGCTTACCTTCGGCCCGGTTTTGCCTTCGGCGGCTCCTGTTTGCCCAAGGATCTCCGGGCGTTGACCTATCAGGCCAAAATGCGCGATTTGGAGCTGCCGATCATAACTTCCATCCTGCCAAGCAATGAGATGCAGATTGCACGGGGCCTTCAGCTCATTTTGGAAAAAGGACACAAACGGATAGGTGTTCTCGGCTTCACCTTTAAGGCGGGAACGGACGATCTGCGCGAAAGCCCGGTTATCGAAGTCATCGAGCGTCTCATCGGTAAAGGATACGACCTCCGTATCTTCGACAAGAATGTGACCTTGGCGAGTTTGGTCGGCGCCAATCGGGACTTCATCCTTAACCGTATTCCGCATATCTCCCGGCTCATGGTGGAGGGCATCGATACGGTTCTGAATCACGCCCAAACGATTGTGATCGGCAACAACGATCCGGCTTTCCGAAGCGTGCCCGACCGGTTGAGCGAGGATCAGGTTCTTGTGGATTTCGCAAGGATAACTGATCGCAGGAGCCAAAAAGGGAAATATGATGGCATTTGTTGGTGAGTGACTGCGGTCTAAAGGCAAGTGACCGTCTTGAAGTATTGGACCCATTGCGACTCGCCAAAAGCGCTTCTGCCAAGGGCATGGGCTTTCTCGCCAACGCCTTTTGCGGCCTCATCCAGCGCCGTAGCTTGCAACGGGTGTTCACCATGGAGTCGGAGTGACATTTTACGTGCAAGTTGCTGCATGCTAACGAGGTTTGCGGCGCTCGGGCAGTTTTTTGCGC